>NZ_JBANET010000001.1:0-385717 GCF_037026685.1 Orrella sp. JC864 | reverse complement strand
GCGCGCAGGGCCAGGCCGCCCAGCACCGCCAGGGCCGAGGAGGCGCCCAGCACCGCGTGCCAGCCCAGCGCCGCGCCCAGGCCCTGGACCAGGTGCGGAAAGGCCGTGCCCAGCACGAGCGCGCCGGTCAGGTAGCCCAGCGCCATGCCCAGCCCCTGCCCGTACCAGCTGGCGGCGATCTTGATGCCGACTGGGTAGATGCCGGCCAGGGCCGCGCCCACCAGCAGGCGCAGCAGCATATGGACCGGCCCGGCGTGTTCCTGCAGAAGCAGCTGCGCCAGCGCGGCCAGCGGATAATTGCACAGCGCGCCCGCCAGGCAGCAGGCCAGGAACAGGGTGGCCGGGTTGTGGCGGTCGGCCAGGCGCAGGCGCGCCGAGGCCAGCGTGCCGGCCACGAAACCCAGCTGCACGGCGCTGGCCAGCCAGGCCGGGTGCAGGCCGCCGGGCAGATCGGCCGCAGCCACGTTGCCGGCGAACCACAGCGAGGTGCCGGCGAACTGCGAAAAGACGATCAAGGGCAGCAGGGCCCTGGGCCGGGCCGGCGCGTGGCCGTTTTCCATGGAAGGCGTCTCCCCGTTTTTTGTTATGCCCGGACGGCCGCGTCCGGGCCGCTGCGACATTAGCACGGCGGGCCGCGCCGCGCCGGGCCGCCCGCCCGCGGCCGGGGCCCAGCAAATTTTTCGCCGCCACGGTACATTGTCGGGTTCCGCGGGCCGCTGCCGTGCCGCCCGCCGTGCCCGCCATCCATCCATGACCCCGATTTCCTTCGCTGCCGACGCCTGGCGCCTGAGCGTGGCGCCCATGATCGACGTGACCGACCGCCATTGCCGGTATTTCCACCGGCTGCTGGCGCCGCGCGCGCGGCTGTACACCGAGATGATCACCACCGGCGCGCTGCTGCACGGCAACGTGCCGCGCCACCTGGACTTCGACCCGGCCGAGCATCCCGTGGCGCTGCAGCTGGGCGGCAGCGAGCCGCGGGCGCTGGCGCAGGCGGCCCGCCTGGGCGAGCAATGGGGCTATGACGAAATCAACCTCAATTGCGGCTGCCCTTCGGAGCGCGTGCAGAAGGGCGCTTTCGGCGCCTGCCTGATGGCCGAGCCGGCGCTGGTGGCCGATTGCATCCGGGCCATGCAGGATGCCGTGCAGGTGCCGGTCACCGTCAAGCACCGCCTGGGCCTGGACTACGACGAGTCCTATGGCTTCGTGCGCGATTTCGTCGGCACGCTGTACGAGGCCGGCTGCCGCGTTTTCATCGTGCATGCGCGCAATGCGGTGCTCAAGGGGCTTTCGCCCAAGGACAACCGCGAGGTGCCGCCGCTGCGCTACGAAGCGGCGCTGCAGATCAAGCGGGATTTTCCCGATTGCGTGGTGGTGCTCAACGGCGGGCTGGCCGACGCCGGCCAGGCGATCGCCCGGGCGCAGGGGTTCGACGGCGTGATGCTGGGCCGGGCGGCCTGGCACCAGCCGCGCGTGCTGTCCGAGCTGTCGCACCACTGGTGGCCGCACGAGCGGCTGCGCGAGGACGCCGGCGTGGTCGATGCCATGATGGCCTATGCGGCCGCGCAAGTGGCCGCGGGCGTGCCCCTGCGCGTGATCGTGCGGCCCATGCTGGGCCTGGTCAACGGCCGTGCCGGCGCGCGCGGCTGGCGCCGGCTGCTGTCCGATCCGGCGCGCCTGGCCGCCAACGATCCCGAGCTGATCTGGCACGCCTGGCGCAGCCTGCGCTACGGCGAATTCACAGCATAGGCCCGGCGGGCTTGCCGGCCTCGGCGCCGCCTTCCTCGACCGGCCAGTCGCGGATGTAGGCCTTGAGCATGTTGTTCTCGAATTGCTGGGCCGCCACGATGGCGCGCGCCATGTCGTAGAACGAGATCACGCCCAGCAGCACCGGCCCGTCCATGACCGGGATGTAGCGGGCGTGCTTCTCGAGCATCAGGCGCTGCACCTCGTCGGCGCTGGTGTTGGGCGTGACGCTGACGGGCGCGTCGTCCATGATGGCGCGCACGGTGTAGTCGCCGAAGTCGCCCTGCGCGCGGTGGATGTGCCGCAGGATTTCGCGGAAGGTCAGCATGCCGGCCAGCATGCCGTGCTCCATGATGACCAGCGAGCCGATGTCCTGCTCGCTCATGGTCTGGATCGCCTGCGACACGGGCATGTCGGGCGTGGCGGTGTACAGGGTATTGCCCTTGACCCTCAGGATTTCACTGACTCTGAGCATGGATCGTCTCCGTGGAACCGGTGGCCGGTTCGGGTTTTGCCTGCGCGCTGACCGGGGCCTTCGGTTCGAGCGGCGGCTCGGCGGGCGGCGCAGTATCGATGATGGTTTCCAGTACGGCAGCCTTGCCGCCGACCAGCAGCGGCGCGATGGCTTCCAGGATTTCGGGCTCGTTCTCCAGGCGGCGCTGATTGCGGTCGATCAGGAAGCGATCGACCAGCGGCGCCAGCGTGGCGGTCCGGGGGTCGCAGCTTAACACCCAGACATCCCTGTTGCGAGCCTGTCCGCGCGCCACCAGGCCCATCTCGGAAAGCGATTGCAGCACGTCGGCCAGCTCGTCCTGGTGCAGCCGCAAGGTGGCGGCCAGCGTCTTGCCGTCCAGCCCGGCGGGCACCTGGCCGCGCACCGCGTACAGCGCGCGCAGCACGCCCACCGCGTCGATGAACTCGGCCCCCGGCCGGCGCGAGATGTTCCAGCGTCCCAGCCGGATCAGGGGCAGCGAGGCCGCCATCGAGGCGCCCAGCAGCACCGCCAGCCACGATACGTAGATCCAGAGCAGGAACACCGGCACCGTGGCGAAGGCGCCGTAGATGACCGTATAGGTGGGAAAGTTGGTGATGTACAGGGCGAAGCCGCGCTTGGTGATCTCCAGCAGCACCGCGGTACAGAGGCCGCCGGCCAGCGCGTCCTTCCATTCCACGCGCCGGTTGGGCACCACCACGAACAGGGCGGCAAAGCCCAGCGCCGTCAGCAGCACCGGCAGGAACGACAGCACGATCTCGGCTGCGCGCGACAGCTCGCCGACCAGCCCCATGGATTCGCGCGCCAGCATCGAGGTGGCCCACAGGCTGGCGCCGGCCAGCACCGGCCCCAGGCTGAGCACGGCCCAGTAGACCAGGGCGCGCTGCGGCAGGGGCCGCTGGCGCGTGACGTGCCAGATGTCGTTGAAGGCCATGTCGATGGTCATGATCAGCATGATGGACGTCACGATCAGGAACAGGCCGCCGATGGTGGTCAGGCGCGAGGCCTGCATGGCGAACTGGTTCAGGTAGTCCATGATGTTGTCGGACACGGCCGGCGGCATCAGGTTGTTGGCCAGGAAGGTCTCCAGGGCCATGCGAAAGTCGTTGAAAAGGGGAAAGGCGGTGAACAGCGAGAGCACCACGGCCAGCATCGGGACGATGGCCAGGACGGTGGTGAAAGTCAGGCTGGAGGCGACCTGCAGGAGTTTTTCCTGGCCGGCGCGCGCCAGCGCGAAACGCAGCAGTTTTCCCACCCGGCGGTGCCAGGGCAGCGAGACGTGGGCCTTGGGAACGGCAAGAGTCCGATGGGACGGCGCCGAAGCTTGTTCCATCGGGCGATAATAGCAGTATGCAAGTCGAACTCAACCCCGCTTTGCGGCGGCTGGCCACGGGCAGCCTGCTGGCCCTGTTGCTGCTGTGCGTAGCCTGGGAAACCGTGCTCGCGCCGGTGCGTCCCGGCGGCTCCTGGCTGCTGCTCAAGGCCCTGCCGCTGGCCTTTCCCCTGCGCGGGGTGGCGCGCGGCAGCGTATACACCATGCAGTGGGCCAGCATGCTGGTGCTGCTTTACCTGATGGAAGGCGTGGTGCGGGCCATGTCCGATCCGCCCGGCCTCTCCGTGGCGCTGGCCTGGCTCGAGATCGTCCTGTCGTTGGTCTTCTTTTTCTCCGCCATTTTCTACGTGCGTCCGGCCAAGCAGGCCGCCCGGGGGCGCAAGCCGCCGCGCGCGCCCTAGCGGTCCGCGCAAAGGCCGTCCGCGCGCCGCAGGCCCTGACGCCGGCGCGCAATGCCAAGGAGGCACCATGAATGCAACATCGCTGCAGGCGCTGCGCACCGTCAACAGTTTTGCCGCGCTGCCCGAGGATTTCTACACCCGGCTGGCGCCCCAGCCCTTCAAGCACCCGCCGCGCCTGCTGCATGCCAACGCAGCCGCCGCGGCGCTGATCGGGCTGGACCCTTCGGCGCTGCGCACGCCCGAGTTCCTGGCCGTGGTCTCGGGCGCGGCGCCGCTGCCCGGCGGCGATACGCTGGCGGCCGTCTACAGCGGCCATCAGTTCGGCGTCTGGGCCGGCCAGCTGGGCGATGGCCGCGCGCACCTGCTGGGCGAGGTCGCCGGTCCGCACGGCGATTGGGAGCTGCAGCTCAAGGGCAGCGGCCGCACGCCGTACTCGCGCATGGGCGACGGGCGCGCCGTGCTGCGTTCCTCGGTGCGCGAATACCTGGCCGGCGAGGCCATGCACGGCCTGGGCATCCCCACCACGCGGGCCCTGGCCCTGGTGGTGGCCGACGATGCCGTGGTGCGCGAGACCGTCGAGACCGCGGCCATGGTGACCCGCATGGCGCCCAGCTTCGTGCGTTTCGGCTCCTTCGAGCATTGGGCCGCGGCCCGGCGGCCCGACCTGCTGCGCACGCTGGCCGACTATGTCATCGACCGTCATTATCCCGAGTGCCGCCAGGCCGGGCAGGGCAGCCCCGTGGCCGCGCTGCTGGCCGAGGTGTCGCGGCGCACGGCGCGCCTGATGGCCGACTGGCTGTCGGTGGGGTTCTGCCACGGGGTGATGAACACCGACAACATGTCCATCCTGGGCCTGACGCTGGACTACGGGCCCTATGGCTTCATGGACGGCTTTGACGCCGGCCATATCTGCAACCATACGGATACCGGCGGGCGCTATGCCTGGAACGTGCAGTCCTCGGTGGCGCACTGGAACCTGATCCGGCTGGCCTCGGCCCTGCATGCCATCGAGCCCGACCAGGATGCCCTGCGGGCCGCGCTGGACGGCTACGAGGCCGCCTTTCTCGAACACTGGCACGCGCGCATGGCCGGCAAGCTCGGACTGGCCGCCTGGCAGCCCGGCGACGAAACGCTGCTGGACGACCTGCTGCGCCTGATGCACGAGTCGCGGGCCGACTTCACGCTGTCGTTCCGGCGCCTGGACGGCTTGCCCGAGAACTGCCCGGAGGCCGCCGAACCGGCCGGCCGCGGCGCGGCGGCGGGCCAGGACCAGGGCGGCGAGCAGGGCGGCGAGCAGGGCGGCGGCGCGCCGTGGCGCCGCTTCCTGGACCTGTTCGTCGACCGCCAGGCCGCCGCGGCCTGGGCGCGGCGCTACGTCCAGCGCGTCAGGCAGGACGGCCGACCCGCGCGGGACCGGGTGGCCGCCATGCACCGGCACAACCCGCTCTACGTGCTGCGCAACCACTTGGCCGAGCAGGCCATCCAGGCCGCCGCACGGGGCGATGCCAGCGAAATCGAGACGCTGATGCGCCTGCTCGCCGACCCCTGGCGCGAGCACCCCGGCATGCAGGCCTATGCCGAGCCGGCGCCGGATTGGGCTGCGGAACTGCAGATCAGTTGTTCTTCCTGAACATCTGTTGCTTTTCCTGGACAAGGATGCCAATCGGGGAAAAAAGCGCGGTTCCCCCGCCATGATCGGGGGCTGCCGGACGCGGCCTGACGGCCGGTGGCTGATAGAATTCGTCATCTTTCCTTGCTTGGCGTAGGCAAGAACATGTCGTGGCGGACGTGCGGCTTGTCAATCTGAGGATAAATCCGGCTCGTGCAAGCTCATTTTTCCGAAGACATGTTGCGTATCGGCCTCCTCGAGGACGACGACGACTTTCGCGAGGAACTCGCGCTCGGACTGGGCGGGTTCGGCTTTCACGTGGCCTTCGCGGCCCCCGACTCGGCCCGGTTCATGGCGCAGTTCGAGCAGGACTCCTGTGACGTCGTGCTGCTCGATGCCAACGTGCCCGGCGAGGACGGCTTTGCCGTGGCCACCCGCCTGCGGGCGCGCTACCAGGTCGGCATCGTCATGCTGACCGCGCGCGGGGCGCTCGAGGACCGCGTGCGTGGCCTGGAAGGCGGGGCCGACATCTACATGACCAAGCCGGTCGACATGCTGGAACTGAGCTCGGTCATCCGCAGCCTGTCGCGCCGCATGCGCATGTCCGGGGTGGTGCGGCCCGCGCCGGCGGCCGGGCCGCCGGCCCGCCCGGCCCAGGCCTGGAGCCTGCAGGAAGGCGGCTGGATCCTTACCTCGCCCGAAGGCGCCAGCCTGCACCTGAGCGCCCAGGAGCGCATTTTCATCGGGGCCCTGCTCAAGAGCAGCGGCAGCGTGGTCAGCCGGCAGGCGCTGGCCGAGCTGTTCAGTCCCGGCGATTCCAGCGAGTTCGAACTGCGCCGCATCGACGTGCTGGTCAGCCGGCTGCGGGCCAAGGCACAGGCCGCGGGCATGAAGATGCCGGTCCTGTCGGTGCGCGGCCAGGGCTACGTCTTCGCGGCCTGAAGGCGGATCTCGAAGACCGAGCCGTCCGGTCCGCTGCGCATCAGCACCAGGTCGCCGCCTTGGCGCCGGCACATCTCGCGCGAAAGATACAGCCCCACCCCGGTGCCCTGGGTGTTGCGGTGGATCGAGCGCCGATAGTGGGGGTCGAAGATGCGCTCGCGTTCGGCATCGCTGATGCCCGGCCCGCGGTCGGACACGGACACCGCCACCCGGGCGGCCCGCGCGTCGGCGGCCACCCGCACCAGGATGGGCTGGTCGGCCGGCGAATACTTCACCGCATTGTGCAGCAGGTTGCGCAGCGCCTCGGCGCAGAGCCGCGCGTCGGCCCAGGCCAGGGCCGGCGGCCCGGGCTCGACTCGCAGCACATGGGCGGTATCGGCCTGCATGCGCGCGGCCAGCCCCTGCGCCAGCGCCTGCATGTCCACGGCCTCGCATTGGGGCTGCAGCAGCCGCTCGCCCAGCTTGCCGCTGCCCAGGAAATCGTCGGTCAGTTCGGTGATGCGCTTGACGGCGCGGCGCATGCGGGCCAGCCGGGCGTGGGCGTGCAGGTCGTCTTCGGACGCCGCCAGCGCCAGGGCCTGGGCCGCGGTGTCCAGCGTGGCCAGGGGGGCGCGCAGTTCGTGGGCCAGCAGGCTGCTGGCCTGCCGGTGCGCGTCGATGGCCGCCTGCCATTCCTGGGGCGCGGCGACCGGGCCCGCGGGCGCGGCGGCATCCGGCCCGGGCAGGGCGGGCGGGCGCGCCGGTCCGGCCGGCCGCGGCAGCGGAGCGCCCAGGTAGAGCAGGGCCCGCAACAGCAGGCCGCACTGCCACAGGAAGCCGGCCTGCACGGGCAGCGCCAGCGCCAGGCCGGCAGCCTGCAGCAGCGCGGGCAGGCTCAGCAGGTGGCTTAGCGCGGCCGGCACGATCCAGCGCCGGGGCGGCGCGCCGGCGGCGCAGGCCAGCAGCGCCGTGGCGGCGGCCAGGCCCGGCGCCACCAGCACCAGCGAGAAGTAGGTTTGCGGCGCATCGCCGTACAACGCCAGCGTAAGCAGTTCGACCAGGGCCAGGCCGGCCAGGCTCAGCGCGGCCTGCGAACGCGCCGCCTGCGCGCGCGCCAGCTGCGCCAGGGCGGCGGCGGCCAGCAGCCCCGGCAGCAGCCAGGCGGCCAGCAGGCCGGGCGCAAAAAGCGGGGTGCCGCTATCCAAGGGCTGCCCCGGCCGGGTCAGCCGGCACCGCCACCTCTTGCAGCAGGACCACGTGCAGCGGCGCCAGCCAGTCGCGCAGGAAGGGAATGCCCGGGTCCATGGCATAGACCGCGATGCCCAGGCTGTTGGCGGTATGGGCCACCGAGGCGGCCAGGTGCTGGCTGCCCGGGCTGTCCTGCAGGCCCTGCACGAAATCGTCGTCCAGCCGCACGTAGCTCAGCGGCAGGTGGTGCATGTGCGCCATCGCGCCGAACTGCCGGGTCAGGCGGCGCAGGCCTACCCGTACGCCCGTGGCGCGGGCGATCTCGCACAGCGCCCGCACGTCGGCGTAGTGGTCGATCAGGCCGTGCGCGTCGATCTCCAGCAGCAACCGGCCGGCTTCCTGGGGACTGGCCTGCAGCAGCTCGCGCAAGCGCGGCAGGAACTGCGCCTGGCCCAGCGAGGCCAGCGACAGCAGGGCCGAGAGCTCGCCGTCGTGGCCGCGCAGCCAGTCCAGCGCCAGGCGCATGGCCTGCATGTCGCAATCGGCCGCCAGGCCCAGCCGGATGGCCGGAGGAATGAAGCTTTGCGCGGGAAGCTGCTGGCCGGTGACCGGATCGTGCAGCGACAGCATGGCGCGATGGCACAGCAGGCTGCCGTCCTGCCGGAGCTGGCGGGTCAGCGCCAGCGAGAAGCGGTGCTGGTCCAGCGCCGTCAGCAGCACGTCCTTCCAGGCGTATTCGCCGCTTTCGCCGCGCGGCGGGCGGGCCTTGGCGGCCGCGATGGTCTCGGGCTCGGCGTTTTCGGACTGCATCAGCCCGTGGTCCAGGCGTGCCAGGACGCGGGCCGGCTCCTCGCCGGGCTCGTAGGCCGTCAGGGCCAGCGCCCAGCGGCACAACTGCCCGCTGTCGTCCAGTTCGATGCGGCTGCCGCGCAATTCGCTGCGCAGCACTTCGGCCAGCCGCAGCGCCTGGGCCGGCTCCATGCCCGGCAGCAGCACGCCGAAGTCCGAGCCGTTGAGCCGGGCCAGCACGTTTTCCTGGCCGGGCCGCTGCAGCTGCGCCTGCACGCGCTCGGCCACGCCGCGCAGCCACTGGTCCGTATGCCGGCGCGGCATCCGCCGGTTGATGAAGGCCAGGTCGCGCTGGCGGAACATCAGCACGTGGCCGCGCGCCCCGGCCCCGGCGCGCAGCGCCAGCTGCAGCGCGGCCACGAAGCGCTTGCGGTTGGGCAGCCGGGTGACCGGATCGAGCGCGAGCTCTTCCTGCAGGGTCTCGATGGTGCGGGTCTGCTGGGCCAGGCGCGCGCCGGCCCGGGCCCGCAGCGCCTCGAAGGCGGCTCCCAGGCCGGCCAGCTCGGGGGGCAGGCGCTCGGCCAGGGTGGCGTTGTCCTGGGCGCTCCAGTCCTGGACCTGGTCGCCGATGCGCGAGAGCGTGCGGGCGAGCAGCATGCGCGCGGCCAGGGCGAGCAGCACGGCGGCCAGCATCACCAGCGCGGCCAGCAGCGCCAGGCTGCGCGCCGCCTGCCAGAGCGCCTGGCGCGCCAGCAGTTCGCCGGGCGCCAGGCCCAGCCGGCCCTGGGCCAGCGGCCCGGACGGCACGGGCTGGAACACCGGGGTGGCGCCCACCGGCACCAGGCGTTCGAACCAGCCGGGCAGCGGCGCCTGCGCCGCGGGCCGCGAGGCGCGGAACACCAGTTGTCCCTGGGCGTCGTGCAATTGGGCCCAGCGGTAGCCGTGGGCATCGAAACTGGCCTGCATCACCCGGGCGGCGGCGGCCGGGTCGGGCAGGGCGCCGAGCTGCTCGGCCAGCAGGGCGGCCTCGGCGCGCGTGCGGTGCTCGAGCGAGTCCCGCACAAAGCCCTGCACGGTGCTCAATCCGAGGACGAAGGCGCCGCAGGCCAGCGCCCCCGCCAAGGTGGCGATGCCCAGGGTCAGGTCTCGGAATATGGTCATGACGTGATTATCTCTGCCGCGCGCGGCCCGGTTAAGCGATTTTGCCGCCGCCCGCGGCGGCGCGGCACGCCAGGGCGGTCGATCCGCCTGGGCGGGGCCGGGCGCGGGCCCCCTTTGCACTAGGCGGCGTCGCCGGGGGAGGACAATTCCGTGCCGAAGGCGCGGACGCGGTTGCGTCCGTCGTGCTTGGCCCGATACAGCGCCAGGTCGGCATGCATGACCAGGATGTCCAGCGACATGTCATGCCTGAAGTCCGCCACGCCGATCGAAATTGTAAGGTTGATCGGCTCCTGGCCGGGAACAGGGATCCTCAGGTCCGCCGCCGCCAGGCGCAGCCGCTCGGCCGCGCGCAGGGCGGCGTTCAGGTCGGTGTGCGGCATCAGCACCGCGAATTCCTCGCCGCCCAGCCGCCCCGTGACGTCGGTCTCGCGCAGCGTCGCGGTCATGGCGTCGGCCACGCGGCGGATGGCCGTGTCTCCCAGGTGGTGCCCGTAGCGGTCGTTGATGCTCTTGAAGTGGTCGATGTCGATCAGCAGCGCCGACAGGGGATAGGGGTAGCGGCGGCACTGGATGACCAGCGCCTCGCCGGCTTCCATGAAGGCGCGCCGGTTCTTGAGCTCGGTCAGCGGGTCGGTGTTGGCCAGCCAGGCCAGCTCGTGCGTGCGCTGGGCCACCGCCGATTCGAGCCGCGCGTTGGCCTGGGCGAGCTTGGCGCCGAACTGGCGCGACTGGTGATTGAGGATGAGCAGCCATACCGACAGCACGATGCTGCCTGTGATCAGCCCCGCGATGGTCCATTCGAGCTTGTAGAAGCCGCCGTGCAGGCGCAGCCGGTTCTGGTCCTGGATGTTGCCCTGCTGGCGGTGCACCAGGCTGACCAGCCGGTCCGAGAGCGTGCGCAGCATGGCGGCCTCCCCCAGGATGTCCTGCGCCACCTCGCGGTCGGCCTGCTCCTGCACGGCGGTCTGCAGCCGGGCCAGCCAGGGCATGACCAGGCGCGCGAGCTGTTCGATCAGCTCGCGCGCCTGGGGCAGGCTGTCCAGCAACTGCGTATAGGCGCGCGGGGCCGTGGGCACCGGCTCGATCAGGCTGGCCAGCAATTGCAGCCGCAGCATGAGCTCGCCCGTCCCGCCTTCGCGCGCCTGCACCGAGCGCGCGGCGTCGATCAGCATGTTCAGTTCGGTGGCGATCTGGTAGGAGACCAGGAAGTCGCTGTTGAGCCGCGGCTCGGCCAGTTCGCGCGCATGGTCGCGCAGGCTCACCGTCGCCAGCACCGTGAGCACCGCCATGGAAATCAGCAGCGCCGAGAGCACGACGGTCAGCCAGCGCGGATGCCGCAGCCCCTCGGGCGGGGGCGGCGGAGCCGGTGCGGGATGGTGTCGGGACGGGGAGGGCATGTCGGGACGAGGCGAGGCCGTGTACCTGGGCCGTTCACAGGGCGGTCAGGGACCGGACCTGCCAGACCGTGCGCTGCAGGTAGTGGATGTCTTCGCGCAGGGCGGGGTGATCGTCGAAGGGGTAGATCACCAGCAGCGGCCCGTTGCCGCGCACGCTCATGGGCTTGCCGTTGCGCAGCCAGGCCAGGATGGGGTCGAAGCGGCTCAGGTCCGTGGCCGGCACCAGCGCGCCGTAGCCGCTGAGCGATTCGGCGTAGACGCCGCTGTCGCAGCGCAGATCCTGGCTGCGCAGCACCTCGGCCAGCGTGGGGCCCTGCCAGTGCACGCTCTCGCGCATCTGGAAGTTGGCCGGCAGGGACGTGCGTATGCCGGTCTGCGGCAGGCTGCGCAGCTGCTCCAGGGTCAGCGCCGCCGCCAGGCGGCGGGCCTGGGCGTCCTGGCCGTACAGGCTCAATATCGGACACGCCGCGGCCTGCGCATCCTGCGTCAGCAGGGTGCTGCGGCAATCGGCCCGTGCGGTCCGGCTCCAGGCCAGGGGCAGCACCGACGCGCCTGCAAGCAGCACGGTCCTTCGGGTCGTCACCACTGCTACCTCCATGAGATACCGTCTGGCGGCTGTGGCCAGGCTGGCCGCAGCATCGTCCCGCCGATGCGCGGCGGATCGGCCGCATCGCGCGGCGATGATAGGGGTGGCGGTGGGGGCCGCCCGCGGAAAAACGCCTCTTGCGCGGAAGACACGTCCTGCCTGGGCCGGCGTGTGTGTCTGGTCCGCGCAAAAAGCATCCATTGGTTTCCGCAACCCGGCATTCTGTTACGGTTTGATGGATGGGATCAACAACGGAAAATTTCTTTTTGTTGCATGGCGGGCAGCGGGCCACGCCGATCATTGCCGATTCGCCGGGTAAATCTCCCGTTTGTGACTATTCCTTCCGTTTAATATGACCGCAAAGTCGTGCATAATGGGCTGTTACATACTGCCGCGTACCAGCCAGGCGACGCTGGGATGCCGCCCCGCCACGGACCGTTTTCCATGCAGGTCCCCCGGGGTGGCATCCCAGCGTCGCCTTCTGGCAGGCGCCGGCCGAAAATAAATTTCGGGGCGTATATTTGAGCACGGCCGACTTATCCGCCTTGTGGTTGCTGTTGATGCTGATAGCGGGATTGGCCGCTTTGCTCTGCTGGCAGCATGGCAAGCTGCGGCGCATGCACCGCTCGTTCATCCAGGACAGCCTGACGGGGGCGCTCACCAACGAGGAGTTCCTGCGGCGCCTGCGCCGCTGGATGCAGGAGCATCCCGGCGGCGGGCCGGGGCAGGGTGCGGTCCTGCTGGTCAACATGGACCGCTATACGGAATACAGCTCGCTGCTGCGCCTGGAGCAGGCCGGCGAGCTGCTGCGCCAGATCGCGGACCGGCTGGCCCTGCAGGCCCAGGCCACGCCCGGCGGCATGGTGGGCCGCTGCTCGCAGGACGAATTCCTGGTCTTTCTGCCGCTGACCGGCGGCGACTGGGTCTACGACCGCGTCGCGCAGCTGCACGAATCGCTGGGCTGTCCCTACCTGCTCAGCGGCCAGCGCCTGCTGGTCACGTTCGGGGTGAGCATGGCGCTGTTTCCCGAGCACGGCCGCACCGCCGAGGCGCTGCTGCGCAACCTCTATGTCACCATGCGCCATCTCAAGAGCCAGGGCAGCAACCGCTGGCAGCTCTTCGAGCCGGAGATGCTGGTGCACCAGGGCGAGCAGCAGTCGCTGGAACAGGCCCTGCGCCAGGCCGTGGCCGACGAGGCCTACAGCCAGTTTTCCCTGGATTACCAGCCCATCTGCGAGACGCGCAGCGGCCGGGTGATCGGCTGCGAGGCCCTGCTGCGCTGGCGCCATCCCGAACGCGGGCCGGTTTCGCCGGGCGAGTTCATCGGCCTGGCCGAAAGCACCGGGCTGATCATCCCGCTGGGCTACTGGGTGCTCGAGCAGGCCTGCCAGCGGGCGGCGCACTGGCCGGTGCCCTGGCGCGTGCACGTCAACCTGTCTGTCTGCCAGATGCAGAACGACGAACTGCCCGAGCGGGTGGCCGCCATCCTGACGCGTACCGGCCTGGCGCCGTGGCGCCTGGTCCTGGAGGTCACCGAATCGCTGCTGATCGCGCACTACGACCGGCATGCGCGCATGCTCGAAACCCTGCGCGCGCGCGGGGTAAGCATCGCGCTGGACGACTTCGGCACCGGCTATTCCAGCCTGACCCACCTGCGCAAGCTGCCGTTCGATTGGCTCAAGCTCGATCTCATGTTCATCGCCGAGCTCGAATCGGACGGCAACAGCCGCGAGGTCGTGGCCGCGCTGCTGTCCATGTGCCACGCCCTGGGCCTGTCGGTGGTGGCCGAAGGCGTGGAAACCGACGCCCAGCGCCGCATCCTCGAGAGCCAGGGCTGCGAGGCCATGCAGGGCTACCTGCTGGGCCGCCCCATGTCCGGGGCCCATATCGACGCCATGGCCCAGCGGGCGCTGGCAATGCCATAATCCGGGTTCCGTCCTTCTTCCCGCGCGCGGCCCGCCCGCGCCGCCACGCATCCATCCCATGTCCGGCAATACCCTAGGCAAGCTTTTCTGCGTCACCAACTTCGGCGAATCCCACGGGCCGGCCATCGGCTGCGTGGTCGATGGCTGCCCCCCGGGGATGGCGCTGTCCGAGGCCGACATCCAGGCCGAACTCGACCGCCGCCGCCCGGGCACCTCGCGCCACGTCACGCAGCGCCAGGAGCCCGACCGGGTCGAGATCCTGTCCGGCGTCTACGAAGGGCGCACCACCGGCACGCCCATCGGCCTGCTGATCCGCAACACCGACGCGCGCAGCAAGGACTACGGCAACATCGCCGATACGTTCCGGCCGGGCCATGCCGATTATTCCTACTGGCGCAAGTACGGGCTGCGCGATCCGCGCGGCGGCGGCCGCTCCTCGGCGCGCCTGACCGCCCCCACCGTGGCGGCCGGGGCCATTGCCAAGAAATGGCTGGGCGAGCAGTTCGGCGTGCGCGTGCGCGGCTACATGAGCCAGCTCGGACCCATCGAGATCCCGTTCGAGTCCTGGGACGAAGTGCCCAACAATCCCTTTTATGCGCCCAATGCCGGCATCGTCGCCGAGCTCGAGGCCTATATGGACGCCTTGCGCCGCGACGGCGACTCCATCGGCGCGCGCATCGAGGTCGTGGCCGAAGGCGTGCCGCCCGGCTGGGGCGAGCCGCTGTACGACCGGCTCGATGCCGACATCGCCTACGCCATGATGGGCCTGAACGCGGTCAAGGGCGTGTCCATCGGCGCGGGCTTTGGCTGCATCGCCCAGCGCGGCTCCGAACACGGCGACGAGTTGGCACCCGAGGGCTTCCTGAGCAACCATGCCGGCGGCGTGCTCGGCGGCATATCGTCGGGCCAGGCCGTGACCGTGTCGCTGGCCATCAAGCCCACCTCGAGCATCCGCATCGAGCGCCGCTCCATCGACCGCCAGGGCAATCCGGTGGCGGTGCAGACGCTGGGCCGCCATGATCCTTGCGTGGGCATACGCGCCACGCCGATTGCCGAGGCGCTGCTGGCGCTGGTCCTGATGGACCATGCCCTGCGTGCTCGCGCCCAAGGCCGGGCCAGGCCGGACTGAGGCGCGCGCCAGGCGTGCGCGGAAGTGGCGGGCCTGGCCGCCTCAGGCCGGCAGGCCCGCGCGAAGCGCCCGGTTCAGCGCCTCCACCGCCGCGGCGTCCCGTTCGCTGGGCGCCGGCCGGCCATAAAAATAGCCCTGGACCTCGCGGCATCCTTCTTCCACGACACGGTCCAGGTGGGCACGGGTCTCGACGCCCTCGGCCACCGTGGTCACGCCCAGCCGCTTGCCCAGGTCGGCGATCGCCCGCACCACGGCCGCCGATTCCGGCCGCTGGACGGCATCCTTGACGAACGATCCGTCGATCTTGATCTTGTCGAAGGGAAAGGCGCGCAGGTGGGTCAGCGAGGAATAGCCGGTGCCGAAGTCGTCCAGCGCCACGCGCACGCCCAGGTCGCGGATGCGGCGCAATTCGTCGATGCCGCTGTGCGCGTCATCGAGGATGGCGGTTTCGGTGACCTCGATTTCCAGGCGGTCGGCGGGCAGGCCCGCGCCGGCGAGCGCGGCGAGCACGGCCGGCACGAGCGTGCCCTTGCCCAGCTGCGCCACCGAGACGTTGACCGCGACCCGCGCGCCGTCGGTCCATGCGGCCGCATCGCGGCAGGCGGTGTTGAGCACGAATTGCCCCAGCGCGTCGATCAGGCCGCTTTGCTCGGCGATGGGCACGAATTCGCCGGGCGAGACCCAGCCGCGCTGCGCGTGGTGCCAGCGCACCAGGGCCTCGCGCGCGGTGACCTTTTGCGTGCGCACGTCCAGGATGGGCTGGTAGAAGACGAACAGCCCCTCGTTTTCCTCCAGGGCCTCGCGCAGCCTGGCTTGCAGCCGCGCCCACTCCTGGATGCGGGTTTCCATGTCCTCGCAGAACATCCGGTAGGTGCCCTTGCCCGCTTCCTTGGTCGCGTACAGGGCGATGTCGGCGCGGGCCAGCAGGGTTTCGCCGGTCCGGGCGTGGGCCGGGGCCAGGGCTATGCCGATGGAGACGCCGATCTGGGCCTGGTGGTTGTGTTCCAGCGTATAGGCGGGCGAGAGGGCCTGGATGATGCGGGCGGCGAAGTCTTCCAGCTCGGCCGCGCCGCCGGTGGGCACCAGCACCGCGAATTCGTCGCCGCCCAGGCGGCCGATGGTCACGCCCGGGACATCGCAGACCGCGCGCAGCCGGTCGGCGACCCGCCGCAGCAGCTCGTCGCCCACCCGGTGCCCCTTGGTGTCGTTCACCAGCTTGAAGCCGTCCAGGTCGATGAACAGCAAACCCAGCGTGCCGGGCCGGCCGCGCAGCTCGGCATCCAGCTTTTCGCGGAAGGCGGCGCGGTTGGCCAGGCCCGTGAGCGTGTCGAAGTGGGCGAGCTGGCGGATGCGGCTTTCCGCCTCGACTTCCTTGGTGACGATGGCCCAGGTGAGCATGGGTCCGAGATAGCTGCCGTCATCGGCGGTAATGGCCGAAACCTTCAGGTCCAGGACTTCCGGGCCCAGCCGGATCCGCGCGTTGTGCGGCAGGTTGGCCGGGTCGGACAGGATCCGGCGCTGGTGTTCGGGATGCCGGTGAAAGACGTCCACCGAGGCGCCCAGCAGCGCGTCGGCCTTGATGGGCAGCAGGTGCTCGATGCTGCGGATGAGGCTTTTCGATGTTTCGTTGACGTAATTGATGTTGAAGGTGCCCGGATCGAGCGTCATGACCGCCACCGGCATGTCGTCGATCATGCGCAGCAGTCGGCTTTGCGCCGCGTCCCTGCGGCGGGCCTCGGTCTGCGCGTTCACCATGCGCGCGAAATTCCTGTAGTTGACGGTCAGGATCGCCAGCATGCCCAGCGAGACCAGCGCGATGTTGATGGCGGTGGCCACGAAGGTGGGCCGGCCGGTGCTGGCGAAGAAAAAGACGAAGGCCCCGTTGACGATGACGGTGACGATCAGGGCGGCCGGGCGCAGGTGCATCAGGCTGAAGATGCAGGCGATCACCGTGATGGCCATGTAGAAGGCCAGGTGCGAGCGGGTGTAGGCATCGCCGTAGGGAAAGAGCATCAGGGACCAGGCGGTGAAGGCGATGGCGATGCCGAAGGCCAGCCGGTTGATGCGCCGCAGCTCGCGCAGGGCGGCTTGCGGCGTGGGATCGGCATTGCCGCTGCGGCGCCAGTGCACCACGCGCACGGCGCACACGAGCGTGAGCAGGCTGGGCATCGCCACCGTCAGCCAAGGCGGCGCCAGCGACATGTGCGTGGCGGAAACGGCCCAGGAGCTCGACACGAGGATGAAATACATCATCGGCATCTGCCGGGCGATGGCGCGGTATTGCGCCTTGAGCAGCTCCGGATTCCCGGCCGGGACCGCCAGCGCGTCCCGCATCCTGCGCAGCAAGCCGCTCATATGGGCCTTCCTTTTAGATTGACCTGTAAGAGATTACGACAATATCGGGCAAAAGCTTAAGACAGGCGAGGGAGGCAAGGCGGCGGATCGACACCATCATCCTGTATTCTCTGGTCCGATCCCGCAACCAGGAGATTGACATGATTTTGGTCCGCCGATTCGTCCGTACCGCCGCCGTGGGCGGCACCCTGGCCCTTGCGGCCTGCTCCAGCGTGAACACCACCCAGTCCGGGGCGATCGGGGTGAACCGCTCGCAGCTCATGTCCGGGCTGGTATCGGCGCAGGCGCTCGAGCAGGAGGCCGGCCAGCAATACGCGCAGATCATCGCCCAGGCGCGCGCCCAGAACGCGCTGGACCGCGATCCCAAGCTGGTGGCCCGGGTCAATGCCATCACCAAGCGGCTGGTGGGGCAGGTGGGCACCTTCCGGCCCGACGCGGTCTCCTGGCAATGGGAGATGCACGTGATCTCGCAGGACGAAGTCAACGCCTGGTGCATGCCCGGCGGCAAGATGGCGGTCTACACGGGCCTGGTCAACCGGATCAAGCCCACCGACGACGAACTGGCCGCCATCATCGGCCACGAGATCGCCCACGCCTTGCGCGAGCATGCGCGCGAGCGCGTCTCGCAGCAGATGGTCACCAACATCGGGCTGTCGGTGCTGTCCATCGCCACGGGCTCGTCGGCCGCCTCCGACCTGGGCGGCAAGCTCAGCGAGGTGATGTTCACCCTGCCCAACAGCCGCACCCACGAAACCGAGGCCGACCGCATGGGCGTCGAGCTGGCCGCCCGCGCCGGCTTCGATCCGCGCGCGGCCATCACCTTGTGGCAGAAGATGGAGCAGGTCGGCGGCGCCGGGCAGCCCGAATTCCTGTCCACCCACCCGTCGGCCTCGACCCGCATCGCCGAGCTCAGGCAGGCTTCCGAGCAGGTGATGCCGCTGTACGAGCAGGCGCGCAAGAAATAAGCGGGCGGCCGGGCCGCGCTCAGGGCAGCGCGACTTGCTCGCCGTCCAGCGGCGTCTGCAGGTCGCGCTCGGGGATTTCCCAGATCACCAGGCGCGGCGGCGTCTGGCGGAACGCCGCGCTGGCGAAGTAGGCGTTGGCCCCGCCGGCGAACTTGCCGCCGTCCAGCCCGAAATTGGCCACTTCCACGCCCAGTTCCGCGGCCAGGAAAGGCACGAAGTTCGAGGTGCGCGAATACGAGGAGCCCACCACCACGGTTCGCGGCAGACCCGCATCGCCGAACAGGTCGTCGTCGGCACCGTCCGGCTGCGCGCCGGGCGCCAGGCTCAAGCGGCTGCGCGCGGCCATCTCGGGCGCGGGCTGCAGCGATGGCGCCAGCCAGTCCAGCCCGGCCAGGCGCACCAGGTCGCCCGGACGCGGCGCCGGGGCCAAGGCCTGGATCTCGTATTCGCGGTCTCTTTCGGGCGCCAGCCCGGCTTGCCGCAGCGCCTGGCCCAGGGCCCGGGCGGCCTGCCGCGCGCCGGCCTCGTTCCAGTGCGTGTCCGTGCGCAGGAAGGCCTGGGCGCCCAGCGGCGCGAGCGCCGGCGCCAAGTCCACCGCCGGGACGCCGGCGGCGGCCAGGGCCTGCGCAAAATCGGCGGCGCGCCCGGCCAGGCTGGCCGGCCGCGCCAGGCGGCACAGCTGGGCGGCGGCGATACGGCTCTTGTCCGGCACGATGGCCACGGCCAGGGCGATGCCGCGCTCTTGCAGGCGCTCGCGCACCGCCGTCACCGTGCGTGCGCGCGCGGCGGCGTGGGCCGCGCCATCGGGCTGGGGCATCAGCTCCTCGGCTAGGAACAGCCAGCCAGGGCAGCCCTGGCGCACCTGCCGTCCCAGGTCGCCCATGAACAGCCAGCCGGCCGCCCGCTGCAGTTTGGCCAGGCCGGCGGGCAGCGGCGCCTGGCCCATGTCCTGGGCGATGGCGCCGGTTATTTTGCCGTCCATGAATCCGGGCCAGTCCGGTTTCTCCGGCAGCACGGCGCGTCCCTGCACGAACCAGGCATAACCGTTGGAGAGCAGCCCGGCGGCCAGGATGCAGGCCAGGCCCAGGCCGGCCAGCGGGCTGGTAAGCCGGGCGAACAGGGTCGGCTGCTGCATCGGCGGCTTGGATGGCGGGGGCGTGGCGGCAGGGTCGCGCATCATGGGGCCTTCAGAACTGGAAATACAGGAAGGGAACCGCGCCGCGGCTGGCGATCAGGCTGTACGACAGCACGAAGCCGGCCAGCGGCCACAAGCCCGCCAGCCAGGTCAGCGCCGGGCCGGGCCGCAGCCGGGCCAGCCAGGGATGCCATAGCGGAAACATCACGCAGGCCAGGCCCAGCAGGGCGGCCAGCAGGTGCGCCGGGCGCAGCATGACCGACAGCGTTTCGCCCAGCGCGATGCCGTTCAGGCCGAACTGGCCCTGGTACATGGTCAGCGCATTGTCAAAACCGGCCGCGCGAAACAGCGTCCAGGCCAGCATGACGAACAGCAGCGTCAGCAGCCGCGAGACCAGCCGCGGCAGGCTCAGCCAGCCGGCCTGCGTCCAGGCCCGCGCCACGGCCAGGGCCAGGCCGTGGGCCAGTCCCCAAAGCAGGAAGTTCCAGCTGTCGCCGCCGTGCCAGAGCCCCGCGATGGCCATGGTCAGCAGCAGGTTGCGGTAGGTCTTGTATACGCCCAGCCGGTTGCCGCCCATGGGGATGTACAGGTAGTCGCGGATCCAGGTCGAGAGCGACAGGTGCCAGCGCCGCCAGAAGTCCTGGATGCTCACCGCCAGGTAGGGATGGTTGAAGTTCTCGGGAAACCTGAATCCCATCATCAGGCCCAGCCCGATGGCCATGGCGCTGTAGCCGGCGAAGTCGAAGAACAGCTGCAGCGTATAGGCGGCGCAGCCTATCCAGGCATCGGCCAGGGTGGGCTGCGGCAGCGCGAAGGCCGCATCGACCACCGGCGCCAGCGTATCGGCCACCAGCACCTTCATGCTCATGCCGATCATGAAGCGGCGCGCGCCCAGCACGAAGCCCTGGCGGTCGAAGGGCCGGTCGGCCAGCTCCCTGGCCACCCAGTCGTAGCGGATGATGGGGCCGGCGATCAGCTGCCCGAACATGGCCTTGTAGGCGGCATAGTCGATGAAGCTGCGCTGCGCGCGCACCGTGCCGCGATGCACGTCCACCAGGTAGGAGATGGCCTGCAGCACGACGAAGGACAGGCCGGCCGGCAGCACCAGCCTTTGCCAGGACAGCGGCATCGCGCCGGACCAGGCCAGCGCTTCGTTCAGCATTTCCACCAGGATGTTGGCGTACTTGTACCAGAACAGGATGGAGGCGTTGACCGCGATCAGCAGCGCCAGCAGCGCCACGCGCGGGCGGCGCGTATCGATGCGCTCGATCGCCATGCCGCCCAGCCAGCCCAGCACGGTCAATGCGATCAGCAGCAGCAGGAAATACGGGCTCCACCATCCGTAGAAGATCCAGCTGCCGAGCATGAGCACGCCGTTGCGCGCGCGCTTGGGCGCCAGCGCGTACAGCGCCAGGAACAGCGGCAGGAACAGCGTCAGGAATTCCAGGGAGGCGAAGACCATGGCGGAATTTTTGGTGGATGAAAGGGCTGCGTTAACGCCGCGGCGGCCTTGGCGCGGTTAGACTGCGCGCATGGACATCCTGACCGCGGCCCGCAGCGGGCCAGCCCGAATTCGACGCCGCCTGCGCAGCCTGGCCGCCTGGACCGGCGCGGCGCTGCTGGCGCTGCATGGCCTGTCGGCCGCCCAGCAAGTGGCCATCACGCTGGACGACGGCATGGATCCCCGCAGCGAGCCGCGCGCCGCGCACTGGAACGCGCTGCTGCTCGATGCGCTGCGCGGGCAGGGCGTGCGGGCGATGTTCTTTCCCGCGGGTTTCGTGGTGGACAGCGAGCCGGGCATGGCGCTGGTGCGCGCCTGGGGCCAGGCCGGGCATGCCCTGGGCAACCATACCTACAGCCACCAGGCCCTGAGCCAGGCCGCCTCGCCCCAGGACTTCCTGGCCGACGCGCTGCGCGCGCAGGCGCTGTTGGCCGCGCTGCCCGGATGGTGCCCGCGCCTGCGCTTTCCCTATCTGGACGAAGGAAGCACGCCTGCGCTGCAGCAGGCCGCGCTGCAATGGATGCACGAGCACGGCTACGGCGTGGCCTCGGCCACCATCGCCATCGACGACTGGAACTACAACGAGCGGCTGCTGGCCGAGGCAGGGCAGGGCGAGCCCGACGTGTCCGCGCACCGGCGCGCCTATCTGGACAGGCTCTGGCAAGAGGCCGAGCAGCAGCGCGAACGCTGGCGCCAGATGCTCGGGCGCGAGCCGGCCCACGTCCTGCTGCTGCACGCCAATGCGCTGAACGCCCTGCTGCTGCCCGAGATCCTGGCCATGTTCCGGTCGCGCGGCTGGACCTTCATCGATCCGGCCCAGGCCTTTGCCGACCCCATCTACCAGCGCGCCATCGTGCGCCCGGGCCAGCCGCCCGTGCCGCTGGCCGCCCCGGCGTGCCGCTAGGGCGGCGGATCGGCCTGTGTGTCTCATCAGTTGCCCAGGCTGTCGATCACATGGAACAGCCGCGCGCCGCCGTCCTGCCGGGCCAGGATGACCGTGTAGCGCTCGCCCGCGGCCAGCGTGCCCATCTGCAGCGGCTCGCCGCTGGGCTGGCCGCCGCACAGCGCCTGCAGGCTTAGCGCCACCGGATTGACCTGCCGGCGCACGGCCTGGCCATGCGCCACGTTCTCGAACAGCCTGGCGTCGCGGCCGGCCACCTGCAGCGCGGCCTCGGGGCACTGTGCGTCCAGGTTGTAGAACGCCACCGAGGCCCGCAAGGCATTGAAGTCGTCCGGCTGCTCGTGCAACACGACGGTCTCCAAGCCGCCTTGCGGCGCGCGCGTGGCGATCACCGACACGAATTGGCCGGGCTCGACGCTGACCGACACCTCGCGGCTGTCCTGGCCCGAGCGCAAGCTGCCTTGCACGGGCTTGCCCGCGCCCACGGCCATGAACGGCGAGGCCGGCTGGCCGCTGTCCAGGGTCAGCCGGGCCTGCGAGCCGCGCGCGGTCACTTCCAGGCCTTGGGCGCCGGCGTCGATGAAGCGGATGAAGGAGGAGTCCTGCGCCGGGCCGGTTTCGTACAGGGCCGGCTCGGCGGCCTGCGCCGCGCCGGCGCACAGCGCGGCCGCGCCCAGCAGGGCGCCCAGGGTGGGGAATCGCATCATGGTTTTTTGATCGCTTTGATGGTGGGATCGTGCTCCAGCGCCGAGACGATGGCCTGGCTCCAGGCGGCATAGCCCGCCTGGGTGAAGTGCTGGCCGTCGATCGTGGCCCATTGGCCCGGCTGCGAGAACTTCAGGGAATCGATGTAGCTGCACGGCGCCACGTTCGAGGCCAGGAAACCCGAGAGCAGTTGCGTGCGGGGATGGTTCTTGCCGTACTTGCCGCCTTCGGTGCCCCAGGCCGGCCCGACCCATACGCAAGGCGTGTGCGTCGCGGCCACGGCGCGGGTCAGCGCGGTGATCTCCTGCCAGGCCCAGGTCTTGGGAAAGGCCGGCTTGTCGTACGAGCCCATGGTGTCGCCGATGATGATGACCACCGCATCGGGCTTGTCCTTGGCGATCAGCTCGGCGATGGGCGTGGTCCTGGCTTCGCGGCCCTGTATGACGGGTTTTTCCTTGCCCGCCTGGCGGGCGCCGCAGTCGATGGGCGTGGGCTTGAGCCAGCGCGCCGGGCTGGCGCCGCAGGCGCCCACCGAATACACCTGGGCGCCCTTGGCCAGCAGCGAGGCGTGCAAGGGCTCGCGCAGGTAGTTCGCCAGGGTCATGTGGCTTTCGCCGATGACCAGCAGCGTCAGGCCGGCGAGGATGGATGCGGACATGGCCGGGCTCCTTAGCGGCTTTGCAGCTGCTGCACGCCGGGCAGGGCGGCGATCGCCGAGGCGATGCCCTGGCCCCATTGCTGGTAGCCTTGCGTGGTCAGGTGCTGGCCGTCGGTGGTGGCCCATTGGCCGGGCTTGGACAGCTTGAGCGAATCGACGTATTCGCAGGGCGAGACGTTCGAGGCCAGGAAGGCCGAGAGCTGCTGCACCCGCGTGAAGGTCTTGCCGTAGCTGCCCCCTTCGCTGCCCCAGGCCGGTCCGACCCAGACGCAGGCGGTCTGCGTCGCCGCCACGGCGCGGGTCAGCTGCGTGGTCTGCTGCCAGGCCCAGGCCTTGGGAAAGGACTGCTGCTTGTAGCCGCCGATGGTGTCGCCTTGCACGATCACCACCAGCTTCGGCTTGCCGGCCTGGACCAGCTCGGCGATGGGGCGGGTCGCGCCGCCGCTGGAGAACTTGGCCGGCGCCTTGCCGATGCGCTCGGCGCTGCCGCAGGTGCCGGCGGTGGTCTTGACCCAGTCGCCGGGATTGGTGCCGCACACGCCCACGGTCTGCACCTGCGCGCCGCCGGCTTGCAGCGCGTTGTGCAGGGAGTCGATGAGCGAGCCGGGCGAGATCAGGTGGCTGTCGCCGATCACGAGGATGGTCAGGCCGGCAAGGGCGGAAGCAATCATGTAGCGGATCCTTGGATGGGGCTGCGGTCAGCGGTCATAGGGAGAGCGGAAGGGCGTCAGCGGCAGGGCCATGCGGTCGGTCTGCGGCTGGAACGAATAGCGCAGGTAGACGCCGCCGTTCCATTGGCGGTAGTCCTTGGCGTTGTCCAGGCCCGCGCCGGCGCCCACGAACCACTTGGGAGCCACCTGGTACTCGGCGGCGGCCTGCAGGCTGTAGCCCACCGATGTCTGGCTCTGGCCGGCATGGCGCGCGCGGCCGTTGCCGGTCAGCCCGGCCGCCTGCGCCGCCGCCATCCGGCCTTGCGCCTGGCCCTGCATGCGCGAGCTGGTCGGGAAGAAGTCGGCGTCGTCTTCCTTGAAGTGCTGGACGCCGACCGAAGCCTGGACCTTGTAGGTGTAGCGCTCGTCGCGCTTGGCCCAGGTGACGGGCACGCCCAGGTAGTACATGCTTTGCGGACTGAAGTAGCCGCCGTGGCCGTAGGTGTAGAAGCGCTGGTTGTTGTCGTAGAAGGTGCCCGAGGCATGCAGGCCGGCGGTCAGCATTTCGTTGTCCTTGCGGACCAGGTGGCGGTAGACGCCCGCGGCCACCTCGGTGCGCTGGTTGGACTTGGTTTGGCTGCCCTTGAGGCTGTGCCAGGATCCCGAGGCGTAGACGCCGTGGGTGCCGTAGTCCGCGCCCAGCTGCACCTGCGCGCCGGTGGCCGTGACCGCGCCCCAGCGCTGGCCGGTGCGCGGATCGCGCGTGCCGCCGAAGGACAGCAGGCTGTCGGTGACCGCGCGGCGCGAAACGTCCACGCCATACCAGTAGTGGCGGCTGCCCGGGAACATGCTGTTCAGCGCCACGCCGCCGACCACATTGCTTTTCTCCAGGCCCAGCGGCGTGGTGCCGATGTCGGCCTTCAGGTCCCGGCGTTCGTAGGCCACGGAAAAGCCCGTGCCGCTATCGCGCTGGCGGCCCACCGTGCGTCCGTTGTCCGCCGCTTCGGGGCCGTCGCCCAGCGCGGCCAGCGGCCCGCCGCCGAACAGCAGGCGCGAGTCCAGGTCGCTGCCCAGCTTGCCCGCATCCAGGCGCACGGGCGTGGCGTTGAGCACCAGCTTGCCGTCGCCCAGCGGCAGGCGTACCTCCACCGGCGCCTCGATGGCGGTGAGCTTGCTGGTGCCCGCGCTGCCATTGTTCGAGCGTACGAAGGCGCCGGCCCGGATGTCGGGCGCGCGTTCGGCGCGCACTTGCTGCAGTTCGGCCCGCAGGTCCGGCTGGGTCCGCTGCGGCGTGCCCGCGGCCATGCGCTGCGGATCGGCGCGCTCGGGCGGCAGGGCCGGGGCGGCCGGCCCCGGCCCGGTGCGGCGCGAGTCCGGATAGGGCGTAAGCCGGGCCAGCTGGCCGGGCTGGGAAGGCGCGGGCTGCGAAGGGGCGGGCGCGGCAGGCGGCGCGCCTGGCGCAGGCTGGGCCGGCGCCGGCTGGGGCGCCAGCGGCAAGGGCGCCAAGGCCAGGGCGGTGCCCGGCCGCAGGCTGGCGGGCACCGCCGGGGCGGCCTGCACGGGCTGGCTGGGCTGGACGACGGGCATGGCCTGCGCCACGGCTTGCGCGGGCTGTGTCGCGCTGGCGCGCTGGCCAGGCAGGCCGACGAAGGGATTGTCGTAGACCGATGCTTGCGCCGGCGCCGAGGCGGCCAGCTGCACGGCGGGCTCGCGTTCGGCCTGGGCCCGCACCGCCGCGGCGAACAGGGTCTCGGCGCGGGCCAGCCGCCCGCGCGAGCGGTACAGCCGCGCGGCATTGGCCAGTATCTGCGGGTCGTGCGGCGCCAGGGCGACGGCCTGCTCGGCCGCGCGCTCGGCGCTGCGCGCATCGCCGGCCTGGTTGGCGGTCATGGCCAGGCTCATCTGCAGTTCGGCGTTCTGCGGATCTTTCTCGGTCAGCTGCTTGAAGTAGGCCAGCGCCTTGGCCGAGTCGCCGCTGTCGGCGTACATGCGCGCCAGGGCGGCCAGGGCCAGGCTGTCCTCGGGCTGGCGGGCCAGTACCGGCGCCAGCGTGTCGTAGGCCGCCACCAGGTCGCCGCGCTCGCGCAGCCGGTCGGCCTGCCGGACGGTGCGCAGCTTGTTCAGTTCGTCCAGCTGCCGGCGCTGCTCGCCGGCCAGCGGGCGGGCCTGCACCTGGCGCAGCACCTCGGCGGCCTGGGCATCCTCGCCGGCGCGCAACAGCAGGCCGCCGTAGGGCAGCAGCACGTCCGGGCCGGGTGGCGCCGCCGGGTCCTGGACCAGCCCGCGCATCATCGCCAGGCCGCGCTGGGTGTCGCCGGCCTCGGCATAGGCGGCGGCCACGGCGCTGACCAGCGCCGGATCGCGGCCGGCGGCCGGCTCCAGCTGGGCCAGCAGCGCGCGCGCCTGCTGCGGCTTGCCGCCGCGCGCCAGCTGCGCGGCATGCTGCGCCTGGGCGCGTAGTTGCAGTTGCCGGGCCATGGCCGTCATGCCGGGCGTGCGCCGGTTCGCCGGAATGCGCGCCAGGTCGGCCTCGGCCCTGGCCGCATCGCCGGTCTCGGCCGCGATCAGCGCGCTGGCATACAGCGCGTCGGGCATGTCCGGGTGCGTGGCGAGCAAGCCGTCCACGACGGCGCGCGCCTGGCCGGGCGCGCCGGCACGCAGATACAGGCGCGCCAGGTCGTAGCGGATCCAGGGATTGTCGGCATCATCGCGCAGGGCCGCCTGCAGCGCCGCGCGCGCGCCCTCCAGGTCGCCGCGCTGCTCGGCCGTCCTGGCGCGTCCGGCCGCGACCGCGGCGCGCAGCCGGGCCGGATCGGCCAGCTTGGCGCGCTGTGCGGGCGTGAGCCGGCCGATCAGCTGCATGGCCTGCTCGGCGCGTCCGGTCTGCGCCAGCACGCCCACCAGGCCGTTCAATGCGTCTTCGTCGCCGGGATGGCTGGCGAGCACGGCGCGGTACTGCTTTTCGGCGCCGGCCGCATCGCCGGTTTCCAGGCGCAGGCGGGCCATGGCGTTGTGCGCGGCGGGCGTGCGCGCATCGAGCTTGAGCGCCTGTTCGAGATGGCGGCGCGCGCCGGCCGGGTCGCCGGCATCCAGCGCGGCCACGCCGCCGTTGACCTGCGTCCAGTAGCGGGCCGAATCGAGCGCGCGGCGCCAGTTGCCGCGCGCGCCGGCCCGAGCCACCGCGCGCTCGAGCAGGGCTTGCGCCTGCCGCGGGTCGTTCTGCTGCATGCGCACCACGCCCAGGCCCCCCAGCGCGTCGGCATGCTCGGGGCTTTGCTTGAGCTTGGCCAGAAAGTCGCGCTCGGCCGCCGGCAGATCGCCGGCGTCCAGCGCCTTGAAGGCGCGCGCCAGCAGCGGGTCCTGGGCCGCCGCGCCGCCCGTGCCGGCCGGGCGCACCTGCTGCATCTGCTCGCGGATGGCCGTATCGCCGGGATAGGCTTGCAGATAGGCCTGGAACAAGGGCTTTTCCTCGGGCCGGGGCGGGCCGAGCCAGGTCAGCGCCTGGCGCCATATCTCGGCGGCCGCGCCGCCCACGTCCTGGCGCCTGGACAGGCGCTCGAGCAGGCGGATGCCCTCGGCGCGCTGGGCCTCGCTGCGCACCATGTGCTGGGCCAGCGCCAGCTGCACGCCGGCGTCGTCGGGACGCTGCGCCGCCAGGCGCCGCAGGCCTTGCACCGCGGCGGGCTGGCCGTTCTCGGCATAGCCCAGGTAGCGGTAGTATTCGAGCGCCAGCTCGCCCTGGGGCGGCTTGCCGCCCAGCGCCTGGTCGTATCGCCGGATGGCCTGCGCGAGCTTGGCCGGGTCGTTCTCGATGCTGGCCTGCTCGGCCAGCTGGCGGGCTGCCTCCAGTTCGGCGCGCGCCGGGCCGCCGGCAAGAAGAATGTCCTGCTCCAGCCGCAGGGTGTAGACGCCCTGGGGCGCAAGGCCGCGCAAGCGGGAAAGATAGCCTTGCGCGCCGGCGGCGTCGTTGCGCTTGAGCGCGGCCACGCCCATGCCGTAGAGCGCCTCGGGCTGGGCCGGGTCGAGCAGCAGCAGCTTCTGCCAGGCCTGGCTGGCGCGTTCGGCATTGCCTTGGGCCTGCCAATAGCGGCCCTGTTCGACCAGGGCCTTGTGCGCGTCGGCCTGCGCCCAGCCTGCCTGGTGCATGGCTGCCGCAAGCAGGCCGGCCGCTAGGGTGTTGCGGCGAGCGGACATGTCTTCTCCCACTGAACGCGCAGATGCCCGGTGTCGCTGAACCGGTAGCGCTTGTCGTGCCAGCCGGTACCGAACAGGCTGAGCATGGTGTCGTAATAGGATGGCTGCCGGCCGGCGGCCAGCGCCGCCTCGTTGGCCGAAAGCCATTGCGTCTGGACGCGCGCGCGCAGCTGGCGCGCCTGTTCCGGCTCGCCCTGCCAGGCCAGGTAGGGCAGCAGCGCCGCGCCGAAGCCATAGGGGCCGGTACCCTGCGCCTGGCCGCCGGCCGCGCGCACCGATTCGGGCGGCGCGCCGCTGCGGGCGATTTCCCGCGCCATGCCGGCCAGCGGCCGGCGCAGCGCCTGGCTGGCCGGATCCTGCGGCGCGGTCATGCCCGCCCACAGGTAGGTCCGGATGGCGTCGTAGCTGCCGAGGTCGCCCTTGTCCTCATCGGCCACGAACTGGCCGCCGGTGCCGGCGAAGTCGGCCTGGTAGGCCACCCAGTCCGGCACGAAGCCCTGGGGCGCGCCCAGGGCCTGGATCATGCGCACGGTGTTGGCGGCGATCTCGCTCCACGGTCCCTGCGGCTGCTCGAGCGCCAGCCGCCGCAACTGGAAGAGCGGCAGATAGCTGGGGTTGAGCCGCCAGCGGCCGGCTTGCGGGTCGGCAAAGCCGATGACGCCGGGCAGCAGCATCTTGCCCAGGCCGGGCAGCTGCGCCACTTCCCGGGCCTGCACGTTGGCAAGCAGATGGCGGGCGTCCTGGACGTAGTCGGGACGCTGCCAGAGACGGCCCGCCTCGAGCAGGCTGTAGGCGAACCAGAGATCGCCGTCCGAGGCGGGATTGTCGTCGAGCACGCGCCAGTTGCCCTGGCCGTCCGCGCCCCATTGCCAGGCCGGCAGCACCTGGCCGATATCGCCGCGCGCCAGGTTGTCCACGCTCCAGCGCCACATCTTCTCGAACATGGCCGGATCGTTGGCCACCAGGGCGAAGAACATGCCGTAGGACTGGCTTTCGGAGGAGCTGCGCTGCTCGGGCGTGCTGGCATCGAGCACCCGGCCGCTGTCCTGCACGAAATGCCGCACGAAGCGCTCCCAGTCCTGCCAGGGCTGCGCATCGGGACAGCCGGCCTGCGCCCATGCGGGCATGGCCAGCATGGGCGTTGCGGCCAGCAGGGCCAGCAGGCGGCGGCGGCCGCGCCGCAAGCGTGCAGCGGCCGGGCGCATCGGCGGCGAACTGGTCGGGGTCATGGCCGGATCCTTGCGCGGTCCTATTGGCCGGCCCGGCGCCGGCGCAGCGCGCGCAGCAGGGCCAGGGCCAGGGCCAGCAGCCCCAGCGCGGCAAGCAGCACGATCGCCAGCTTGAGCAGCGAGGCCCCGGGCACCAGGCCCGACAGCCACCAGTCGATGCGCTTGAGCAGGCCCAGCTCGCCGACCGTGTAGGTCTGCTCGGCGACCAGCGAATCGACCCGCTGGCCGCGCACGATCGCCAGGCTGCCCTGCACCGGCTCGGCATGGCTGGCGTCGCGCCGCAAGGCGCGCACCGCATCGCCCAGGCCCTCGGGCTGGTTGCTGGCGAGCACGACGACGCTGCGCCGGGCGGTCAGGGGCGATTCGAAGCCGGCGATCAGCGCGCTCACGCCGCTGCTGGCGTACGACACCGAGGCCCGGACGGGCTCGGCGTTCTGGCGCGGGTCCGGATTGAACCAGCCCATGATGCGGTACACCAGGTCCGAGGTGCCGAAGCGCCGCGTCGAGCCTTCGTAGCCCGCCGGCATGTAGCGGGCCCATTCGCGCAGCAGCGGCTGCTGCTCGCCCGAGACGATGGCCAGGATGTCCTTGCCGGCCTGCTGGCCGGCCTGCGAGGCGGGCGCCACCGTCACGCCCAGGGCCGGGTAGCCCGTGGATTCGCCCATGCGGCCCATCAGGTTCAGGTAGGCCGAGTATTCGGCGGGGCCGGCATCATCGCCCAGCAGCACGGCGGTCTCGGACAGGTCGGCCATGCGGGTGAAAGGAAAGCCCGCCTCGGCGAACACCGCCAGGTCGGGCATGGCGATGAAGTGCGGATAGCCGGAGATGTCGATGGTCGATTCGGGCTCGATCGTGCCGCGCACGTTGTCGATGATGATGTCCCGGCATTCGCCCTGCTTGATGTAGTCGTACATGTAGCGCAGCTGGATCTGCGCGCGCGGCTTGAGCAGCGCCAGCGGCACGTCCACGCGCGCGCGCATGGGCAGGGTTTCGTCGGCCAGGACCTGCTTGCGCAGCGTCTGGCCGTCCTCCAGGCGCTCGAGCGCGAACAGCGGCAGCGACTTGACGAACACGTCGTCCACGGCAAGGAGCAGCGAGGAATTGACCGAGGTCGGCTGCGGGGTGTAGCGGTAGCGCAGGTCCACCGGCACGTCCTTGGCCCGCCAGCCGAACAGGTCCGGCGGCACGCGCAGGTCCAGCCGGATGGTGTCGGGGCTGTAGCCGGACACGCTCAGCCGGCGCGCGTCGGCCAGCTCGCCGAAGGTCACCGGGCGGTCGCTGCGCAGCCAGCGCGGCGCGTCGTAGGGCTGGCGCGGCCGCGGCTGCTCGAATTGCGTAACGGTCGCCACCGGGCCGGCCAGCGTCTGGCTGCCGGCCGCCAGCGCCTGCGCGGCCTGCTTGAGTTCGCCGCTGTTGCGGCCCATGACCAGCAGCAGCTTGCCTTGCGGGTCGTTGGGGTTGGCGGCCAGGGCCAGCGTGGGGCCGCGCAGTTCCGCATGCCCGTAGGCGGCGGCCTGCTGGGCGCTGCCCAGCAGGACCACGGCATGGCCTTGCGCGGGCAGGCTGTCCAGCGCGGCCGGGAAGTCCGCGCCGCGCTCGCCGGCCAGCGCGCCGAACCACGAGGACAGCGCGCCGGCCGCCTCCAGCGTGACCGTATCGGGCTTGCCGCCGAACACGAAGGGCAGCGCCAGCTCGGTGCGGTCGCGCGCATCGAAGAAGGGCAGCGGCAGGATGCCCAGGTCGTCCTCCAGCGCGATGCGGGTGGTGGCCAGCTCGAGCAGGCTCTGGTTGCTGATGTTGGCCCACAGGCTCGAATGCAGCGGGTCCTCGCAATCGAGGGTGTAGTGGCCGATCAGCTGCATGCGCAGCACGTTCTGCGCGCTCAGCAGGTAGGCCGGCAGCTCGACTTCCTGCTGCAGGCTGCGCCCGGCGTGCTCGCGCGGCACGGGGATGGAGGCGGCCAGCTCGTCGTTGACCAGCACGTTGATCTGCGAGAGCTCGCTGATCAGCGCCGGCGAATAGGCGTAGCGCAGCTGCAGGCGCATGCCGGTGGCCACTTCGTCCGCCCGCACGCTAAAGGGCAGGCTGTTGCTGGCATCGACCCCGCGCAGGTTCATGGGATATTGGGCGCCCAGCTCCTTGAAGCTGTATTGGCGGGTGGCCGCGAAAGGCGCGGGCGGCGGCGCTTCGTCCGGCTGCGCGAGCTGCGCCAGCCCGGGCGGGATGTCCGAAGGAAGCAGCGCCGCGCCGGCCGGCGCAGGCTGCGCCGGCGCCGGGCCCGCCGGCATGCCCAGCAGGAACAGCCCGCTCAGGATGGCCGGCAGCATCAGGCGTGGACCGGACGGCTTGCGGACGGAAGCGAAGTGCGTAGGAGTCATCGTCTTTTTCTCGATTAGGCTAGGGCGGCGTCAATCGCGCAGGCGGCGCTGGGCGCGCGCGCGCAGCGAAAGGTAGAGCAGCGCGCCGAGGATCACGGCGCCGGCGAAGGCGATCAGCACCAGCAGCAGCGGGCGGCCGGCGAAGAACCATTGCAGCGCCGTCCAGAACGGCAGCGAGCCGACGTAATAGGTCTGCTCGGCCGCCAGGCTGTCGATGCGCTCGCCGCGCACCACGGCAAGGCTGCCGCGCAGCTTGTCGTCGCGATGGCGCGCCTGCTGCACCGCGGCCACGGCCGCGGGCAGGCCTTGCGGCTGGTTGGCCGAGACCACCACCACGCTGCGGCCGCTGCTCAGCGGCGATTCCAGGCCGGCAAAGATCGCGCTGGCGCCGCTGCTGGAGAATTCGATGCGCTGGTCGGCCGGCGCGCGGCGCTCGCGCGGATCGTCCCCGCCGAAGGCGCGGGCCATCCAGCTCGCCAGGCTGAACCGCTTGTCGTTGGCGGCAAAGCTGCCGGGCAGCCGGTCGCGCCATTGCGCCAGCAAGGGCTGGTTATCGCCCGAGGCCAGCACCAGCAGGTCCTTGCGGCGCAGCTGCTCGATCTGCCCGGCCTGGGCCACGGTGACGTGCGTGGCCGGGTAGCCGGTCGACTCGCCCATCAGGCCCATCAGGTCCAGGTAGGCCGAATAATCGTCGGCCGAGGGGTTCTCCGGCAGGATGACGGCGGTCTCGGACAGGTCCGCCATGCGGGTGAAGGGAAAGCCCGCCTCGCCGAAGGCGGCCAGGTCCGGCATGGCCGCATAAAGCGGGATGCCCGAGATGTCGATGGTCGAGTCCGGGTCGATGGCGCTTCTTACGTTATCGATGATGCTGTTCTGGCATTCGCCCAGCTTGGCGTACTCGTAGACGTACTGGAATTGCAGGCTGGCCAGCGCGGGCAGCAGATAGGTCGGCACGCGCAGCGAGGCGCTGGCCTGCGAGGCCGGCACGCCCAGCACCTTGCTGTAGGCCTGCGCCTGGCTGGCCGAGGTCAGCGGCAGGGCGCGCAGCAGCTGGTGGCCGGCCATCACCTGCAGCGTCGACTGCTCGGCGCCCGGGCGCGGCGTGTAGCGGTACTTCAGCTCGACCGGCACGCCTTCGCTGCGCCAGCCGAACAGGCCCGGCGGCAGCCGCAGGTCCAGCTGGATGGGGCCGGGCCGGTGCCCGGCGGCATTGAGCGCCTGCTCGCTGGCCAGTTCGCCAAAGCGCACCGGCCGGTCGGTGCGCAGCCAGTTGGGCGCATCGAAGGGGCGGCGCGGGGCCGGCTCGCTCAGGCCGGTGACCAGCGCGGTCTGGCCCGACAGCGTGCGGCTGGCCAGGGCCAGTGCGCGCGCGGCCTGCTTGATCTCGTCGCCGTCGCGCCCCATGACCAGCAGCAGCTTGCCGTAGCGGTCGTTCGGGTTCTGCACCATCGACAGCGTCGGGCCGGTGACCGGCGGCAGCGGCGGCAGGCCGGCCAGCGTGTCGTCGCGGCCCAGGATCACCACGGCATGCCCCTGCTCGGGCACCCGGCCCTCGCTGACCGGGAAGCGGGCGCCGCGATAGCTGGCCAGCGCGCCGAACCAGGAGGCGATGATGCCCGCCGATTCGAGCCGGCTGGTGTCCAGGGCGCCGGGCAGCACGATGGGAAGGGCCAGCGCGCGCGGATCGCGCTCGTCGAAGAACGGGCGCGGCAGCAGCGCCAGGTTGTTGGGCAGCTCCAGCGGCTCGACGGTCAGCTCTACGGCGCTGCGGCTGCTCACGTCGGCCCACAGGCTGCTGTGGACCGGATCCTCGCAGCGCAGCGTGTAGTGGCCGATCAGCTGGGTTTCCAGGCGGTTGAAATCGACGAAGGCGCCGGCCGGCAGCTCGACCTCGTGCGTGGCCGGCGCGCCCGCGTCCTCTTGCGGCAAGGCGATGCTGGCGGCCAGCTCGTCGTTGAGCAGCACCTTGATGTGCGAAAGCTCGGGCAGCAAGGCCGGCGAGTAGCCGTACTCGAGCTTCAGGCGCGCGCCCACCAGCCGTTCGTCGGAACGGATGCTCAAGGGCACGCCCTGGCGTCCGTCCACGCCGCGCAGCGCCAGGCCGTTGCGCGCGCCCAGCTCGTGCAGGGTGATCGGATAGGTCCGGGTGCCGGGCAGCGGTTCGGGCTGCGGCTGCAGGCCATAGGGCAGGAGCGGCCCGGGCGGGCCGGGCAGGGCCGTATCGGCTGGCAGCGCCGGCGCGCCCAGGGGCGCCGGCGGGATATCGGCCGGCAGGGACGGTTCGCCGGGCGCCGGTTGCGCGTGCGCGCCGGCCATGCCCAGCAAGGCGGCTGCCAATGCCGATCCCAGCCGTTGCCGCATGGATGGGAACAGGGGCGCATCTACCTTGGACGTCATTGTTCTCTCGTTTTATGGATGTCGGCGCGCAAGCGCCTGGCACGGGACAGCCGGTCGGTGGCCAGGCTGCGCAGCTCCCAAAGCAGCAGGGCGAAGCCGCGCTGGCCGATCCGGCCGATCTCGCGCAGCGATTGCAGCGGCGAGTCGGGCGTGTGGCTGCCCCACATCTGCGCCCAGGTGTCGGCGCGGGCGTAGGTCACCTGGGAAAGCTCGATTTCCTGCTGCAGCGTCAGCGGCCGGAAATTCACGCCCAGCCGCCCATCGCGGCTGAACGCCACCACGGCGGGAAACACGCCTTCGTCTTCCTTGCGGAAGATCGACACGTGCACCGGGGTGCCCAGCTCGACCGGCACGCCCTGAGGCAGGACCAGCCCCACCCCGCCGCGGGAATAGTCGGTGATGCGGCAGGCCAGCTGCCTGCCGCCGGGCAGGCGCAAGGCGCCGGGCAGGTCGACCGCCACGCGCGGCGAGCTGCGCAGCTGGCGTACTTCGCCGGCCACGGCCACGCTGGCGCTGGTGATCATGATGTTGTAGAGCGTCCACGCCAGGTTGATGAGCAGGGTGAGTGTCACATCCAGGCTTGGCGTTCCCAGCGCCAGCTGCGCGAGCCCGGCCAGCAGGCCGGCCAGGTTCAGGACCAGCAGCACGATGTAGGGCCGCGCGAGCGTCCAGTCGAAGTAGGCCTGGCTGATCACGCCGCCCTTGGCCGTGACGTTGAACTGCGCGCGCCTGGGATTGACCAGCGCCTGCAGCGCGGGCCGCATGATGTACCAGGCCAGCACCGATTCGTAGACTTCGTTCCAGAACGAATGGCGGAACCTGCCCTGTATGCGCGAACTGGTCAGGTTCGACAGCAGCAGGTGGGGCAGGGCATAGGCCGCGACCATCACCGCCGGGGCATGGAAGACGTACGCGCCGAAAAACAGGTAGGCCAGCGGCGTGGTCAGGAACACCACCCGCGGCAGCCCGTAGAAGAAATGCAGCATCGCATTCAGGTAGCACAGGCGCTGGCCCAGCTTCAGGCCCGGCCCCAGCAGCGGGTTGTTCAGCCTGACGATCTGCGCCATGCCGCGCGCCCAGCGGATGCGCTGGCCGATGTGGCGCGACAGGTTCTCGGTGGCCAGGCCGGCGGCCTGCGGCAGCGCGAGATAGGCCGTGTTCAATCCCTGGCGGTTCATCTTCAGCGCGGTCAGCGCATCCTCGGTCACGCTCTCGGTGGCGATGCCGCCGATGGCCTCGATGGCCGAGCGGCGCATCACCGCGCACGATCCGCAGAAGAAGGTGGCGTTCCAGAGGTCGTTGCCGTCCTGGATGACGCCATAGAACAGCTCGCCCTCGTTGGGCACGTGCCTGAACGTATCCAGGTTGCGCTCGAACGGATCGGGCGAGAAGAACACGTGCGGCGTCTGCAGCATGGCCAGCTTGGGATCCTTCTGGAACCAGCCCATGCAGATCTGCAGGAAGGAGCGGGTCGGTATGTGGTCGCAGTCGAAGACGGCGACGAACTCGCCGTCGGTGTGGGCCAGCGCCGAGTTGATGTTGCCGGCCTTGGCGTGGCGGTTGTCCGCGCGCGCGATGTAGCCCACCCCGGCCTGCTCGCAGAAGGCGCGAAACTCCGGCCGGCGGCCATCGTCCAGCAGATAGATGTTGAGCTTGTCGGCCGGCCAGTCCAGCGCCAGTGCTGTCAGCACCGACTGGCGCACCACGTCCAGCGGTTCGTTGTAGGTCGGAATGAACACGTCCACGCTGGGCCAGGACGATACGTCGCCGCGCATGGGCGTGGGCTTGCGCTGCAGCGGCCAGGCGCTCTGGAAGTAGCTCAGCAGCATCACCGTCACGGCATACAGCTCGGCGAGCAGCAGGCCGTAGCCGAACAGCATGTCCAGCCAGTGCTCGAAGCCGATGGTCGAGGTCAGCCGCCAATACATGTAGCGCAGCGAGACGGTCACCGCGATCATCATCATGACCAGGGTCGCCAGCCGGCCCGCCGTGCGGTACAGGAGCAGCGCCGCGGCAAAGCAGATGGCCGAGAACAGCGTCTGCTGCAGCGGGTCCAGCTGCACGGTCACGGCAAAGCCGAACAGCAGCAGGGCCAGGACCAGCCACAGCGCGCGCATCAAGGCCGTGCGCCACAGCGGCAGTTCCAGCAGCCTGTCGCCCCAGCGGGCCAGCGCCTCGGCCAGCCGGCCGTTCTTGCCTTCGCTACCTTGTCCGCTCATGGCCGCGCATCCGCTTGGTCCAGCCTGCGGCCGAGCCACTGGGCGCAGGCCAGCAGATCCTGGCGGCCCTGTCCGTGGGGGTCGTGGTCGATCGCGGACAGGCCGTAGGCCAGCGCCTCGCTGACCGACTGGTCCTGGTGGACCAGGCCGATGACGCGCTCGCCCAGGGCGTTGCGGGTGACCTGCACGATGTCCTTGTCGAGCTGGCGCGCGCGGTCCACCTGGTTGACGATGTAGGCGTGGTCGATGAAGCCCATCCGGCCCTTGCAATAGCTGGCGATCAGGCCTTCCATCATGGGCAGCGTGGCATACGAGGCCGCATCGGCCAGGCTGACCACCACGACGAAGTGGGCCGCGGCCAGCGCCTGGCGCATGTAGACGGAAGGGCCCGGCGGGGTGTCGACCAGGACCAGGGAGTTCTCGGCCAGCCCCAAGCCGTTGAGGTTGCGCGCCAGCCAGTCCGGCTCGGCGTCCAGGCGCCGCTCGAAGGCCTGGCGGTCGGCCTCGTTGACCATGCCGAAGGGCAGCACGTATACGCCCGAGCGGCCTTGCACGCAGGCGTGGCGCCAGCCCGTGCGCGCCAAGGTGGCGCGCGACAGGCCCTCGATGTTCTGCAGGTCGGTGCCCAGGTGCAGGCGCAGGGCGTTCTGCGGGTCCAGGTCCAGGGCCAGCACGGCCTTGCCGAAGTGGCGCAGGGCCACGCTAAGGTTGGCGCAGACCGTGGTTTTTCCTACGCCGCCTTTGGCGGAAACGATGGCGATGATCTTCACGGGGCGGTTCTAGGGCCGGTTGGGAAAGGAATTGGAAGCGCTGCCTTCGGCGCCTTGCGCCAGCTTGGCGAACAGGCGCTTCAAGGGAGTGGCGGCGGCGGGCTGCGGCGGCGCGGCGGCGGCGGGCGGCTGCGCGGAAACGGCCGGCGGTTCGACGGCCGGAGGCTGCGCGACCGCCGCCGCAGGCTCTGCCGCGACCGGCTCCGGTGCGACAGGCGGCGGCGCCACGACAGGCGGTGCCGCGACAGGCGGTGCAACGACAGGCGGTGCAACGACAGGCGGCGCCACGACAGGCGGCGCCACGACAGGCGGTGCCGCGACAGCGGGCGGCTCGACAGGCGCGACGGACACCGGCGCGGCATCGCTGCGCGGCGCGGCGGCCGGTTCCGGCGCGTGCTGCGCGCCCTGCGCGATGCCGGCCGCGTGGCGCGGCGGCATGAAGGCGGCCAGCGGCGCCGGTTCCGGGTGCGGGTCGGCCGTCACCTCCACGGCCGGCGGCAGGCAGGCCTGGCCGGGGTCGATGGCGGCCAGCAAGGGCCAGCGCTCGCGCGAGGCGCGCGCTTCATTGCCGCGGCCTATTTCCTGGTATTGCTCGGGGGACCCGCCGAACCGTTCATAGAGGTTGGAAATGTCGTCCGATCGATCGTTGCTCATGGCGCTCATGCTCCTGCAGCCGCGGCCCTCCTGGCCGCGCGGGGCGGCCGAAGGCCTGTTGTCGGGATTACTTGCCGAAGCGGTATTCGATGCTGCCCAGGCCGTCCGGGGCGCCGGCCTGCCTGACCCGCAGGTGCTCGTCGGCGCCGGACTGGCGCAGCCAATGCTCATAGGCGCCTTCCAGGAAGGCCGGCGTCCAGGCCTGGTGCTCCTCGCCGAAGTTGGCTCGCAAGGGCGCGCAGAAATGCCGCAGCACCAGGCTGTCCTCGGCCTCCTCGATCCGCAGCCAGCCCCAGCCGGTGTCGCGCCAGACGGTGTTCATGGCCTGCTCGATTTCGGCCACGGTCTGGGCCGGGGGCAGCGGGCGCTGCTGCGCAAAGCGCATGCCCGTGCGGCGCATGATGCCGTGCAGGTTCTTGGGCGCCAGTTGTTCGGCCAGCTCCGTGGCGAACAGCGTCAGAAAGGCTTTCCATTGGCGTGAGCTTTGCTGCTCGCTCAGGTACGTCAGAATGGCTTGGTCCACGGGCTACCTCGGTCGGGGCAAGGTGTTCAGGGGGAAGGAAGGAGCCGGACAGGCGCGGCCGCGCCGCTGGCGGGACCAGGCGGCGGCGGGCGTGTCGGTACAGGAGGGAATCGCTGCGAGGCTACGGGGCAGCGGCGCGCGCGCAACGCGGCGCCGGCGGGCATGCCGGAGCCAAGACGGGACGGGCCGGCGCGCAGCGTGTTCGGATGGGCGGCACTGCCACCCCCAGGCGAACATGACTTGCATGGCGTTCTTTGGCCATCTGGCAAGGCGGAGCTGCGGCTTTCCGGCCGCATTCTTGAAGCATAACCTTGCGTCTCGGTCGGCTGGCAGACTAGTACTAGCGCCAGCACAAACGTTAGGATTTTATACCAGCATTCAGAAAATATAGTATTTGTTTACAATTTACTCCGGAAGCGGGCGCCGTGCCGACCGCGCATCCCCGCGCCCGGCGTGCGCGCGCGGTTTGCCGACATGCCGCAAAATGCACATTGCCGCCATTGTTTTGCAGGATAAACTTGCGCACCGCACGGCGCCGCGCGCACCGCATCCCGGACGGCGCGCAGCAAGCAGATTCCGGCCCCAGCCCGCTCTTTCCCATGTTCCTTCCCGACAAGCCCAGCCATAGTCAAAGCCTTTTCCTGGCCGTCAGCGGCGCCGTGACCGCGCTGCTTTGCGCCGGCGTGCTGCGTTGGCGCATGGCGGCCCACGGCCTGCAGGGCGACGGCTATCTCGACCTAGCGCCCGTGCTGGTGGGCCTGGGCACGTTCGTCGTCTTTGCCAGCTTCGGCCTGCTGATCAGCGCGCGCAGCGTGCTGTGGATGATGAGCCGCGCGGCGATACGCTGGCTGCGCGTGCTGTTCCTGGCCATGGCGGCGCTGTTCTTCCTGCCCGAGCACACGGCCGATCCGGGCGCATTGCGCCTGGTGCTGGCGCAGTGGTCGGCCATCGTGCTGCCGGCAGTGCTGCTGGCCCTGGCCTTGCTGCGCCGCTGGATCCACATGGTCAACAACACCCCGGGCAATCTGCGTCATGCGGTGTTCCTGGGGCTGGGTCCGGAGGCGCTCAAGCTGGCCATGCGCGTGGACCGCTCGCCCATCCTGGGCATACGCGTGCATGGCTACTACGCCGACCGGCCGATCGAGAAGGTGGCCGAGGGCCTCTACGTGCCGCCTTACCTGGGGCAGTACAGCGATGCGCTGGGCGCCATGGAGGCGGACCAGTACGACATCATCTTCGTGGGGCTGGGCATCGAGCAAAGCGGCGCGCACGCCCAGGCGCTGATGAACCGCGTCTATGATTCCACCGCCTCGATCTACTTCATGCCCGAGTCGCCGCTGCTGGGCGAGTTCACCGTCAACAGCGCCGATATCGCCGGCGTGTCGCTGCTGGCCTTGCACGAAACCAAGATGCTGGGCCTGTCCAAGAACGTCAAGCGGGCCATGGACCTGGCGCTGGGCAGCATCGCCCTGGTGCTGGCCGCGCCGGTCATGCTGCTGGCCGCGCTGGCGGTGCGGCTCGATTCGCCGGGGCCGGTCATCTTCCGCCAGCGGCGCTACGGCGAGGGCGGCGTGCCCATCACGGTCTACAAGTTCCGCTCGATGCGCGTGCAGCAGCCCGGCAGCGAACAGGGCGTGCTGCGCCAGGCGCGCCAGCGCGACGACCGCGTCACGCGCGTGGGGCGCATCCTGCGCAAGACGTCCATCGACGAGTTGCCGCAGCTGTTCAACGTCCTGCAGGGCTCCATGAGCCTGGTGGGGCCGCGTCCGCACGCGGCCGAGCACAACGAGCTCTATCGCAAGCAGATCCGCGGCTACATGCTGCGCCATACCGTCAAGCCCGGCATCACGGGATGGGCCCAGGTGCACGGCCTGCGCGGCGAGACCGAGACCCCGGAAAAAATGCAGCAGCGGGTCGCCTACGACCGCTACTACATCACCAACTGGTCGGTGTGGCTGGACATCAAGATTCTGTTGCGCACGGTGCTCATGGTGCTGTGGGACCGCAACGCCTACTGAAACCCCAAGGGCGGCGCCGGGCAGGCGGCCCGGCCCCCGTTCCCTCTTTCGCGAGGCCCGCATGCTGGGATCGTTAGCCAGGACATTGCCGGCCGCGCTCGGTGCGCTGCTGCTGGGCGCGGCCGCCCTTGCCGCCGCCGCACCCGCGGGGCAGGAGCCGGACATGCCGGCGGGCTATGTTCCCGGGCGCCCGTATGCGGTGGTGGTGGGCGACTCCATCGCCGAAGGCGAACCGGCCCTCAAGGGCAGGTTGAATCATTTCGGCCAGTTCAAGGGCGACCTGCCTTCCTCGCCCGGACAGCTGTCCTACGAACTGGCGGCGCGCTATGGCGTGTTCCATTTCAATCACGGCATGGGCGGGCAGACCTCGGGGCAGGTGCGGGCGCGCTGGCCGCGCGACGTGCTGGCGCAGGAGCTGGAGGTGGGGGACGGGCGGCCCGGCCGCACGCTGCCGGCCGGCACCTTGCCGGTGACCGTCTACCTGCACGTGGGCATCAACGACCTGGTGCACGGGATTTCCCTGGACGAGCTCAAGGCCAATTTCACCTACTTCGCGCACAGCACGGCCCAGGCGCGCATCGCCCTGGTGGTGGACAACATCGGCGCCTACCTGGGCATGACCGACCAGAACATCGCCGTGGCGCGCGATTTCAACCGCTGGCTGGCGCAGGACCTGGCCCGGCGCTATCCCAACGTGACGGTGATCGATTACCTGGATTGGTCCAGCGGCGGCACTGGCGACTACCGCCACCTGGCCCCGGGCCTGTTCGCCGACGGCGTGCACCCTTCGCCGGCCGGCTATGCCAGCCTTGCCGACTACGTGCAGCAGCGCCTGGCCGAGATGAGCCGCTAGCGTCCTGTCCAGGCGGCCTGCCTGTCCGCCCTGGGCTTCAGCACAGCAGGTATTCGACGTGGCGCCAATCGCATTGCGAGGTGAAGAACAGGTCTTCGGGCGCCGAAGGGCTGTTGTCGGTGCGAAACTCCAGCCCCACCCGCACGATGTTCTGCGCATAGCTGCTGGCCGCGCTCGAACCTTTCTCGCGCTGCCGGTAGGCATCGAACACCATGCGCCAGCTGCGGTCGGCCTGCCAGGCCAGCCGGCCGCCGTAGCGCCAGATGGTGCTTTGCGTCTGCAGGCCCGAGAAGCGGGTGTCGTCCTGGGTTTCGCGGGCCACGCTGAGCCAGGCCGAGGTCTTGGGCGTGGCCTGCCAGCGCATGGCGATGCGCCCGCCCGTCAGGATGGAATAGACCACGTCCGGGCTGTCATCGTTGCTGTAGGGGCGCCGCCATGCATATACGTCAAGGCGCGTCTTGGGCGAATGGCGGTAGGCGTAGCGCGCGTCCAGCGTAAGCAGCGAGGTGTCGCGCGCCGACAGGTGCGCGTAGGTGCGGCGCAGCCAGCCCACGCGGGCCTCGAAGACCGATTTGGGGCTGAAGTCCCATTCGCCGGCCACGAAGAGCTCGTCGTCGCGGTAGCGGTCGTCGATCTGCAGGCGCCACGCCTCGGTGCGGTCGATGTAGTCCACCTCGTTGTGGCGATAGCCCGCGGCCAGCCAGCTGCGGTCCAGGCCGGTATAGCGCGCGCCGGCCTGCCAGCCCGATTCGTCGCGGTTGTACAGCGTGCGGCTGGCATCCACGTCGTAGCGGCTGGATCCGCCGAACACCGACACCAGCGGCAGGGTCAGGCGGTCGGTGATCCGCAGCCCGGCCTCGGCTTCCCAGCGCCGGCGGGTCTCCATGTCGCGCTCGGGCCAGGTGCGGTTCAGGTAGTCGTAGAGCCGGTCGCTGTAGTCGTAGCGCAAGCGCCCGGCGAACAGCTCCGTGGCGCGCCAGGGCAGGGCGCCGGTGAACTGCCTGGGCTGGTGGTTCAGCTGGCGGGTGTCGCTATAGCGCGCATCGCCGATATTGCCCGACAGGTCCAGCCGGGTCTGGTGCGAGAGCAGCGGAATGCGCACCGCCGCGCCAACTGAATTGACCAGCACCTGGCTGCCCTGGCGGCGCGTGTCGGCATCGGACAGGCGCGCCGGGTTGCTCTGGTACTGCGGCATGCTGCGCAGCTTGAGCACGTAGTCGATGGCCGTGGGCGCGCCGGGCGGGCGCGCTTGCAACGGCGCGCAGCATAGCAGGCCGGCCGCGGCCAGCAGGCACTGCCGCCTTGCGCGACGCAGCCTGTCGGCGATGGGCCGCGCCCGGCTCATTCCCCGCCCTTGGCGCGGCGCCGGCCGGCGCGCCACTGGCGCCAGCACAGCAGCAGGAAGCGGGGGTCATCGACCAGGTAGCGGCGCCACAGCCTGCGCGGGTTGCCCAGCAGGCGCCAGAGCCATTCCAGGCCGGCCGCCTGCACGCGCCGGGGCGCGCGTTTTTGCAGGCCCACGGCGAACTCCATGGCCGCGCCCACGCACAGCAGGATGCCGCCGCGCAGGCTGGCGGCGTGGTGCAGCGACCAGTTCTCCTGCTTGGGCATGCCCAGGCAGACGAACAGGATGTCCGCATCCAGCTCGCGGGCCCACTGGGCGGCCTGTTGCCCTTCGGGCCCATGGGCGTCGAACTGCATGGAGGGGCAGCGGATGGCGATGTCCAGCCCGGGGTAGTGCTGCGCGAAACGTTCGGCCAGCAAGGCCTGCTGGCCGGGCATGCCGCCCAGCAGGCCGACACGCCAGCCATGCGCTTGCGCCTGGCGGCACAAGGCCGTGAAAAGATCGGCGCCGGTGACGCGTTCGGGCAGGGGCGCGCCCAGCAGGCGGCTGGCCCAGACCAGGGGCATGCCGTCGGCGAACAGGAAGTCGGCCTGCGCATAGCGCCGCTTGAAATCCGGGGCGCGCTCCAGGCGCACCACGTGGTCCACGTTGGGCGTGACCACCACCTGCGCGCGGCCGTCGCGGCGCAGCGCCGCCTCGCCCAGCAAGGCGACGGCCTGCTCGAACGTGGCGGCCAGGATATCGAGATCGAACAGGCGCCGGGTCGGCATCTTGGGCGTGGGCATTGCGGGGGCTGGTCGTGGCGGGCTTGCGGTCACGGCATTGTATTGAGAAAACGCGGGCCGCGAGGCCTCGTGTCTCTATAATGGCGCCGGGTTCCCACCCATTCCTGCGAACCATTCCCAAAAACCGGAGAACGACCTTGGCATGCTCGAGCGCGCGGTGGATTATCGTCCTGGGCATCGTGGGCATGCTGGCCGGTACGGCGATGGCCGCCGCGCAGCCGGTCCCGCCCGTGCATCGTTTCGACGCCACGCCGGTCCAGTCCGACGGGATGGAAACCGGCGGGGTGGTGCGCAGCGTCGGCCCGGGCGACACGCTGGGCATCAACGTGTTCGGCCAGCCCGAGCTGGGCGCGCAGGTCACCATCGATGCCGACGGCCAGATCACCGTGCCTTTCCTGGGCGTGCTCACCGTCCAGGGCCTGTCGCCCACGGCGGTGGGGCAGCTGATCGCCGACGGCTTGCGCAGCAAGGGCTATCTGCGCGATCCGCAGGTGGGCGTGGAGGTCGTGCGCGTGCGCAGCCGCATCGCCTCCATCCTGGGCGAGGTCAACCGGCCGGGGCGCTATCCCATCGAGGGCCGCCTGACGCTGCTCGAGCTGCTGGCCATGGCCGGCGGCCTCAAGGACGGCGCCGCCGATACCGCCGTCATCCTGCGCGGGCAGGACGACGGCCCGGCCCGCCAGCGCATCGAGCTGTTCGTGGGCAACCGCCAGCAGCCCGCGCGCGAACTCCAGGACCTGGCGCTGCAGGCCGGCGACATCGTCTACGTCAGCCAGGCCCCGCATTTCTTCATCCACGGCGAAGTGACGCGCTCGGGCTCGTATCCGGTCGAGCCCGAGCTGGACGTGATGCGCGCGCTGTCCATCGCCGGCGGCATGACCGACCGGGCTTCCGCGCGGCGCATCACCGTCAACCGCAAGGCCCCCGACGGCACGATGACAAAGCTGAAGGTGGGCCTGGGCGATCCCATCCTGCCCGGCGACGTGATCTTCGTGGACGAGCGCATCTTCTGACGCGGCCGCTTCGGGGCCGCGCGGCGGGTCAGGCCTGCATCTGGCGCACGCGGAACCAGCGCACGAAGTTGATCCAGCGCCAGGCCTGCCAGCTGAAGGGCCGGCGGCCCGCGATGATGTCGTCAAAGGCCCGCAGCAGGGCCTCGGTGTCCAGGAACGGGATGTCGGCCGAGTCGGCCAGCCACAGGCGCGCCTGCGGCGCGAAATCCTGCAGCCACTGGCGTTCGGGCGTGACCAGGCCGATCTTGTCGCGCCGGGCCAGCACCGCGTCGGGCACTAGCCCGCGCAGGGCCGCGCGCAGCACATGCTTGGTTTCGCCCTGCATCGAGATCAGGTAGTGCTCGGGCAGGGACAGCAGGAACTCGGCCATCTCGCGCGTCAGGAAAGGCACGCGGTTCTCCACCGAGAAACGCATCGCGTTGCGGTCGCCCTGGCGCAGCAGGGCGGGCAGGCCGCGCTGGCTCAGCGCGCGGGCCAGGGCTTGCGCGACGCGCCGGCCCCGTGCCGGCGGCATGGGCGCGGGGCGGGGATAGGCCAGGTCCACGCCGGCCTCGCGCAGCAGCCCGGCCGACAGCCAATCGGGCTGCGAGGGCGTGCGGCCCAGCCGCTGGCGCAGCGCCCGGTAGGCATCGTCGCCCAGGAACAGCGAGGCGGTGTGGCGCAGCAGGTGGCCGGTATCGCGGCCCGGCCAGCGCCGCCAGGCCATCAGGAAGGCCGCGGCCTGGTCGATGCGGCCGTTCTCGATCAGGCTTTGCAGGCGGAAGGCGGGATAGCCGTCGTAGCCGGCCAGCATTTCGTCGGCCCCCTGGCCCTCGAGCATGACGGTCAGGCCGTGTTCGCGGGCGGCGCGGAACACCCGGTACTGGGCATAGATGCTTGTGCTGCCGAAGGGCTCGCCCTGCGCCTGGATCAGGTCGTCCAGCTGGGCCGCCAGTTCGCCCGGCTGCACCAGCACGGGGTGCGCGATGGCGCCTACATGGCGGTTGATCTGGTCGGCCCATTGCGCTTCCGAGTGCGGCGAGCCTTCGGCGATGAAGCTGACCGTATGGATGGGCAGGTCCGGTTCGAGATGGCGCATGGCGCACACGATGGCCGAGGAATCCAGGCCGCCGGACAGCGCCGCGCCCAGCGGCACGTCGCTGCGCAGATGCAGGCGCACGCTGGCCAAAAACAGCCGGCGCAGTTCTTCGGCCGCCTCGTCAAAGCCGATCCGCAGCGGCGCCGGCACGGGCGGGCGCCACCACGCGTGCACGCTGGGCGCGGCGCCCGAGCCCGGCTTCCAGCGCAGCAGGTGCCCGGCCTGCAGCCGCCGCACGCCTTGCGAGAAAGTCCGTTCGCTGAAGTCGTAGACGCCATGCGCCAGGTAGTCGTAGGCAGCCTGCCAATCCAGGCGGGCCGTGCCGGCCTGGACCTGCTGCATGGCGCGCAATTCCGAGGCGAAGCACAAGGCGCCGTCCTCATGGCGCCAGAACAGCGGCTTGATGGCGAAGGGATCGACCGCGCAGGTCAGGCTTTGTTCGAGGCTGTCGAAGACGGCAAAGGCGAACATGCCGGTCAGCCGCGGCAAGGCGCGCTCGCCCCAGGCCTGCCAGGCGCACATCAGCACCTCGGTGTCGCTGTCGCTCTCGAACGCGTAGCCTTGCCGGGCCAGCTCCTGGCGCAGCTCGCGGTAGTTGTAGATTTCGCCGTTGAAGGTGATCCAGTAGCGCCCGTCGCGGCTGCGGCGCGGCTGGTGCCCGGCTGGGCTCAGGTCCAGGATGGACAGGCGCGTGTGGCCCAGGTACAGCGTGCCGCCGCCCGCCGGCCAGGCCTGCAGGCCGCGGTCGTCGGGGCCGCGATGCCCGAGCGCTTCGATCCCGCGCTGCAGGCGTTGATTCAGGTCGCTGGGGGGCTGGCTCCACCAGCCGCCGAGTATGCCGCACATAAACCGTCCATATCCATTGTGGCCCGCACAGGCGCCTGGGCGGCGCGGGCTGTCGCCGGGCATGTGCATCATAATGGCAGGCCGTGGCCGGCGCATCACCGAATCGTTGGCGTGGCGCAGTAGAATCGGGCTGCCGTTCCGTGCCCAACCCCCGCCCCGCGCCAGGAAAGCCTACCCATGAGCCAGCAACCGCTAGCCTCCAGCGACTTGAACCCCGTACAGGCTCCGCCGGCCGTGGACCCGGTGGTGATCCCCCTGGTGGTGATATCGCCGGTGCGCGACGAGGCGCAATACCTGCGCCGCACCATGGACGCGATGGTGGCGCAGACCCTGCGGCCGGTCGAATGGATACTGGTGGACGACGGCTCGAAGGACGCCACGCCGCAGATCGTGGCCGAATACGCCGCCAAGTACGATTTCATCCGCCTGGAGCCGCGCCAGGACCGCGGCTTTCGCAAGCTGGGCGGCGGGGTGATCGCCGCCTTCAACTTCGGCAAGTCCCGGATACGCCACGCCGACTACCGCTACATCGCCAAGCTCGACGGCGACATGTCCTTCGGGCCGCGCTATCTCGAGAAGATGATGGCGATGTTCGAGACCGACCCGCGGCTGGCCGCGGTCTCGGGCAAGGTCTACCGCGACGAAGGCGGCCAATACATCGAAGAGAGCCACATCGAAGAGCAGGTTGCCGGCCAATTCAAGCTGTACCGGCGCGAGGCCTTCGAGGACATCGGCGGCTTCGTCGAGCACCTGGCCTGGGACGGCATCGACATCCACCAGGCGCGCTTCAAGGGCTGGCGCACGCTCAGCTTCTACGATCCGGACGCCTGGCTGTGGCATCATCGCATCATGGGTTCGTCCGACCGCAGCATCTACGTGGGCCGCGTGCGCTGGGGCCGCGGCAACTGGTACATGGGCTATCACCCGCTGTATGCGCTGGCCGCCGGCGTGAACCGCATGCGCGAAAAGCCGCGCGTCATCGGCGGGCTGCTGATGATCTGGGGCTACGTCTGGGCCGCCGTGCGCGGCTTGCCGCGCTACGAGGACCTGGAATTTCGCCGCAAGCTGCGCGCCTGGCAGATGCAGCGGCTCAAGCGCTTCCTGCTGGGCGGCGGGCACTGAACCGTGCGCGGCGGCCCGAACCCGCCGGGGCTGGCGCCCCGGGCCGGCAGGATCATGGCGCGCTGGCTGGCGCGCCGGCCCCAGCCGCTGCGCGGGTCCGCGCCCGTGCTGACCGTTACCTTCGACGACGTCATCGGCAGCGCTTGCGAGGCGGGGGCCGAGATTCTGCACAGGCATGGCGCTCTGGCCACCTACTATGTGGCCGGCGGCCTGACGGGCACGCTGGAGGACGACCGCGCCGTCCACAGCGTGGACCAGCTGCGCCGCCTGCACGAGCAGGGCCACGAGATCGCCTGCCACGGCTGGTCGCACCAGCGCTACACCGGTCTGGGCGCGGCCGAACTGCGCGCCGATCTGGCGCGCAACCGGGCCTTTCTCGCGCAGGTGACCGGAGCGGCGCCGAGCAACTTCGCCTATCCCTTCGGGGCGCACGACTTGCGCACCAAGCGGCTGTGCGCCCGGCATTTCGATACCTGCCGCATCCTGGGCGGCGGCTTCCACCGGCGCCAGGCCGACCTGGCCAACCTGGGCAGCTGGCGGCTTTACGGCCACGGCCGCCAGGCGCAGGCCTGGGAGCCGGCGTTGCGCGGGCTGGCCGGCGGGGGCTGGGCCATCTTTAATACGCATGGGGTAGAGCCGGACTGCGGCCGCTACGGCTGCACCCCGCAAGACCTGGAGGCCTTGCTCGCCCGCGCGCGCGAGCTCGGATACCTCATCCTGAACATGCGCCAGGCCCTGGCGTACTGGCGCGGCGCGGCCTGACGGCCTGGCGGCCCATCAGGCCGCGGGCCGGCCGCCGGCCGCGCGCAGGCGCTGCGCCAGCGCGCGCAGCAGGGGCTGGCGGCGCGCCCAGTCGCGGGCCCGCCGGCGCGCCAGCGCCAGCCTGCCGCGCAGCGTCATGGGCATGGCCCACGAATACAGCGCCAGGCTGTGGTCGCTCCAGTCTTTCTTGTAGGCCTCGTCGCCGACCGTCAGGTCAAAGACCCGCAGGCCTGCCTGCACACCGGCCTGCATCATGGCGTATTGCAGCGCGCGTCCGCAGGCATAGCGCGCCCAGCGGCCCGCCTCGTAGGTGGGGACCAGCCAGTAGTAACGGCCCCGGTAGGCCGCGCCCCAGTGCGTGGCCACGATCTGCTCGTCCACCTTCAGGCTGGACAGGCACACCCGGGCGCCGGTGCGCGCCTCGATCCGCAGGCCGGCGTAGAAATCCAGATAGCCCGGCTCGGCATACAGGTCGCGGCTGCCGCTGGCCTGCCAGCGCCGCGACTTCTGGCGGGCCAGCGCCTGCATCACGGGACCGGCGCTGTCGGCATCATGGCTGGGCGTGAGCACGACCTGGCCCTGCTGCTGCAGCTGGCGCATCAGCCTGCGCATGTCGGCTTGCCGCCGCGCCGGGACGCGCGCCTGCAGGGCCTCTACGGTGTCGGGCAAGGTGGCGGCATGCGCGTTCTCGGTATGCCGGGCGTGCGGCAGCGCGGCCATGGGGTTGTCCACCTGTCGCCCCGCCTGGCCGGGCGCGTCCAGGCGCTGCGGCATGCGGCGCAGATCGACGAGGTCGGCCGGCCCCGCGGCGCGCAGCACCTCCCGCCACAGCCGGGCGTAGGCCTGTGGCGGCATCGGGCCGAACACCTCGGCGTCCAGCAGCGGCGCGCGGTAGTCCGAGACCACCTCGCCCAGGAAATCCAGCACCCGCAGCCCCTGGCGGCGGTACAGGGCCAGCGGCCACAGGGCGATGCTGCGGCCTTGCGCGTCGCGGCATTCGACGATGCGCGGCTGCACGCCCTGCGCCGCGCCCACCGTGGCCTGCCAATGGCGGTTCCATTCCCAGGTCTGGAATACGTAGGCGCCGGCGCGCGCCAGCAACCAGTGCCAGCGTGCTTGCAGCGCATCCAGGTCGTGCGACAGATGCAGCGTGCAGCCCGGCAGCACCTCGCCGGGAGCCGGGCATGCCGGGGCCGCGCCCGCAGGGCTCAATGCCGGTACTCCTGGTAGCGGTGTCCGGCCAGCGCCGCGAGCTTGCCGGCCTGCGCCGCCGCGGTGCGCAGCCAGCGCACGGCGCGCGTGCGCGACCCAGGCAGGGTCAGCAGCGCCAGCAGGCCGGCGGCCAGCAGCTGCGCGCCCGCGCGCAGGCCCAGGTACAGGCCCAGCGCCCAGCGCGTCGGACCGTTGCGCCGCTTCATCTCGGCGCGCACGAAGGTCTGCCCGCCGCGATAGGCGCGCTGCAGGATCCAGCCCAGCCGCGCCCGCTCGGGCGGGACGTCTTCGAGCACGGCGGCCTCGTCGCACCAGACCAGCTTGCGGCCCTGTTCCAGCAGCTTGCCGAACAGCACGGTATCGGAGCCGCCGGTGCGGCCATAGGCGGCATCGAACGGGCCCGGCACGGACATCAGCGCCTCGCGCCGCACCAGCACGTTGCCGGTGCGCGCATCGCGCGCGGTGATGGGCGTGCCGCTGCGATAGCGCGGGCGGTCGAAATAGCCGCCCTCGCGCATCCAGGCCGGCGTGCCCGGCGCGTAGCGCGGCAGCACCGGGCCGAACACCGCGTCGGCGCCGCAGGCCTGCTGGGCGGCCACCAGGTGCAGCAGCCAGCCCGGCTCGGGTTCCTCGTCGTCGTCCACGAAAACGATCCAATCGCCGGTGGCGGCATGCACGGCGGCGTTGCGCGCCAGGGCGATGTTGGGCGTGCGCTCGTGCAGCGCGCGCACCGGCAGGCCGGGGTGGTCCTGCCAGCGCGTCAGGACGGCGGCGGCCGAGCGCTGGGGGTCGTTGTCCACGACCACGCATTCGAGCGCCTTGCCCGCGGTGTCCTGGGCAAGGATGGCGGCCAGCAGCGCGTCGAGCTGGGCGGGCCGCTTGTAGGTACAGATGCAGATGCTCAGGTCCGCCGGGCGGGCGGTGGCGTGTGCTGTCATGGGGGCGCAGTCCTGGAAACGATGCGTATGCCGGCCAGCCACACCAGCGCCAGGCTCAGGCATTCGACCGCGGCGAGCGCCATGATAGCGCCCAGGGTGCCGTAGCGGGGGATCAGCAGCAGCGCCACCAGCATGAACAGGAAGCTGGTGACGGCCACGCCCAGCATGTAGCGGTACCGGTCGGCGCCCATCATCAGGGCGGTCCCGACCCAGCGGGCGGCATAGATGGCGAAATAGGCGCCCCAGACCAGCACCAGCGGGCCCACGTTGGCATAGCGCGGCCCCAGCACGTGATGCTGCAGCCAAGGCAGCGCGGCCCACAGCGCCAGCACATAGGCCAGCGTGAGCAGCTCGATGCCCAGCACCGAAGCCCACAGCAGCCGGCGCAAGGCGGCCCCGTCGCCCGCGGCGATCTGCGCGCCCATGACAGGACGGGCCACGCGCGACCAGGCCACCACCGATAGCGAGATGGGCATGAGCAGCAGCCGCGACGCGTTCAGGTCGGCGGCCGCCTCGGCGCCCAGCCACGCCGCCGATACGTAGAGATAGCTGTAGTTGATGCCCCAGGCGAGCAGGGCGCCGGGCAGGCCCAGGCGCCCCCGCCGCCATGACTCGGCCACGGCCTGCGCGTAGCCCAGGGCCCCGGCGGCCTCGCCGGCGGCGGGCGCGGGCCGCCGCGCGGTCCCCCACAGCGCCAGCACGTTGGCCAGCGCCAATGCGGCAAAGATCGCCGGCACGCTCAGCCAGCCGAGCCAGACGAGCAGGCCGGTGGCCGCCAGGACCGCCGCGCCATAGCGCAGGTCGATGCCCAGCACCTGCCTGGCTTTTTCGTCGATGAATAGGATGCTGCGCCGGTACTCGCGCATGGCATTGGTCTTGACGTACAGCGCGAAGGCCGCCCCCAGGGCCACGGCCTGCGGCAGCTGCAGCAAATGGACGGCCAGCATGCAGCCCAGGCCGAACAAGGCCGCGATGCCCCAGCTGAGCCGGCCCTGGAAGCGGTCCATGTGGGCGATCATCGCCGCCCGTCGGGCGGGCGTGTATTGCGAGGCCAGCGTGGTCAGCGGATTGGTGATCAGCGCCTCGGCGATGGTGGCGGCAAACAGCCCCGCCGCGTACAGCTGGGCGTAGGTGCCGTAGTCCTGCTTGGCGGTCAGGCGGATCAGGACCAGGCCCACCGCCAGGTTCAAGGCGCTCAGCCATGCCTGGTCGATGATGGACGTGGCGGCGTTCCAAAGCAGGCCGGGACGTCGGGGCGGGGATGCCGGTGCCATCGGGGCTTCCTGGCCGTGCTAGCCGCAGGCCGGCGGCGCCGCGCTGCCGGCCGGCTCGCCGGGCGTCTGCCGGACGATTTCGTACCAGGGGCTCGGCCGCGCGCCGGGGCGGGGCGAAAGATCCAGGGCGAAGCCGCCGTCGGTGGCGCCGACCTGTTCGGCCGGCAAGGCCGGCAGGCGCCGGCCCTGTTCGTCCAGGGGATAGACCGTGATCGCGCCGGGCTCGGCCGTCCAGCGCACGCAAAGCGGCGCGCGCCAGAGCCAGGCCGGGGCCTTGGCGTAGCGCGCGCCCGAGGGCGCATCCGGACGGTCGGGATCGGGCTCCAGGGTCCAGCGGTCCAGGGTGTCCTTGTAGCGTTGCAACTGCTTGGGCCGGGCCGGCACCGAGCCGGGCTGCGTGCCGACGGTGCCGCTGCCCACGCTCAGCAGCAGGCGCGCGGCGCGTGCCAGCGGCGCCTCGTCCAGCGAGGCCAGCAGCAGTTGTGCGCTGCCGTGCGCCGCGGCCGGGCTGCGCGCCTGCAGGCTTGCCCCGCGCCAGGCGGCGTCCAGCGCGCCGAAATAGCCGGCGATGCGCGGCGCATCGATGTCCAGGCGCTGCTGTGCGCGGTCGTACAGCAGCTGCTGGCGCGCCGGGGCGTCCGGGCGCGGCGGCAGGGGGCCGGCCCCGGCGTCCCCGGGCAGCACCCTGGAAGCGAGCTGCCAGCGCAGGCCGTCCTGCGGCGCAATGCCGGCCCGGGCCGCAGTGCGTTCCAGGCCGTCGCCCAGGCCCGAGGCCGCGATGCCGTAACGCATGGCCGGCGTCAGCGGCAGCGCGATCCGGCCGGGCAGGGGCGCGAGCGCGCCGCCGCGGAAGATCTGCGCGCCGGGCCCGGCCATCACGTACTTGCCCCAGTCGCCGCTCAGCGTGAAGTTGCCCGGCGCCTTCAAGCCCTCGGGCTGCGTGGCGTAGTCGAAGAAGAACAGGCCGTCCCAGTCCTGCACCGCGGCCACCGCGGCGACGATGGGCAGGATCTCCGCGCCGTGCGGATTGGGATGGGGCAGGTTGAATTCGCTCAGCACGAAGGGCTTGCCCTCCTGGCGGCGCAGCGACAGCGCCAGCAGCGTGTCGATCTGGCCGCGGCTGGGCGCCAGGGCGCGGATGCTCCAGTCGCGCTGCTCGTCATGGCCGCCGGGAAAGGCGGGATGGTCGATGTACTGGTGCTCGTCGATGTAGTCCATGGCCGCGTGCGAATCGAAGTTCAGCACGCCGCCGTAGCTCATCTGGGTGCCGGTCACCGGGACCCGCGGATCGGTCTCTTCATGGACCACCTGCCGCAGGCGGTCCAGGTAGGCGCGGTCGGTATCGACCAGGAAAGCCAGGAAATCGCGCAGCCGCAGCGACTCGCCGGCGAGCTCGGGCGGTTCGCCGGCGGCCGGCAGCACGGACCTGAGATTGTCCTGCAGCCGCGCCAGCAGCCGTTCGAAGCGGTCGGCGATGCGTCCGCCGTCGCTGCGCGCCAGCAGCGGCAAGGACTGGCCATCGTCGGCCCGGCACGTTCCCCAGGCCTGGCAGGCTTGCCGGGAGCCGCCGTACTTGCGCGCCAGCCAGGCGTTCCAGCGCTCGCGCAGGAAGGGCTCGTAGGCCGACGGCACGGCCTGCTCGTTCCAGCGCATGCGCACCCAGGAGGCCATCAGCGAGGATTCGTTGTTGATCTCGACCATCGCCAGCGCGGGGTTGTCCTTCAGGCCCAGCGCCTGGATCAGCTGCCGGGCGTTCTGCTCTTGCAGCGCGATCATGCGCGGGTGGTACACGTGCACGGCATTGCCGATGGGCATCCGGTTCGAGGGGGCGTCGAAATCTGGCAGGCCGTCGATCTCGGGCCGGAAGCGGTAGCTGACGTACAGGTTCAGGTTGATGTAGATGCCTTCGGCCGCCAGGGCCGCGATCAGCCCTTTAAGGCGGCGCACCGCCTGCGGATTGAAGGTGGGATAGGGCCCTTCGGCAAGGATGCTGCGTGGATCGGGCTGCTGCCCGGGCGCGAAATCCATGTGGTGCAGCCGCACCGCGTTAAAGCCCGCCTTGCTCAGGCGGCGCGCCAGCCGGTGCGCCTGCTGCGCGTCGGGAAAGTTGGCGCCGAAACTCAGGTTCACGCCGTACAGCCGCACGCGCCGGTCGTCCCGGGTGCCGGGCCGCAGGTCCGGCCCCACGCGGTAGAAGTGCCCGTCGCGCACCACCAGGCGGTCGGCCGGCCCCAGCGGGCGGTTCAGCGCCGACTGCTCGGGTGCGCCAGCCAGCGCGTCCTCGTCGATGGTGAAGGGATACCACTGGCCGCCAGCCGGCTCCTGGCCCAGGCCGCAGGCCGGCGCGCCGGCCAGCAGCGCGCCGGCCGCCAGCGCGATGGCAAGGGCCCGCGCGCGGGCGGGACGGCCTGCGCCCCGCGCGCCGCGGTATCGGCCCTGGGGGCGGCCCGGCGGCCTCATGGACGCGCGTCCGCCAGCGCCTGGCGATGCAGCCGCAGGCGCGCGGACACCATCGCCGAGGAGCAGATCAGCCAGAAATACTCGAATTGCACGCCGCGAAACAGGATGCTCTCGGAGATGTTGGCGATCACGATGAGGACGAAGAAGGCCCAGTGGAAGGCACCCTCGGCGCGGTCTATGCGTATGAGCCGCGCCAGCTGCCAGGCATGCCAGGCCAGCATGGCGGCCACCAGCGCCAGGCCGATCAGGCCCAGTTCGTTGAGCACGTCCAGATAGCCGTTGTGCGCCTGCAGGGGAATGTAGTGCAGGATGTCGATGGCGTATTGCGAAGGGCTGCCCACGCCCAGCCAGTAGGCGCCGTAGCCGATGCCCTGCCAGGGGTGCTTGGCGATTTCCAGCGCCACCAGCTGCCAGATGTCCATGCGGCCGGTCAGGTCGGCGCTCTTGTTGAAAAGGCCGGCTATCGGCCCGACCAGCTCTTCCCAGTAGGGCAGGCGGCCCATCACGGAATAGAACAGGTGCAGCCCCAGCATGGCCAGCAGCGCCGCGCCCAGCACGGCGATGGCCGTGACGTGGCGCCCGCGCACATAGTCCCGGGCCAGGAACAGGTACAGCGCCGAGCCGGTCATGGCGATGATCAGCGAGGTGGTGCTCTTGGCCAGCACCAGCATCATCAGGGCGAACAGGCCGCCGGCCAGGCAAACCCGCCAGTCCAGCCGGCTTTCGCGCCATTGGCGCAGCCACAGCAGGACGGTGAAGGCGCTGACGATGCCCATGATGTTCTTGTGCCAGAAGATGCCTCGCCAGGCGCCGCCCAGCTGGTAGTCCACGCCGACCTGCGGGAGGGCCAGCGCGACCAGCAGGCACAGGAACAGCAGCACGGTGAAGGTGCTGAGCACGGTGCCGGCAAAGCGCGCCAGGTTGCCCAGCGGCGGCGCCACGGCCAGGCCGATCAGGATCAGGCCCGCCAGCTGCACGGTGCGCTTGACGGTGGTGACCGGGTAGGGCGACCAGAAGGCCGTGCACGCGCACCAGAGCAGGATCAGGAGCAGGAAAGGATTGAGCGCGCGCAGGTTGCGCAGCGCGGTCTGGCGGTTCATCCACAGGACCCAGGCCGCCAGCATGAAGATGCTGCCGAACACCACGGGCAGCAGGACCGAGCCTTCGGCATAGTTCGTGTCGCGCACGGTCGAGGCCGAAAACAGGTTGGAGGTGCGGATCAGCGGAAAGCCCGCCGCCACGGCCACGACGATCGTCGTGGCCAGCGCCTGCCGGCGCTCGCGCGCCCGCAGCCGCGCATCGTGCCTGAGCGTGCTGGCCGGCGCCAGGTCTATCGCCAGCCTAGCCATTTGCGCCACCCCGATCGCGGCGGCCCGGCCTGCGCGCCGCCGTATCCGTTGTAGACCGCCCCCACCAGCTGGGCGCCGGCCCTGCGCATGCGTTCCTGCGTCTGGAGGTAGTCGCTCAGCAGCGTCATGTCCTGGCGGGCCACCAGCAGGCAGACGTCGGTCTGGCTGGCGATGATCTGCGCGTCGGACGAGCGGTTGGCCGCCGGCGTATCGACCACGATGACGTCGAACTCGTCGCGCAGGCGGTCGATGAAGCGGCGCAGGGCTGGATTGCCCAGGATCTCGGTGGGGTTGGGCGGCTTGGGCCCGGCCTCCAGCACGTGCAGCAGGGGAAAGCCCGAGACCGGCACCCCGGCGGCCGGCGGCGCCAGCCCGGCCAGCATGGCGGACAGGCCCGCCGTGGATTCGAGCTTGAAGAGCTTGCGCGTGTCGGCCGCCCGCAGGTCGGCATCGATCAGCAGCACCCGCTGGCCCGATTGCGAATAGGCCAGCGCCAGGCTGGCGGCCAGGTAGGACTTGCCCTCGCCCTGGTTGGGGCTGACCACCGACAGCGAGAATCGCCGCCGCTCGCCCAGCCGCAGCGAGATCTCGGCGCGCACCTGCCGCACGGCCTCGGCTTCGCGGCCGAAGGGCGCGTGGGCGATCGCCAGGCTGCGGTCCACGCCGCGCTGCGCCTGCAGGGCGTTGGCATAGTTGAACTGTTCGGAGAGCGCCGACTGGATGTCGCGCTCGGTCAGGTAGCCGAGCCGGATCGCCGCCTCGCCAAAGCGCAGGCCCTGGCTTTGCTGCAAGCCGATGATCCGCTCGACCTGCTCGGCATTGAGCAGGCCGGCGCTGACCAGCCGTTCGCCCATCTTGCCCCCGGTGCGCCCGCCCGCCGCATCGCGCGGCATGGCCGGCGCCTCGGACGGCGCGGCCTGCGGGGCGGCGGGCGCCACCGGTTCGGGCGCGAGGGGCGCCACCGGTTCGGTCGTGGGCCGCGCCACGGGCTCCGGCGCGGCCGGCACCACTGGTTCCGGCGCGGCCGGCTCCACCGGTTCCGGCGCGCCGCCAGGAGAGCTGCCGTCGGCGAACAGCGGGGGCAGGCTGCGGTACGGCGGGGCGGGCTTGTCGTCGCGGTCCGTCATGCGCGTGCTCCGGCCGGTTCGGCGCCGCCGGGATGGCCGATCCGCCCGATCAGGGGCGGGCCGTCGGCGCGGTCCATGTCGTCGGGGCAGCGCACGCGCCGCTGGCGCAGCTCGGCCAGCAGCGCCAGCATCAGGCCGGCCACCAGGCCGACGATCGCGCTGGCGACCAGGCTTTGCACCTTGCGCGGCCGGGCCGGCACGGTGGGCAGTTCGGCGGCGCGCAGCACGGTCAGGTTGGGCGTGGTGACGTTGCTGGCCATCAGCAGGCCATCGTATTTCTGCAAGGCGGTGTTGTAGATCTGCTGGACGCTGGCCAACTGGCGCTGATAGGCCGCGATGCGGTCGCGGTGCTGCTTTTCCTCGAGCAGGGCGGTGCGTTCCTTGGCGATGGCCGCCTGCAGCGCGTCCTCCTGGGCCGCGTAGCGGGCCGCCTCGTTGCGGTTGCGCTCGAGCGCCGCGCGCGCCTCGCTGTCGATGCGCGCCTGGATGCCGCTGCGCTCCTGCGCAAGCCCGCGCACGGCGGGATGGTTGCTGCCGTACACGGCCTGCGCGTCGGCCAGGCGCCGGTTGACGTCGCTGAGCTTGGACTTCAGGTCGTTGATGCTGGGCAGCTGCGCGATTTCGGGCAGCTCGTCGATCCGCGCTCCCTGGGCCACCAGCTTGGCGGTGATCTCGTTGTTGGCTTCGGCCTCCTGGCGCCGGTTCTGCAGCAGGGCAAGCTGGGTCGTCAGTTCGTTGAGCTGGCGCAGGCCCAGGTCGTCGCGTTCGCCGATCTCCAGGATGCCGGTCTGGCGCTGGTAGCGGGTCATCTCGTCCTGGATGCGGTCCAGTTCGGCGCGCAGCTGCTCGAGCTGGATGTTGTACTGTTCGCTGCGCGAGCGGGCCGCCTTGAGCGCGATGTCCTGGGTGATGCGGATGTACGATTGCACGATGGCGTTGGCGATGTCGCGGGCTTGCTCGGGGCTGTTGCCCGAATAGGCCACCCGGATGACCCGGCTGCCGCCGGGACGCTCGATCTCGGTGTTGCGGATGATGGATTCGATCATGCGGCTGACGGCGCGGGCCTCGCCTTCGCTGGCGGCCGTGTCGAGATAGGCCTGCTCGCGGCGCAGCCCCTGGCTGTCGAGCACGGCGCTGGCCACGACGTGGCTGCGCAGCATGTCCATCTGCGTCTGCACGTAGCTGTCGTCCAGCGCCGCCGAGAACATGCGGCCCATGATCGGGTCGTTCTCGCGGTAATCGATGTACAGGTCGGAGTAGGCCGTCCAGGTGCGCGGCACTACCAGGACGATGACCAGCGTCAGCAGCACGATGAGGGCGGCGGTGCCCAGCACCAGCCGGCGGCGCGCCAGGATCATGGCGGCGATCTGGTTCAGGGTGAAAAGGCCAGAATCGGCGCGGGGCTGGGTCACGGCAGGGGGGATCTCTACTAGTCCGACACCGGATTTTAGCGGACTTGCGCCCGGGCCGTGGGGCCGCGCGCCGCCGTCCGGGCCAGGATACATTGTGTCATGCGGGCGGCGGCCGGCCGCCCCGCGTGGGCATAATGCAACGATACGAATCCAACGATACCGGCCCCGCGTCCCGTGCGGCGGCCGGATCTCCTGCGAGACAGCCCATGGCCCAAACCCTGTACGACAAGCTCTGGAACGCCCACGTGGTGGACCAGGAATCCGACGGCACCTGCCTGGTGTATATCGACCGGCACCTGCTGCACGAGGTGACCAGCCCGCAAGCGTTCGAAGGCCTGTCGCTGGCCGGGCGCAAGCCCTGGCGCGTGAACGCCAACCTGGCGGTGGCCGACCACAACGTGCCCACCGAGGGCCGCGCCCGGGGCATCAGCGACCCCATTTCCAAGCTGCAGGTCGACACCCTGGATGCCAACTGCGAGAAATACGGGGTGACCGAATTCCGCATGAACGACCTGCGCCAGGGCATCGTGCACGTGATCGGACCCGAGCAGGGCGCCACGCTGCCGGGCATGACCGTGGTATGCGGCGATTCGCACACCAGCACGCACGGCGCGGTCGGCGCGCTGGCCTTCGGCATCGGCACTTCCGAGGTCGAGCACGTGCTGGCCACGCAGACCCTGCTCATGAAAAAGAGCAAGAGCCTGCTGATCAAGGTCGAGGGCGAACTGCCCTTCGGCTGTTCGGCCAAGGACGTGGCGCTGCACATCATCGGCGTGATCGGCACGGCCGGCGGCACCGGCTGCGCCATCGAGTTCGCCGGCAGCACCATCCGGGCCTTGTCCATCGAAGGCCGCATGACGCTTTGCAACATGTCCATCGAGGCCGGCGCGCGCTCGGGCATGGTGGCCGTGGACGACAAGACCATCGACTACTTTCGCGGGCGGCCGTATTCGCCGGTGGGCCCGCTGTGGGACCAGGCGGTGGCGTATTGGCGCACCCTGCACTCGGACGAGGGCGCGCGGTTCGACCGCGTGGTCGAGATCGACGCGCGCCAGATCAAGCCGCAGGTGACCTGGGGCACTTCGCCCGAGATGGTGCTGCCGGTCGATGCCCGCGTGCCCGATCCCGACAAGGAAAAGGACGACGTGCGCCGCAACGGTATGGAGCGCGCCTTGCAATACATGGGCCTGAAGCCCAACACGCCGCTGGTGGACATCAAGGTCGATCGCGTGTTCATCGGCTCGTGCACCAACTCGCGCATCGAGGACCTGCGCGCGGCGGCCGAGGTCGCGCGCGGCAAGCGCGTGGCGCCCAACGTGCGCCAGGCCATGGTGGTGCCCGGTTCGGGCCTGGTCAAGCAGCAGGCCGAGCGCGAGGGCCTGGACCGCATCTTCCGCGAGGCGGGCTTCGAATGGCGCGAGCCGGGCTGTTCGATGTGCCTGGCCATGAACGCCGACCGTCTCGAGCCCGGCGAGCGCTGCGCCTCGACCTCCAACCGCAATTTCGAGGGCCGCCAGGGCCAGGGCGGGCGCACCCACCTGGTCAGCCCGGCCATGGCCGCCGCCGCCGCGGTGGCCGGCCATTTCGTCGACGTGCGCAATTTCCGCTAAGGAGCCGGCCATGCAAGCATTTACCACCCACGAAGGCCTGGTCGTCCCGCTCGACCGCGAGAACGTCGACACCGACCTGATCATTCCCAAGCAGTTCCTCAAGTCGATCAAGCGCACCGGTTTCGGGCCCAACCTGTTCGATGAGCTGCGCTACCTGGACCACGGCGAACCCGGCATGGACAACAGCCGCCGCCCGCTCAATCCCGATTTCGTGCTGAACCAGCCCCGCTACCAGGGCGCGTCCATCCTGCTCGCGCGCAGGAACTTCGGCTGCGGCTCGAGCCGCGAGCACGCTCCCTGGGCCCTGACGCAGTACGGCTTTCGCGCGATCATCGCGCCGTCCTACGCCGACATCTTCTTCAACAACAGCTTCAAGAACGGGCTGCTGCCCATCGTGCTGTCGGAGCTCGAAGTGACCCGCCTGTTCGACGAGGTGCGGGCCTTCGTCGGCTACAAGCTGACGATCGACCTGGACCGCCAGGTGGTGATCACGCCCCAGGGCAGCGCGCTGCCGTTCGACATCGAGCCTTTCCGCAAGTATTGCCTGCTCAACGGCTTTGACGACATCGGCCTGACGCTGCGCCGCGCCGACAAGATCCGCGCCTTCGAGGCCGAGCACCTGGCGCGCTATCCCTGGCTGGATCTCAAGCCGGTGGCCTGAGGCCGCGCCTTCGGCCGGGCCGCCCCCGAGGGGCGGCCGGCGCGCGGCGCATTCTTTTTCTTCATTCATACTTTCAAGCAGGAACACGCTCTGATGGCTCACAAGATCGCGGTATTGCCCGGCGACGGCATCGGCCCGGAAATCATCGAACAGGCGGTAAGGGTGCTCGGCGCCCTGGGCCAGTCCTTCGAGCTGCAGGAGGCCAAGGTGGGCGGGGCGGCTTTCGACGCCTTCGAGCACCCGCTGCCGCCGGCCACGCTGGCGCTGGCCAAGAACGCCTCGGCCGTGCTGTTCGGCGCCGTGGGCGACTGGAAATACGACAGCCTGCCGCGCGAGTTCCGCCCGGAGCAGGCCATCCTGGGCCTGCGGCGCGAGCTGGGCCTGTTCGCCAACTTCCGGCCGGCCATCCTGTATCCCGAACTGGCCAGCGCCTCCAGCTTGCGTCCCGAGATCGTCTCGGGATTGAACATCCTGATCCTGCGCGAGCTGACGGGCGACATCTATTTCGGCAAGCCGCGCGGCGTGCGCACGGCCGAGGACGGCCCCTTCAAGGGCGAGCGCGAAGGCTACGACACCATGCGCTATGCCGAGCCGGAGATCCGCCGCATCGCGCACCTGGGCTTTCAGGCCGCGCAAAAGCGCAGCAAGCGCCTGTGCAGCGTGGACAAGGCCAACGTGCTGGAGACCTCGCAGTTATGGCGCGACATCGTGATCGAGGTCGCGCGCGAGTATCCCGACGTCGAGCTCTCGCACATGTACGTGGATAACGCCGCCATGCAGCTGGTGCGCGCGCCGCGCCAGTTCGACGTGATCGTCACCGGCAACCTGTTCGGCGACATCCTCTCGGACGAGGCCGCCATGCTGACCGGCTCGATCGGCATGCTGCCCTCGGCCTCGCTGAACGCCTCGGGGCAAGGGCTGTACGAACCGAGCCACGGTTCGGCGCCGGATATCGCCGGCAAGGGCCTGGCCAACCCGCTGGCCACCATCCTGTCGGCGGCCATGATGCTGCGCTACTCCCTGGACATGGCGCCGCTGGCCGACCGCATCGAGGCCGCCGTGGGCAAGGTGCTGGCCCAGGGCCTGCGCACCGCCGACATCTACGAGGAAGGCACCACCAAGGTGGGCACCGCGCAGATGGGCGACGCCGTGCTCAAGGCGCTGGCCTGAGGCAGCGCCGCTTCGGGGCGCGCGCCGCTCGCGGCCGCGCCATCGCGCAGGCCACAGGCGGCCGTGCGCCGCAAGCCCCGGGGCGGGCGCTTGCGGCGCACGGCCGTTGCAATAACGCCCCTGGTGCGGGGCCGCCCCCCTGTTTCTGATAAATTGTGGGGTTCCAACGTCACTTTCCGACGGATTCTTTCATCTGGATGCAAGGCAAATAGAAATGGCTCAAGCAGTAGGCTTGGTCGGCTGGCGCGGCATGGTGGGCTCGGTCCTCATGCAGCGCATGCGCGACGAGAACGACTTTTCCCTCATCGAACCGGTTTTTTTCTCGACCAGCAACGCGGGCGGCAAGGCCCCGGCCTGGGCCGAGGGCGCCGGCGCGCTGCAAGACGCCTACGACATCGAAGCCCTCAAGAAACTGCCCATCATCCTGACCGCCCAAGGCGGCGACTACACCACGGCCGTCTACGGCAAGCTGCGCGAGGCCGGCTGGCAAGGCATCTGGATCGATGCGGCCAGCACGCTGCGCATGGCCGATGACGCCATCATCGTGCTCGATCCGGTCAACCGTCCCGTCATCGACGCGGCGCTGGCGCGCGGCGTGCGCAACTTCGTCGGCGGCAACTGCACCGTCAGCTGCATGCTCATGGGCCTGGCGGGCCTGTTCAAGCAGGACTTGGTCCAGTGGATGACCAGCATGACCTACCAGGCCGCCTCGGGCGGCGGCGCGCAGCACATGCGCGAGCTGCTCACCCAGTTCGGCCTGATCAACGCGCAAGTCAAGCCGCTGCTGGACGATCCGGCCTCGGCCATCCTGGAGATCGATCGCGGCGTGCTGGCCTTGCAGCAGGGCGGCACGCTGCCGGTCGAGCATTTCGGCGTGCCCTTGGCCGGCAACCTCATCCCCTGGATCGACAAGGACCTGGGCAACGGCGTCTCGCGCGAGGAATGGAAAGGCGGCGTCGAAACCAACAAGATCCTGGGCCGCGGCCCGGGCTTTGACGCGCCCGCCACGCCCATCGACGGCCTGTGCGTGCGCATCGGCGCCATGCGCTGCCACAGCCAGGCCCTGACGATCAAGCTGCGCCGCGACGTGCCGCTGGACGAGATCGAGGCCATGGTGCGCGAAGGCACGGCCTGGGCCAGGTTCGTGCCCAACGACAAGGAGTCCTCGGTGCGCGCGCTCAGCCCCGTGGCGGTCACCGGTACGCTGGACATCCCCGTGGGCCGCATCCGCAAGCTGGCCATGGGGCCGGAATACATCAGCGCCTTCACGGTCGGCGACCAGCTGCTGTGGGGCGCGGCTGAGCCTTTGCGCCGCATGCTGCGCATCGCGCTGGGTGAACTGTAAAAGGGTATGAGCCAAAACATCCGTCGTGTCGCCCCGCTTGGGGGCAGCCGCGCCCGCGTGCTGGGCGCGTTGCTGGCTGCCGCCAGCTGGAGCCAGCCGCTTGCCGCCGCCGAGGTCGGGCATTCGCGCCTGGTCTCGGGTCCGGGGGCGCCGCTGCAGGCCGTCGTGCCCCTGCGCGGCCTGAGCGCCGAGGAAGCGGCCAGCCTGCGCGCGGCCGTGGCGCCCGAGGCCGCCTGGCAGGAAAGCCGGCTCTCGCCGCCCGTCCCCCTGTCCAGCCTGAACCTGCGCATCGAGCCCGGTCCCACGGCGGCCCAGCGCGTACTGCGCGTCTATGCCGACCGTGCGCCGGCCGAGCCGGTGGTCGACCTGCTGCTGGACGTGTCCACGTCCGCCGGCCAGCGCCGGGTGCAGGTCAGTTTCATGGCGGCGAGCTCGGCCTTGCCCACCACTGCCGCGCCCGTGGCCGGGCCCGCGCCGGCAGGCACGGCGGCGCCCGGCGCCGGTCCCCGGGCTGGCCGGGGCAGTGTCGCGGTGCGGCGCGGCGATACGCTCTGGGGGATCGCCCAGCGTAACGGCGTCGATGGCGCGACGGTGTTCCAGATGCTGGTCGCCCTGTGGCGGGCCAATCCCGATGCCTTCATCCAGAACAACATGAACCTGGTGCGCGCCGGCGCGACCCTGGTGTTGCCCGATGCCGCCACGGTGCGCGCCATCGATCCGCAGCAGGCCCACCGCATCTACCTGCAGCAGGTCGAGGCCTTCAACCGCGGCCGCGGCGGGCGCGCCAGCGCCAGCGCCGGCGCAGCGCTGGGCGCCGCCCAGGGCGGCGACCCTGCTGCGGGCCGCGTGGACCAGGCTCCGGCGCAGGCCGGGCTGGCGCCCACGGCCGGCGGCGACCGCGTCCGGCTGTCCTCGGCGCAGGACGCGCAGCAAGACGAGCAGGCCGCCGTCGATGCGGCCACGCGCGAGGCTGGCGGCCGGGTCAGCCAATTGCAGGGCAACGTGGATGACCTGAACCGCGCCTTGGGCCAGGGCGTCTCGGCCAGGGCGGCCGCGGCAGGGGATACGCCGGCGCAGGCCGGCATATCCGCAAGCCCCGGCGCGGCGCAGGATGGACAGCAGGGCCAGGCCGGCCAGCAAGGCCTGGCGGGCGGGCAGGGCGCCGCAGGCCAGGCAGAGCAAGGCCAGGCAGAGCAAGGCCAGGCGGAGCAAGGCCAGGCGGAGCAAGGCCAGGCGGAGCAGCCCGGCGCGGCGGCGCAGGCAGGCGAAGCCGCCCGCTCCGGCGCTGCGGGTCAAGCCGATGTCGTGTCGGGACAAGCCGGCACGGCGGCACAGCCGGGCGCCGCGGGGCAAGCTGGTGTAACGGGCCAGCCCGGTGCGGCGGGCGAGTCCGGCCCGGCCGGGCAAGCCGGCACGCCCGGCCAGCCTGGGCAACCCGGGGGCGTTCCCGGCCTGGGCGCCGGCCCGGCGGCCACGCCCGGCGCCGGACAGGCCGTTCCCGATCCCGAGGGCGGGACGCAAGACGGCGCATCGGCCGTTTCGTGGCTGAAAGAGAACCTGCTGGTCATCGTCACCGGCATACTGGCCATCATCGCCTTTATCATTGCCTGGGCCATGCGCCGGGCGGGCGCGCGCCGTGACGAGGAAGAACTCTACGACGACGAGATGCCCCGGCCCATGGACCCGGCGCAACAGGCGGCGTTCAACGAGAAGCTCGAGCGCATCGACCTGGACCTGGACGAGGACCGGCGTCCCGACGGACGAGGGCGCTAGGCGCAGCATGTTCCGCTTGGCGCTGGGCATCTCCTACGACGGGTCTGCCTGGCAAGGCTGGCAGACCCAGCCGCACGGACGCACGGTGCAGGATGCCTTGCAGGCGGCGCTGGGCGAGTTCACCGGCCAGGGCCTGCCCGTGCCGGTGGTGTGCGCCGGCCGCACCGACACCGGCGTGCATGCCGCCATGCAGGTGGTGCACCTGGATACGCCGGTTTCGCGCCGCCTGGAGTCCTGGGTGCGCGGGGTCAACCGCTACCTGCCGCCCAGCATCGCGGTGCAATGGGCGCATCCGGTGCCTGGCGATTTCCACGCCCGCTTCTCGGCCCAGGCCCGCAGCTATACCTATCTGCTCTGGAATACGCGCGCGCGCGTGCCGCTGTGGGCGGGCAGGGCGGGCTGGTGCTTCCAGCCGCTGGACGTGGCGCGCATGCGCCTGGCGGCGGACGTGCTGCTGGGCGAGCACGATTTCAGCAGCTTTCGTTCCGCGCAATGCCAGGCCGCGCATCCGGTGCGGGTCATGCATGCATTGCACATCGACCAGCAGGGCGAGCTGATCGTATTCCGGCTGCGCGCCAATGCCTTTTTGCATCACATGGTGCGCAACATCGTCGGCCAGCTCGTCCAGATCGGCCAGGGCCGCCAGCCGGTTTCCTTCATGGCCGAACTGCTCGCGCGGCGCGACCGCACGGTGGCCGCGCCGACCTTCATGGCCGACGGGCTGTACCTTACCGCCATCGACTACCCGCCGGCCTACGGGCTGCCGGAGACGGACGGCTCGCGCCGGCTGCCCTGGCCGGGCATGGCGGCCGGTTAAAATCCGCCCATGCGCACCCGTATCAAGATCTGCGGCCTGACCCGCGAAGAAGACATCCTGGCCGCCGCCGACGCCGGCGCCGATGCCATTGGCATGGTGTTCTATCCCCGCAGCAAGCGCAGCCTGAGTCCGGCCCGCGCGGCCGAACTGCGGCGCGTGGTGCCGCCGCTGGTCAGCGTGGTGGCCCTGTTCGTCAATGCCAGCGAGCAGGAGATCGAGCAGGTGCGCCAGGCCGTCAGGCCCGACTGGCTGCAGTTCCACGGCGACGAGACGCCGCAGCAATGCCGTGCCGCAGGCTTGCCTTATTGGCGCGCCTTCCGGGTCGGCGCGCCCGGCCCGGATACGCCCGCGGCCCTGGCGGCCGCCTGCCAGGCCTACGAGGACGCCGGCGCCTGGCTGTTCGACAGCTATAGCGCCGGCTACGGCGGCAGCGGCCTGGCCTTCGACCACGGGCTGCTGCGGGAACTGCCTGCGCAGCGGCGGCGCCATCTCGTTCTTTCGGGCGGCCTGACCGCGCAGACCGTGCGCCAGGCCATCCTGCGCAGCCGGCCCTGGGCGGTGGACGTAAGCAGTGGCGTCGAAAGCGCGCCGGGCATCAAGTCTGCCGAGAAGATCCAGGCTTTCGTGGCGCAGGTCAGGGCGGCCGACGAAAGCCTGCGCGCCGGCTCGGCACCGGCCTGAACGCGGACGACAGGCCGAAAAAAAGCCGCCAGGTCATGGCTGGCGGCTTTTTTCACCTGGGCCTCATGGCCTGCGGCGTGTCGCAACCGTCGATGGACGATTGCAGGGAATTTGGTAGGCGGTATTGGCATCATACGATGGCCTCCAAATTACGTATTCATGCGGGTGTCCAGGCCCCGACCTTGTCATTCTACCCAAAAGTAATCGGCTGGAGTAAACATTCAGCGATGTAGACCACAGGTCTTGCTTGTCCCTTGGGACAGGTGCGGGACACCCTGGGGAGCGACGCTACCGGAACTGGAACCAGAACCGGATCCAAAAAAAACGAACGGCGATGCGAGCGCGAGACGAGTTTGTTTCCAGCGAAGAACAGCTTAAAAAACTTCCAAAACCAGCGGGTTTCGAGTTGAACGTGCTTGGGACGGCAGACACGGTATTCACACCTGCAACCCTTGAGCACATTTCATGGTCACAATTCTTCAACTGCCCGCCCTGCCTCAACCACTGATTCTGGAAGGTCTGATCCCTCAGTCTGAGCTCCTCAGGCATCTGCGAGTATCGCGTCAGACGCTTTGGCGGGCCGAGCGCAGCGGCGAGTTCCCTTCCCACGTCGTCGTACTTGGCCGGAAGATGTGGCCGGCCCAAGCAATCGCATCTTGGGCGGAAGCACGTGGCATCCCCGTCTTTTGCGCTCCGGGTCTACGCCATACGACAGCCTGAGGGGTGCCATGATGGATGACCCTCCGTACCCGGCCGATACAAGAGCCAAGGGATGGCGTCATAACATGGACTACGAGCGCTTACGCCAATCCGATACCTGGGCATTGGCTACACCTGAGACTCGGCCTTGGCTACGGTACCCACCGCAAGCAGGCCACCTGCATACGCAGCTCCTGCCGCGACCGCTGCCCCCTTACGTATTGAGTCGTTGACCTTGGACGGGTCTTGAATGCTCATGCAATGCTTCAAATTCAATTTCAGTGAATACCGTGGGTTCAAAAAGCCGCAAACTTCCAACTCTGCGTAGCTACAACTTCGGCGCACTTCAATTTGCCTGAATCCTAATGTATTCTACTAGAATACAACAAGAAACATGTTTTCATTACCTAGTACTGAGGGTCGCGGTATGCATGCGTGGGAAAGACGTTTGAGAGATCTATCAGCATTGCTGAAAAACTGCGGCGAAGCTTATTTCTCTCCGGACTTGTTCCGAAGAAATTTGAACCAATTTCTTCAAACCTCCAGAACTGTCACATTCATCATTCAAAAGAACAAGGGCGAGATACGAGATTATGAAAATTGGTACTCCGTCAATGTTCTGAAGCCTTGGGCAGCAGATGAAATAATGACATGGGCTAAAGATGCTAGAAATGTCGTGGAGAAAGAGGGGGATCTAGAAATGCACAGTACCCTCTCTCCCTCTGTTATTTATTCTCATTTTTCAGAAGAAGATTTTGTTATCACGGTTAATCGGCCAATGTTGCTGCGCGCCGACGTGAGCATGATTGCAAAAATGGTGAAAACCTTATTGCCGCCTGGCATCGCCGATGCTGCTGTTCTTTGTATTCGACGTCGATGGGTCGCGAATACATTGCCAAAACACGAGTTGATTTGGGCATTGACTTACATATACGCAAGCCTTTACAGGGTTTGCAATGATCTATCTCGCCATTTGGGAGGGGGGATGGACCCATCTGTACCGAACCCGACTCATCTAGATCCAGACATGAATGACGTGTCCAGGACACGCTACATCAAGCTAGGCAAGCCGCACGTACATAGCATGGCCTCGCATGTAATACGCCGAGACGAAGACTTCGTTCCACCAGCTAGGCTCCTGAGCCTTCGTAACGAGCTTCAAAGGCAAAGTAAACCGACTAATATCGAAGAGACTGTCGAGCTAATAGCCAGAATGGCTGAGGCTAATTTTTTAGAATACGGAAATCATGTTCCGATGACTTTTTTGTATAACGATCAGTGGGATATTATCGATAATCTCACCACTAGCTTCGCTGATCAGTCTGATAAATTCCTTTACGCTCGCTACGTTGCTAGCAGAGCAAGCTATCTCAGAGCATTTGCAGTCGTCTCAGTTGGCGAAGCGTGGATCCGGGATTTAAAAAGCGGTCCAGATCAGCCTATAAGAAATATGAAAATCATTGGGGAACGGCTTACTGTCGTAGGAGCAGCCATTGATGAATCCTCGAAATCTATTGAATGGAACATCGTTAGGCCCGATGACAAAGGGGCTCCAACGTTAGAGCGGATTGGCCAGGCTACCGAGCAGCAAACCCCGTTCTTCATTCAGCCCATCGTGGAAGCTATGCAAAACGCAAGGCTCCCGAAGTCTTAGTCCGTCTGGTCGCATATGTATTGACCCAGTGAAATCCTGCTCACGTCATAATCGAGGAAACGACGTTGAGCACGAAGATGGAAGAGGACATCAAACGCTGGACAGCCAAGCGCAAGAGCGCGCTGGTGCTGGACATCATTCAGGGCAAGACCACCGTGGCCGAGGCGAGCCGGCAGTACGATCTGTCGCCGTCGGAGGTGGAACAGTGGGTCGATGACGGCAAGCGGGGCATGGAGAACGCCCTGCGCGCCAATCCGCAGGACGTGCGCGAACAGTACGAACGCCAGCTCAAGGCGGTAGGCAGCAAGTAAAGAGTAAGTCCAAAGTAAAAAGAACTTTGGAACTCCCGGCAACGCGATGGAACGCGCTGAACCAGTGAGCAACGGCAAATCTACCGTAAGGTACTAAGCAGACTGAATATTTTTGTACTACCAGGGCCGTGTTGAGATCCGTGGGAACGGATCTCAACAGGAAATTGGTAGGCGGTATTGGGTTCGAACCAACGACCTCCACGATGTCAACGTGGCGCTCTAACCAACTGAGCTAACCGCCTGCAGAGAAAAAGATTCTAACACGGTCATTCCGTTCTTGTCAAAAAGCAGATGCTATCCCGCCACCGCCATCGCGATGCCGACTGCTGCGGCCAGCGACAGGACCAGGGCGGCAGCGGCCAGCACGCCGTCGCGGGTGGTCAGCGCCAGGCCGAACAGGGCCAGCGCCCCGCCGCAGGTGGAATTGGCAAGCGGCACCAGCTCCAGCGGCGGCATGGCGATGCAGATCGCCAGGCACAGCGCGGCGATCACGCGGGTGCCGGCTTCGCCTGTCATCCAGCGCATGCGCGAGCGGAAGACCGCCTCGCTGGCGCGGGCCAGCGGACGCATGAAGCGGATGGCCCGGACCATCAGCGCCGGCCGCGCGCAGCGATCGAGCAGCCAGCGCGGCAGCCAGATGTAGCGCCGCCCCGCGAGGATCTGCAGCGAAGCCATGCCCACCAGCACGGCCACCGTGGTGGGAATGCCGGGCATGCCGCCGACCGGGGAAAGCACCAGCAGGCCAGGCACCAGCAGCAGCGGACCGAAGGTGCTGCGGCCGGTGGCGGCCAGCATCTGTTCGACGCGGACCGGGGCGTCGCTGTGGGCCAGGGCCTCGAGCCCGTCCAGCATGTCCGACAGGCTGGGGCTGCCCGGGCCGCCGCGCGGCTTGGCAGCCCCAGGCTGCGGCGCAGGCGTGGCGGAGTCCGGGGCAGCCATGGCTCAGGCCTGGCCGGCACGCTTGGAGCGCTTGGCGGCCGGCTTGGCGGCCTTCTTGGCCGTCGTCCCGCCCGCTGCACGCTTTGCGGCCTTCTTGGCCGGTTGAACGGCCGAGCGCTTGACCGCCCGCTTGGCCGGCCGCGCCGTTGCGGTTTTGGCCGCAACCTTGGCGGGGGCGCGGCTCAGTGCGGCGAATTCCCTGTCTTCCTGGGCCTCGATCTGGGCCAGCCGGGCCTCGAAGCGGGCCACGGCCTCGGCCAGGATCTCTTCCTTCTGTTGCGTACGCAGGTTGGCCTGCTGTCCGCGCGTCCCGCCCTTGGCGCCGGTGGCCGCGCGCAAGTCCAGGCGCTGGCGCCGGTGCAGGTCGCGGTACTTGTCGCGCAGCTTGCGGCTGCGCTCGAGCTTGCTGCGCAGCTCGGCCTTGCTGTGCTTGCGGATCTCGGTGCTGCGTCCCGCATCGAACAGGGCCAGTTCAGAGGCGGTCAACAATTTCTGGGCCTGGGTACGCTGATAAGCCATGCTTGCAATCCTCCTTGTCGTGCGAAAGCGGCCTCAAGCCTAGCAAGCCAAGCCGGGACAAAGGTCTCCAAACATGACCAGGCGCATGCGTGCGCTACGCGGCCCGTCTCGTTCAGAACAGCGACGAGCGGGCGTTCTTGGCATCGGGCTTGGGCTTGACGTTGTCGGCCCAGTTCGAGTCGTGGCCGGTGTCCGCTCGCGGCTTGCCATACTGGGCGGCTTCGTCGGGCGTGCCTTCGGTCGGCGGGGCGGGCATGCGCGGCACTTGCACCGGACTGGAGGGCGGCAAGACCTTGCCGGCATCTTGCGCCTGCGCGGCGTTGCCGCTGCCGGCCGAGCCGCCGGTGGCGGGCTTTTTGACCGGATCGGGACGGGCGCGCGCATCGTCCGGCCGCGCAGGAATCGAAGGCGCCGGCTCGGGCGAAGGGCTGTCGGGACGCTCCGGCTCCTGGTCGTGCGGCGGGATTTGCGAGGTGGCGGTCATGGGTTTCTCCTTGGTCGTGCGAGGACGGGGCAGGGCAGGCGCCTGTCGCGCCCGCCGTGATGCATTTGTTCACTTGACGCTCATCTTCCGGAGCATGGCCTGGGTCAGGGTCACCCGCGCCGCTTCGTAGTCCTTCCAGGGATCGTCGCGGGCGGTGGGCTGCACGGCGTTGCGCACGTTAAAGGCCTTGCCGCGCAGATCGCGCTTTTCATCCAGCACTTCCCAGGGCACGGGCATGGACACGGGCGCGCCTTCTCGTGCGCGGGCCGAGAAGGCGGCCACGGCGGTGGCGCCTTCGCCGTTGCGCAGATAGTCGACGAAGACCACGCCCTTGCGGCTGGATTTGCTGGCCTTGGCGATGAAATGCCCGGGCAGCGTCTCGGCCAGGTGCCGCGCCACCGCGTGGGCGAAGGCCTTGACCGTATCCCAGCCGTGGCGCCCCTTGATCGGCACCACCAGGTGCAGGCCCTTGCCGCCGGTGGTCTTGAGCAGCGGATCCATGCCCAGTTCCTGCAGCAGCGCCCGGGTGATCTGCGCGGCATCGGCCAGCCGCCGCCAACCCAGGCCCGGCCCCGGATCCAGATCGAAGGTGATGCGGTCCGGCGTATCGGACCTGGGGCTGCGCGAGCCCCAGGTATGGAACTCGATGACGCCGCGCTGCACCAGCGCGATCAGCCCTTCCAGGTTCTGGACCACGATCATGCCGCCGTCCAGGGCCAGGCCGGCCGGCGGTTCCTCGCTCAGGTGCTTCTGAAAGAAGCACGCCCCTTGCGTGCCGTCGGGGCAGCGCAGCAGCGCCAGCCTGCGCTGGAGCAGGTGAGGCAGGATCAGTTCGCCGGCCGATTCGTAGTAGCGGGCCAGGTCCAGCTTGGTCAAGGCCGGCCGCACGTAGATGCGCCGCTCCGGATGGGTGATCGATACGCCGGCAACTGCATTGGATTTCTCCGCATCGGCCTGACGCGGCCCGGCCTGCCCGCCGCCGGCCGCGGGCTTGGCGGGCAGCTCGCGCCTGACCTCGCGGGCCTTCTTGTCCTGCCGCAGCCCCAGAAAGGAGGCTTGGCGCAACATATGGTCCCCGGTCCAGTTGGCGAACTGGATCTCCGCGACCAGGGTGGGCGATAGCCAGCGTATGTCGGCCGGGCGCGTGCCCAGCGGGCGCACCGTGCCGGCAAAGGGGCTCTTGTCCTGGCGCAGCGCGTCCATCTGCTGCTTGAGCAGGCCGATGGTGGTGTCGTTAAAGCCGGTGCCGACCTTGCCGGCGTACCGCAGCTTGCCCTTGTCGTCGTACACGCCCAGCAGCAGGGCGCCAAAGCCCTGGCGCGCGCCGCGCGGCAGGGTGTAGCCGCCGATGACCATCTCCTGGCGCGGGCGGCACTTGAGCTTGATCCAGCTGCGTTGCCGGCCCACGCGGTAGGGCGCGTCGCGCCGCTTGCCGATCAGGCCTTCGAGCTGCAGTTCGCAGGCCTGGCGCCAGATGTCGGCGCTGGCCTGCGCGTCCTCGGGAGCCAGCAGTTCGCTTATCTGCAGATAGCGGCGGTCGGCCTGGCGCGTGGGCGCGATGGCTTGCAGCGCGGCGCGGCGCTCGGTCCAGGGCAGTTGGCGCAGGTCGTGGCCGTTCCAGTACGGCAGGTCGAACGCGACGAAGCTGGGCGCGGGAGCCTTGCCGTCCATCGAGGCCTGCAGCAGCTGGAAGTCCGAGCGGCCGTTCTCGTCAAAGACCAGCACTTCGCCGTCGAGCCAGCCGTAGCCCAGCTTCATCGCGGCGATCCGGACGGGCAGCTGGCCCAGCTTGTCCGTCCATTCGCGGCCCGTGCGGCTGAAAAAGCGCGCACCGTCCTTGTCGATGCGGCACATCATCCGGTAGCCGTCGTACTTCAGTTCGTAGACCCAATCGGCGCCCGGCGGCGGCGCATCGACCAGCGTGGCCAGCTGGAACCCCAGGCTCTTGGGGCCGGCCTGGGCCGCCTGGCCGGCGGCGGGCTTGGCCGCCAGCGCGGCAGCAGCCTTCTTGCTGGCGGGCGCGGCATGGGCGGGCCGCGCAGCCTGGGCCGGGGCCTTGCCGGCGCCCCGGCCCAGGGGCTCGTGGTCTTGCGCATCGTGGCCGGGCTGGCTGTAGCCGTCATCGAGCTTGCGCAGCAGCCATTGCTGGCGCTTGTCCTGCTGGCGGGTGCGGATCAGTATCCATTCCCCGCGCAGGTAGCCGCCCTCGAGCCGGAAATGGAAGCGGCCCTGCTTGAGCGCGGTGCGCGCATCGTGCTCGCTGCTCCAGGTGCCGGCGTCCCAGATCCATACCTGGCCGGCGCCGTAGTTGCCAGCGGGGATGGTGCCTTCGAAATTGCCGTAGTCCAGCGGATGGTCTTCCACCTGCATGGCCAGCCGCTTGTTCTGCGGGTCCAGGCTCGGCCCCTTGGGCACGGCCCAGCTCTTGAGCACGCCGTCCACTTCCAGGCGAAAGTCGTAGTGCAGCGCGCGCGCGGCATGGCGCTGCACGACGAAGCTGCCGCCAAGCTGGCCGGCGCGCCCGGCGCGCGCGCGCCCGCCGGCCGGCTCGCTGGTGGCCGAGAAGTCGCGCTTTTGCCGATAGGTCGTCAGGGCATCCTTGGCCATGGGGCTCGCCTTGCGTACGCGTCAAGCCGCCTTGCGGGCGGCGGTCTTGCCGGCGCGCTTGGCGGCGGTTTTCCGGGCGCCCGCGCGTCCGGCGCCGCTGGATTTGGCCGCCTTGGACGGTGCCGGGCTGCGCGTCTTGCGGGCGGTCTTGGCCGGGGCACGCTTGCGCGCAGGCTTGTCGGCCGGCTCGCCGCCGCGCGCCTTCAGGCTTTTCTGCAGCACCGCCACCAGGTCTATCACCTTGGCCGAGCGGCGCGGCGCGCCGTCCTCCTGCGCCTCGGTCAGCTCATGCGTCTTGCCCGAGCGGATCTTCTTGTCGATCATGGCCAGCAGGTCGTCGCGGTAGGTGTCGTGGTATTGCTCGGGATCCCAGGGCTCGCTCATGTCCTCGACCAGGCGCATCGCCATCTCCAGCTCGCGCGCGGTCGGCTTGTCCCGCTTGGCGCCCTGGCCGTCCTCGGCTTGTTCGATGGGCAGCATCTCGTGGGCGTAGCGCATGGTGATCAGCAGCAGCCCCTCGTCCAGCGCCATCAGCGCGGCCAGGTGCTGGCGGGTGTGCAGCACCACGCTGGCGATGCCCACCCGGCCGCTCTTGCGCAGGACCTGGTGCAGCAGGGCGTAGCCCTTGCCGCCGCGCCGGTCCGGCAACAGGTAGTAGGGCGTGTCGTAGTAATAGATGGGCACCTCGGCCGCGTCCACGAAGCTCAGGATGTCCACCGACTGGGTGGCGGCGGTATTGGCCTGGCGGAAATCCTCGTCGCTCAGGAACACGTACTCGCCTTTCTCGTACTGGTAGCCCTTGACGATGTTCTCGCTGTCTATGGGCTTGCCGGTGCGCTTGTTGATGCGCTGGTAGCCGACCGGCGCGTTATCGCGCCTGTCTATCCAGTCGAAGTCCAGGCGCGAGCTGCGCGTGGCCGGGTGCACGACCACGGGCACGTGCACCAGGCCGAAGTTGATGGCGCCTTTCCAGATGACGCGGGGCATGGCGATGTATCCTCGGGTGCTTTGCTGGACCCAGTCTGCGCCTGCGCGCGGCGCTTGCCTGTAAGAAAGTGCCAATAGCTGCAACGCCGCCGGGCGGCGACTGTGACCGGATTTATCCATTCGGTGCTACACTCGGCCTGGATTCCAGTCTCATTCACCCTTGCAACGCCTGCCGACATGACCCCCGCCACGCGAACTACCACGGGAAGCCCCCGCCACTGACCGCGTCGGTTTTGTCTATTCGGCCGCATCCCCGATGGATGCAAGGTGAAATCAGTCAACAGCAAACGCGGCCCGCAACGCCGCGTTTTTTATTTTCAGGATGGCATCAATGGTACAGATCACGCTGCCCGACGGGTCCAAGCGAGAGTTTCCCGGCCCCGTGACGGTGGCCGAGGTGGCGCAGTCCATCGGCGCCGGCCTGGCCCGCGCGGCGCTGGGCGGACGCATCAGCCAGGACGGCGGCGAGCCCCGCCTGGTCGACACCTCGTACCGGATCGAGCGCGATGCGCAGCTGGGCATCGTCACCGCCAAGGATCCCGACGGGCTGGACATGATCCGCCATTCCACCGCGCACCTGCTGGCCTACGCCGTCAAGTCGCTGTTTCCCGAGGCCCAGGTCACCATCGGGCCGGTCATCGACAACGGCTTCTACTACGATTTTTCGTACAAGCGGCCCTTCACGCCCGAGGACCTGGCGGCCATCGAAAAGAAGATGGCCGAGCTGGCCAGGAAGGACGAGCCGGTCACGCGCGAGGAATGGAAGCGCGACGACGCGGTGGCCTTCTTCAACAGCATCGGCGAGAAGTACAAGGCCGAGATCATCGCCTCCATCCCCGGCAACGAAACCATCAGCCTGTACCGCGAGGGCGATTTCATCGACCTGTGCCGCGGCCCGCACGTGCCTTCGACGGGCAAGCTCAAGGTGTTCAAGCTGATGAAGGTGGCCGGCGCCTACTGGCGCGGCGACAGCAACAACGAAATGCTCCAGCGCATCTACGGCACGGCCTGGGCCAGCAAGGAAGACCAGGACGCCTACCTGAAGATGCTGGAGGAGGCCGAAAAGCGCGACCACCGCAAGCTGGGCCGCGAACTGGACCTGTTCCATTTCCAGGACGAGGCGCCCGGGCTCATCTTCTGGCATCCCAAGGGCTGGCAGCTCTGGCAGCAGGTCGAGCAGTACATGCGCCGCGTCTACAACGAGAACGGCTACCAGGAAGTGAAGGCGCCGCAGATCCTGGACCTGTCGCTGTGGAAAAAGACCGGGCACTGGGAAAACTACCGCGAGAACATGTTCACCACCGAATCGGAGAACCGCGTGTATGGCCTCAAGCCCATGAACTGCCCGGGCCATGTGCAGATATTCAATTCGGGCCTGCACTCCTACCGCGACCTGCCGCTGCGCTACGGCGAGTTCGGCCAATGCCACCGCAACGAGCCGTCGGGCTCGCTGCACGGCATGATGCGCGTGCGCGGCTTTACCCAGGACGACGGGCACATCTTCTGTACCGAGGACCAGCTGCAGGACGAATGCGCGGCCTTCACGGCGCTGCTGCAGAAGGTCTATGCCGATTTTGGCTTTACCGAAGTGCTGTACAAGGTGGCCACCCGCCCGGAAAAGCGCATCGGCGATGACGCCATCTGGGACAAGGCCGAAGAGGCGCTGATGGAAAGCCTGCGCCGCACCGGCTGCGAATTCGAGATTTCGCCCGGGGAAGGGGCCTTCTACGGCCCCAAGATCGAGTACACGCTCAAGGACGCCATCGGCCGGCACTGGCAGTGCGGAACCATCCAGGTCGATTTTTCCATGCCGGTGCGCCTGGGCGCCGAATACGTGGACGCCAACGACCAGCGGCGCCCGCCGGTGATGCTGCACCGCGCCATCCTCGGTTCGCTAGAGCGTTTCATCGGCATGTTGATCGAAAACCACGCCGGCGCCATGCCCGCCTGGCTGGCGCCCGTGCAAGCGGTGGTGTGCTGCATTTCCGAACCTTCCGCCGATTATGCGGCACAAATCACGCAAATCCTGAAAAAACAAGGCTTTAGAGCAGAATCGGATTTGCGTGGTGAAAAAATCACTTATAAAATCAGGGAGCACAGCCTGCAAAAGGTGCCGTACATTCTGGTCGTGGGCGAAAAGGAACGCCAGGCCGGGGCGGTCGCCGTGCGCGGGCGCGGCGGGCTGGACCTGGGCGTCATGCCCCTGGACGACTTCACGGCCAGGCTGGCCCAGGAAGTCGCCGAACGCCGCGCCGCCGTGCCAGTCCAGCAGTAATCGCTGCTCAATCTTTAGGAGTCTTGAACATCGCAACCGATAAGCCCAATCGCATCAACGGTGAAATCCGCGTCCCCGAGGTGCGCCTGATAGGTCTGGACGGGGAACAGCTCGGCATCGTCAAACTGGCCGAGGCCTTCCGCCTGTCCGAGCAAGCGGACGTCGACCTGGTCGAGATCGCGCCCAACGCGACGCCGCCGGTGTGCCGCTTGATGGACTACGGCAAGTTCAAATACCAGGAACAAAAGCGCCAGGCCGAGGCCCGTACCAAGCAGAAAGTCATCCAGGTCAAGGAAGTCAAGTTCCGGCCCGCGACCGACGAGGGCGATTACCAGGTCAAGCTGCGCAACCTGCGCCGCTTCCTCGAAGAGGGCGACAAGGCCAAGGTGACGCTGCGTTTCCGCGGCCGCGAAATGGCCCACCAGGAATTGGGCATGCGCGTGCTCGAGCGCGTGCGCGACGACCTGACCGAACTGTGCCAGGTCGAGGCCATGCCCAAGCTGGAAGGCCGGCAGATGGTCATGGTGCTGGCCCCGCGCAAGAAACCCGCGCAGGCCGGCGGCAAATCGGCCGACGCCTCCTGACCGGCCCGGCGCGCGCGCCGGTCGGTTAATATCGATCGCTGCGTGGTGTCGCCCCCGGGTGGGCGCCGCCCGCAGCGATTTTTCCATGCCGGCCGGTGCAGCCGGCAACGCGCCCGCAAGGGCGTTTTTTCCTCCTGGCTGGTGCGCCCCGCATGCATATCCTCTTCATCATCGATCCCCTGCCTGGCCTGAAGGCCTACAAGGACAGTTCCGTGGCCATGATGCGCGCCCTGGCCGCGCGCGGGCATAGCCTGTCGTTCGCCCTGCAGGGCGACCTGTATGCCGACCAGGGCCGCGTGATGGCGGCCGCCACCCCCTTCGCCCTGCGCCCGGACGCCGACCTGCACGGCCACGACTGGTGGCAGGAAACCGGCCCGCGCGCCGAGCAGGGCCTGGAGCGCTTCGACGCCGTGCTCATGCGCAAGGACCCGCCCTTCGACATGGAATACGTCTACGCCACCCACCTGCTCGAATACGCGCAGGCGCAGGGCGCGCGCATCTACAACGGCGGGGCGGCCATCCGCAATCATCCCGAGAAGCTGGCCATCATGGAGTTCGCCCGCTACGCCGCGCCCACGCTGGTCACGCGCGACATGGCGCGCCTGAAGGCGTTTCATGCCGCGCAAGGCGACGTCATCGTCAAGCCGCTGGACGGCATGGGCGGCACCGGCATCTTCCGGCTGCAGCCGGGCGAGGCCAACCTGAACGCCATCCTCGAGACGCTGACCGACAACGGCCGGCGCAGCATCATGGCGCAGCGCTACATCCCCGAGATCGCGCAAGGCGACAAGCGCATCCTGCTGATCGGCGGCGAACCCGTGCCTTATGCGCTGGCGCGCATTCCCATGGCGGGCGAGACGCGCGGCAACCTGGCCGCGGGCGGGCGCGGGGTGGCCCAGCCGCTGTCCGAGCGCGACCTTGCCCTGGCGCGAGCCATCGGACCCGCGCTGGCCCCGCGCGGCCTGTTGCTGATCGGCCTGGACGTGATCGGCGATTACGTGACCGAGATCAACGTCACCAGCCCGACCTGCTTCGTCGAAATCGCCGAGCAGACCGGCTTTGACGTGGCCGGCATGTTCGCCCAGGCGCTCGAGCGCGCCGCCGCCGGGACCGGCGTGGCGGCATGATCGGGGTCGTGCTCGTGGCGCATGCCCCGCTGGGCCAGGCGCTGTCCCGCTGCGTCGACCACGTCATGGGCCCCGGCGTGGCGCTGCAGGTCTGCGACATCGAGGCCGACCAGGATACCGAGGCCGACATCGTCCGCGTGCTGCGGCACATCCGCGCGGCGGACCAGGGCGGGGGCGTGGCCATCCTGGCCGACATGCTGGGCGCCACCCCGGCCAACATCGCCACCGAGGCGATGCGGCGCGCGCGCGCCGAAGGGCTCCAGTGCTGCATGGCCACGGGCATGAACCTGCCCATGGTCCTGCGTACGATCAACTACCGGAAGCAGCCCCTGGCCGACGTGCTGAGCAGCGCGCTGGTCGGTGCCTCGCAAGCCGTATTGCGTGTAGACTGAATCGGCGGCACGCCGCCTCTCCACTGAAAGACATGGCCTCGATCGACATCACCATCATCAACAAGCTCGGCCTGCACGCGCGCGCCGCGGCCAAGCTGACCCAGCTGGCCGGCAAGTTCAACAGCGAAATCCACATCTCCCGCGGCGCCAAGCGCGTCAACGCCAAGAGCATCATGGGCGTGATGATGCTGGCCGCCGGCATGGGCTCCACGGTCACGGTCGATGCGGCCGGGCCCGACGCCGAACAGGCCCTGGCCGAGATCCAGGCCTTGTTCAATGACCGTTTCGGCGAAGGCGAGTAGATCCGCCATGAGTCCGCCGCTCAGACAAGACGACCTGTCCGCGGCGGCCCCGGGCGCGCCGCCGCTTGCGCCAGGCCGCCGGCCCGCGGCGGGCGACGCGCTGCTGTGCCTGCTGGGCCAGGGCGTGGCGCGCGGCTACGCGATCGGCCGGGCCGTGGTGATGGGGGCGGCCGCCCTCGAAGTGGCGCACTATCGCATCGCGCCCGAGGACGTGCCCGCCGAATCGCGGCGCCTTACGCAAGCCCTGGAAGCCGCCCGCGCAGACCTGCTGGCCCTGGCCGAGAGCCTGGGCCCGGATGCGCCGCGCGAGCTGGGCGCCATGCTTAACGTGCACCGGCTGATCATGTCCGATCCGCTGCTGACCGAGCAGACGCTGGCGCTGATCTCCGAGCGCCACTACAACGCCGAATGGGCGCTTACCACGCAGGGCCAGATCCTGGCCGAGCAGTTCGCCGCGATGGAGGACGAGTACCTGCGCGAACGGGGCGCCGACGTGCGCCAGGTCATCGAGCGGGTGCTTAACGTGCTGGCCGGCTCCTGCACGCTGGCGCCGCTGTCCGAGCCGCCGGCCGACGAGACGCTGGTGGTGGTGGCGCACGACATCTCGCCGGCCGACATGATCCGCTTGCGCGGCGCGCGCTTCTCGGCCTTTGTCACCGATCTGGGCGGGGCCACTTCGCACACGGCCATCGTGGCGCGCAGCATGGGCGTGCCCGCCGTGGTGGGCGTGGGCAACGCCCGGGCCCTGATCCGCGACGGCGATACCCTGGTGGTCGATGGCCAGGCCGGCGTGCTGCTGGTCAATCCCTGCCAGAGCGTGCTGGCCGAATATCGCGCCAGGCAGCAGGCCTATGCGCAGGAGCGGGCCGAGCTGGCGCTGCTGCGCAACGAGCCGGCGGTCACCCTCGATGGCGTGGACATCGCGCTGTACGCCAACATCGAACTGCCCGAGGAGGCCGAGGCCGCCTATGCCGCCGGCGCGCAGGGCATCGGGCTGTTTCGCAGCGAATTCCTGTTCCTGGGCCGCACCGAGCTGCCCGACGAGCAAGAGCAGTACCTGGCCTATGCCCAGGCCGTGCGCGCCATGCAGGGGCGGCCGGTCACCATCCGCACGCTGGACGTGGGCGCGGACAAGGCGCTGGATGGCGAGGTCACCGTGGCCACCAATCCCGCCCTGGGCCAGCGCGCCATTCGCTATTGCCTGGCCCGGCCCGAGATGTTCGCCACCCAGCTGCGCGCCATCCTGCGCGCCTCGGCCCACGGTCCGGTGCGCATCCTGCTGCCCATGGTGGCGCACCTGCACGAGGTGCGCGCCACCCGCGCGGCGCTGCAGGCCGCGTGCCGCGAGCTGGACGCGCGCGGCCAGGCCTACGCGGCCGGCATCGAGCTGGGCGCCATGGTCGAGGTGCCGGCCATCGCCATCGCCATCGAGCCCTTTGCCCAAGAGCTGGACTTCTTCTCCATCGGCACCAATGACCTGATCCAGTACACCCTGGCCATCGACCGCGGCGACCACGACGTGGCCGCCCTGTACGATCCGCTGCATCCGGCGGTGCTGCGCCTGATCGCGGCCACCATCAACGCCGGCGAGCGCGCCGGCAAGCGCGTGGCGGTCTGCGGCGAGATGGCGGGCGATGCGCGCCTGACGCGCCTGCTGCTGGGCATGGGCCTGACCGAATTCTCCATGCATCCGCAGCAGTTGCCGGACGTCAAGCGCGAGGTGCGCTCGGCCCACACCAATGCGCTGCGGGTCAAGGTCGCGGCGGCGCTGAACCGCGCCGTGCCCATCGACCTGGACGACCTGGCCCACTGAACCGGGCGGCGGTGCGGCGACACGGGCCAAGGACAACGAATGGAATGGGTATACGCGGTGGTGGCGCTGGGCGCCGTGCTGGCCGGTTTCGTGCAGGGGCTGGCGGGCTTCGGCTTCGGCCTGGTCGCCATGTCCTTGTGGGCCTGGGTGCTCGAGCCGCGCCTGGCGGCCACGCTGGCGGTGTTCGGGGCGCTGGTGGGGCAGGTCCTGGCCGCGGTCACGGTGCGGCGCGGCTTCGACCTGCGCCGCCTGCTGCCTTTCGTGCTGGGCGGGCTGCTGGGCATTCCGTTGGGCGTGGCGCTGCTGCCGCGCCTGGATGCGGACTGGTTCAAGGCCATCCTGGGCACGCTGCTATGCCTGTGGTGCCCGGCCATGCTGTTCTCCGGCCGGCTGCCCCGGGTCACGGCAGGCGGGTGCCTGGCCGACGGCGTGGTGGGGCTGGGCGGGGGCATGCTCGGCGGGCTGGGGGGCTTTACCGGCGTGCTGCCCACCCTGTGGTGCACCCTGCGCGGCTACGAGAAGGACGCGCAGCGCGCCGTGGTCCAGAACTTCAACCTGTCCATGCTGCTGGTGGCCTTCGGCAGCTACCTGGCCAGCGGGCTGGTCACGGCGCAGATGCTGCCGCTGTTCGCGCTGGTGGCCCCGGCCATGCTGGTGCCCACGCTGCTGGGCGCCAGGCTGTACATCGGCATCAGCGAGACCCGCTTTCGCCAGATCGTGCTGGGCCTGCTGACCGCCTCGGGCGCCGCCATGCTGGTCAGCGCCTTGCCGCGGCTGATAGGCTGATATAGAAAAAGCGGCGGGCGATGAACCGGCCAGGCTTGGACCGCCCGGCGCAGGCCCATCGCCTTGAGGATGGCCACAAAAAAGGCCCGCCGGATCGGCGGGCCTCTTCCCCTTGGGGGCATCCTGGCGCGGGTTCGAGCCCGCGCTCCGTGCCAGTTAACTGTGATAGGCGGATTCGCCGTGCGAGGTGATGTCCAGGCCTTCGCGCTCGACGTCCTCGGACACGCGCAGGCCGCACACCATGTCGGCGATCTTGTAGGCGATGAAGGCCACGATGCCCGACCAGACGATGGTCAGCAGCACGCCTTCGATCTGGGTCCAGAGCTGGCCGGCGATCTCGCCCGCGCTTTCCAGGCCCGGGCCGCCCAGGGCCTGGGCGTTGAAGATGCCGGTGAGCAGGGCGCCGACGATGCCGCCCACCGCGTGCACGCCGAACACGTCCAGGGAGTCGTCGGCCTTGAGCATGCGCTTCAGGCCGTTCACGCCCCACACGCAGATCACGCCGGCGGCGATGCCGATCAGCAGCGCGCCGACCGGGCCGACCAGGCCGGCGGCGGGCGTCACGCCCACCAGGCCGGCGACCGCGCCCGAGGCCGCGCCCAGCATCGAGGGCTTGCCCTTGGCGGCCCATTCGGTCAGCACCCAGGCCAGCACGGCGCCGGCGGTGGCGATCAGCGTGTTGAAGAAGGCCAGCGTGGCGGTTTCGTTGGCGCCCAGGGCCGAACCGGCGTTAAAGCCGAACCAGCCCACCCACAGCAGCGCGGCGCCGATGAAGGTCATGGGCAGGTTGTGCGGCTGCATGGCTTCGCGGCCGTAGCCCAGGCGCTTGCCCACCACATAGGCGCCGACCAGGCCGGCGATGCCGGCATTGATGTGCACCACCGTGCCGCCGGCGAAGTCCAGCGCGCCGGCCGCGAACAGCAGGCCTTCGACCTCGCCGCCGTGCCAGACCATGTGCGCCATCGGGACGTAGGCGAAGGTGAACCAGATCACCGTGAAGACCAGGACGGCCGAAAAGCGCACGCGCTCGGCGAAGCTGCCCACGATCAGCGCGCAGGTGATGCCGGCGAAAGTGGCCTGGAACGAGGCGAACAGGATCTCGGGGATCGAGCCGGCCATGGCGAAGCCCTCGGGCGGGGTGAACATGCCCGAGAAGAACAGGCGCGAGAAGCCGCCGAAGAAGGCGTTGCCGTCGGTGAAGGCCAGCGAGTAGCCGTAGACGAACCACAGGACCACCGCCAGGCAGAAGACCGCCAGCACCTGCATGAGGACCGACAGCATGTTCTTGGCGCGGACCATGCCGCCGTAGAACAGCGCCAGCCCGGGGGCGACCATGAGCAGCACCAGCATGGTGGAGACCATCACCCACGCGACATCAGCTTTATCCATTTCTTACTCCAGAGTTTTATGCCGAAAGGTTCGTTGTTCTTGGTATTTCAGAGTGCAGCCTCGCCCGCCTCGCCGGTGCGGATGCGGATGACTTGTTCGAGAGGAGCGACGAAGATCTTGCCGTCGCCGATCTTGCCCGTGCGCGCCGCCGCCTCGATGGTCTCGACCGCCTGTTCGATCAGGTTGTCGGGCACGGCTGCCTCCACCCGCAGCTTGGGCAGGAAGTCCACGGCGTATTCGGCCCCGCGGTAGAGTTCGGTGTGGCCTTTCTGGCGGCCGAAGCCTTTGACTTCGGTGACGGTCAGGCCCTGGACTCCGATGCCGGACAGGGCCACCCGCACTTCGTCGAGCTTGAAGGGCTTGATGATGGCGATGATGAGTTTCATGGGGCTTTCCTCTCGTGGTTGCACGTTGGCTGTCCTGCATCAAGCAATAACCGTGCCACGGTGGCCGCGGCCCCGGCGCCGGTTGCGATTGCTTGCAATGCGCTGGCGTTGCACCATGGCGGTGCGACGCGTCATGGTGCATGGGTCCATCTTGGTGCGCGCCGCCCAGCCCTGCCCAGGACCGGGACAGACGCCGCACCAGGCCCTACACTGTGGGCTTGTACCGAACAACGATGGCGAGGGCATCATGATCAACCGCACCCAGTGGCTCGAGGATTTCCAGAAGAACGTCTCCGATCTCATCGCGCGCAGCCCGGCCGCCGATATCGAGCGCAACGTGCGCGCCCTGGTGTCGCAGACGTTCGCCAGGCTCGACCTGGTCACCCGCGACGAATTCGACATCCAGGCCGACCTGCTCACGCGCACCCGCGCGCGCGCCGACGCGCTCGAGGCGCAGGTGCGTGCACTGGAAGCGCGCCTGGATGCACTGGAAAAGCCCCAAGCCGGCCAGCCCCAGGCGGTCCCGCCGCAAACGGAGCTGCCACAGGGCTAGGGCAGGGCTAGGGCAGGGCAGGCGCTTTTTATCCACCGCCGCGCTGTCCGGCGGCGCGCGGCAGGGCCATACTGGATGCAGCGAATCGTCCTGGAGCTGCCGTGACCCTAGCCGTTCTTGCCAGCCGGGCGCTGTCGGGGCTGCAAGCGCCCGCCGTGCGCGTGGAGGTGCACCTGGCCGCGGGCCTGCCGGCCTTTCACGTGGTGGGCCTGCCCGACGCCGAGGTGCGCGAAAGCCGCGAGCGGGTGCGTGCGGCCCTGCTCAACAGTGGCTACGAGTTTCCCGCCGGTCGCCTGACCGTCAACCTGGCGCCGGCCGACCTGCCCAAGGAATCGGGCCGTTTCGACTTGCCCATGGCGCTGGGGGTGCTGCTGGCCTCGGGCCAGCTGGCCTTGCCCGAGCTGCGCGTGCGGCCGGGACAGGCGGGCGAGCCGGCGCTGGCCGGCATGGTGCTGGCCGGCGAGCTCTCGCTCACGGGCGCCTTGGTGCCGGTGGCCGCGGCCCTGGCCATCGCGCTGGCCGTGGCGCGCAGCCAGCCGGGCGCCACGCTGATCCTGCCGAACGAAAGCGCCGCGCAGGCGGCCTGCGTGCCGGGGCTGACGGTGCTGGGCGCCGGGCAGCTGCGCGAGGTGGCCGAGCATCTGGCGGGACGCGAGCCCCTGCGGCCGGCGGCCGCGCGTCCGGCGCCTGTTGCGGCCGCCGCGCCTTGCCTGTCCGACGTGCGGGGGCAGCCGGCGGCCCGCCGGGCGCTGGAGGTCGCCGCCGCCGGCGGCCACGGCCTGCTTCTGGTGGGGCCGCCCGGCACGGGCAAGAGCATGCTGGCGCAGCGGCTGCCGGGGCTGCTGCCGCCGCTGGCCCAGGACCAGGCCCTGGAGGCCGCCGCCGTGGCCAGCCTGGGCGGGGCCGAACCTGTCGTGTCCCCGGTGCCGCCGTTTCGCGCGCCGCATCATGGCGCCTCGGCGGCGGCCATCGTGGGCGGCGGCGCCCGGCCGCGGCCGGGCGAAGTCTCGCTGGCCCACCTGGGCGTGCTGTTCCTGGACGAACTGCCCGAATTCGACCGCCGGGTGCTGGAGTCGCTGCGCGAGCCCCTGGAGAGCGGCGTGGTTTCGATTGCCCGCGCCCTGTGGCGCGTGGATTACCCGGCCCGCTTCCAGCTGGTGGCGGCCATGAATCCCTGCCCCTGCGGCTGGCAAGGGCATCCGGTGCGGGCCTGCCGGTGCTCGCCGGAAACCGTGCAGCGCTATCGCGGCCGCATTTCGGGGCCCTTGCTGGACCGCATCGACCTGCAGGTCACCTTGCCCGCGCCCGAATCGCAGTGGCTGGACCTGCCAGAGGGCGAACCCTCGGCGCCGGTGCGCCAGCGGGTGCTGGCATGCCGCCGGCGCCAGCTGGCCCGGCAGGCGCGGCCCAATGCCGCGCTGCCCGGCGCCGAGCTGGCGCGCCACTGTCCCATGCAGGACGCGGCCCGGGCGCTGCTGAACCGCGCCATGGACCGGCTGGGCTGGTCGGCCCGTTCGGCGCACCGGGTGTTGCGCGTGGCGCGCACCGTCGCCGACCTGGATGGCAGCGAGAGCCTGGCGCTGCCGCACGTGGCCGAGGCCATCCAGTACCGGCGGCCGCTGGGTTGACGGGAGTTATTTCAGTATGTCCCCGACGCACAGGTACTTCATTTCGAGGTATTCCTCCATGCCGTGGCGAGAACCCTCGCGGCCCAGGCCCGATTGCTTGATGCCGCCGAAGGGCACGTGCTCGGAGGCGATGATGCCCACGTTCACGCCGACCATGCCGTATTCCAGCGCCTCGCCGACGCGGAAGATGCGGCCCACGTCGCGCGAATAGAAATAGGCGGCCAGGCCGAACTCGGTGGCGTTGGCCGCGGCGATGGCCTCTTCTTCGGTATGAAAGCGAAACACCGGGGCCAGCGGGCCGAAGGTTTCCTCGCGCGCGCACAGCATCGAAGCCTTGGCGTCGGCCAGCACGGTCGGCTCGAAGAACTGGCCCTCCAGCGCCTTGCCCCCGGCCATCACGCGCGCGCCCTGGGCCAGGGCGTCGTCGATGTGGCGCTGCACCTTCTGCACGGCGGCCGGCTCGATCAGCGGGCCCTGGGTGACGCCTTCGGCAAAGCCGTTGCCCACCTTCAGCGTCTTGACCCGCTCGGCGAACTTGGCCACGAAGGCGTCGTAGACGCCGTCCTGCACGTACAGGCGGTTGCTGCACACGCAGGTCTGCCCGGCATTGCGGTACTTGCTGGCCACCGCGCCCTCGACGGCCGAATCCAGGTCGGCATCGTCGAACACGATGAAGGGGGCGTTGCCGCCCAGTTCCAGCGCCAGTTTCTTGATGGTGGGCGCGCTCTGGGCCATCAGGATGCGGCCGACCTCGGTGCTGCCGGTAAAGCTCAGGTGGCGCACGATGTCGCTTTCGCACAGCACCTTGCCCACGGCGATGCTGTTGTCGCTGTCGGCGGTCAGCACATTGAGCACCCCGGCCGGAAAGCCCGCGCGCTCGGCCAGCTCGGCGGCGGCCAGCGCGGTCAGCGGCGTCAGCTCGGCCGGCTTGATGACCACCGTGCAGCCGGCCGCCAGGGCGGGCGCGACCTTGCGGGTGATCATGGCCAGCGGGAAGTTCCACGGCGTGATGGCCGCGCACACGCCCACCGGCTGGCGCAGGACCAGCAGGCGGCGGTTGTTGTCGAACTGCGGCAGGGTCTCGCCGTTGGCGCGCTTGGCTTCCTCGGCATACCACTCGACGAAGCTGGCGCCGTAGGCCACTTCGCCGCGCGCCTCGGCCAGCGGCTTGCCTTGTTCGGCGGTCATCAGGCGGGCCAGGTCCTCCTGGTGCTGCATCAGCAGCTGGAACCACTTGAGGAGGATCGCATGGCGCTCCTTGGCGGTCTTCTGGCGCCAGGCGGGCCAGGCCTTGTCGGCCGCCTCGATGGCGCGCCGGCAGTCGGCCGGGCCCAGGTTGGCCACTTGCGCCAGCAGCTGGCCGGTGGCCGGGTCGGTGACGTCGAAGCGGCCGGCTGCATCGGTCCAGGCGCCGTCGATATAGGCTTGGGTCTTGAGCAGCGACTTGTCTTGCAGCAGGTCCAGCGGGGATTGATGTGCGGTCATGACGGCTTTCCCTTGTTGTCAATGGCGCGATGCGGCGCAAACGCCAGCGGGGCGCCGCTTGCGGCGGCGCCCCGCTGGCCCGGGGTACTGCGGGCCTAGCCCTGGCGGGCGGCCTTCACGCTTTGGGCGATGATCTCCAGGCCTTCGTCCAGCAGCTCGTCCGAGGCGGTCAGCGGCACCAGCACGCGGATCACGTTGCCGTAGGTGCCGCAAGACAGCAGGATAAGCTTACGCTTGCCCGCCTCGGCCACGATGCGGCGGGTCAGCTCGGCGTCGGGCTTGTGCGGGTCGCCGTCCTGGCACAGCTCCATGGCCACCATGGCGCCCAGGCCGCGCACTTCGGCGACGACGCCGGGATGCTGCCCGGCGATGGCGCGCAGGCCCTGGACCAGGCGCTCGCCCACGGCCTTGCTGCGCGCCAGCAGGTTTTCCTCGCGAAAGGCCTTGATCACGGCCAGGGCGGCGGCGCACGAGACCGGGCTGCCGGCGTAGGTGCCGCCCAGGCCGCCGGGCGCGGGGGCGTCCATCACATCGGCGCGGCCGATCACGCCCGAGAGCGGAAAGCCGCCGGCCAGCGACTTGGCGGTGGTGATCAGGTCGGGCGCCACCGGCCATTGCTCGCTGGCGTAGAACGTGCCGGTGCGGCCCGCGCCGGTCTGCACTTCGTCGGCGATCAGCAGGATGCCGTGCTGGTCGGCGATGCGCTTGATGCCGGCGATGAATTCGGGCGGCGCGATGTTAAAGCCGCCTTCGCCCTGGACCGGCTCGACGATGAAGGCCGCCACGCGGGTGGGCTCGATGGCGTTCTTGAAGATCTGCTCGACCGAGTTCAGGGCGTCCTGCACGCTCACGCCGTGCAGCGCGTTGGGGAAGGCCGCGTGATAGACGTCGCTGGGGAAGGGGCCGAAGCCGATCTTGTAGGGAGCGACCTTGCCGGTCAGGGCCAGGGTCATGTTGGTGCGGCCGTGGTAGCCGCCCGCAAAGGCGATGATGCCGGGGCGGCCGGTGTGCGCGCGGGCGATCTTGACGGCGTTCTCCACCGCTTCGGCGCCGCTGGTCAGAAACAGCGTCTTCTTGGGGAAGTCGCCCGGCGCCATGGCGTTGAGCTGCTCGGCCAGCTCGACGTAGGGCTCGTAGGCCAGGACCTGGAAGCAGGTGTGGGTGTAGCGGTCCAGCTGCTGCTTGACCGCCTCGATCACCTGCGGATGCAGGTGGCCGGTGTTCAGCACGGCGATGCCGCCGGCGAAGTCGATGTAGCGCTGGCCTTCGACGTCCCACGCCTCGGCGTTGCGGGCGCGTTCGACGAAGATTTCGTGGGACTGGCCTACGCCACGGGGAATCGCGGCGCGGCGGCGCGCCATCAGGGCTTCATTGGTCTGCTGGGTCATGGCTAACTCGATTGGCGGGAAAGTTGGCTTGGGAAAGGTGATAATCTCGCAATGTAAAAACCGTCGCCGGCCGTGTCCATGTACAGATGGGCCTGCCCGCCGCCCTACTGTATGGGTTGCCGGCCCGGTACAGAACTGTTCTTCCCGGATGCTCACGCTCAGGCCCGATTCTGCCACGCCGCTGGTCAACCAGATTGTCGAGGGGCTGCGCGCGCTCATCGAGACGCAAGCGCTCAAGCATGGCGCCAAGCTGCCGTCGATCCGCGCTTTCGCCGCCAGCCACGCGGTCAGCGCCTTTACCGTCGTCGAGGCCTACGACAGGCTGGTGGCGCAGGGGCTGCTGACCAGCCGCGCCAACATGGGCTTTTTCGTCAACCGGCCGGCGGGCGGCGCGGCCGGGACCGCCGAGGCCGCGCCGGCGCAGCCCGAGTTCAATACCGATTGGTATCTGCGCCAGATCTTCGAGAACCGCGAGCTGGCCATCAAGCCGGGCTGCGGCTGGCTGCCGCACGACTGGATGTTCGAGGAAGGCGTGCGGCGCGGCATGCGGCAGGTGGCCGCGGGCAGGCTGCCGCTAAGCGGCTATGGCGATCCCATGGGGCTGCCGGCGCTGCGCACGCTGACCGCGCAGAACCTTGCCACCGACCAGCGCATCGCCGCCAAGCCCGGCCAGGTGCTGCTGGCGCACGGCTCCAGCCAGGCGCTGGACCTGGCCGTGCGCGCGCTGGTCAAGGCCGGCGACGTGGTGCTGGTGGACGATCCCGGCTATCCGAACCTGATGAGCATCCTGCGTTTCCAGGGCGCGGTGCTGGTGGGCGTGGCGCGCACGCCCGACGGCTACGACATGCCCGCCCTGGAGGCGCTGCTGGCGCGGCACCGGCCCGTGGCCTTCTTCACCCAGCCGCGGCTGCAAAGCCCCACCTGCTCGCGCGCCTCGCTGCCGCAGCTGCACCAGCTGCTGCAGCTGGCCGCAAAACACGATTTCCGCCTGGTCGAGAACGATATCTATGCCGACATGGACGCCGACCACCAGCCGTCGCTGGCCAGCCTGGACCAGCTGCAGCGGGTGGTCTACCTGGGCAGCTATTCCAAGACCATCTCGCCTAACCTGCGGGTGGGCTACATGCTGGCCCATCCCGAGCTGGCCAGCCAGCTGCTGAGCCTGAAGATGCGCGCCGGGCTGACCAGCTCCGAGGTGATGGAGCGGCTGGTCTACGGCGTGATCACGGACGGGCGCTGGAGAAAGCACCTGAAGTCCCTGCGCCAGCGGCTGGCGCAGGCGCACGGCGAAGTGGCCCAGCGGCTGGCCGCCCAGGGCTTCGAGCTGTTCAACCAGCCGGGCGAGGGCATGTACCTGTGGGCGCGGCATCCGGACATCCCGGATAGCGCGGTCATCGTCAACGACGCGGTCAAGGAGGGCATCATGCTCGGGCCCGGGCAGCTGTTCCTGGTCGAGCCCCGGCCCACCGGCTGGATGCGCTTTAACGTGGCCTTCAGCCTGGATGAGGCCCTGTGGGACTGCCTGGCCCGGCTGCTGGAGCGCCAGAGAGGCGAGGGCCTGTACAAGACCGGAAAAATCATCATATAATCAAGGGCTTTTTACGGCTTTGCCTTGTTTGGCCTGCCGGGGTGTCACCGGATGCGGCTTGCCGCGGCACGGATGCCAGCCCGGGCCGGCGCTGCAAAGGCCTGCGTGCGCGAGAGCGGCGGCAGGCGGGCAGTGCTGGCCGCGCCAGTCCAAGGCCTTCAAAAAGCCCGAAAAAAAGCAAAAAGCGAGCAGGTAATAGCTAAGATCCGGGGCGATGAGCGCTTCGGGCACCTCTTGCTTAACCAGGAAGTCGTCATGCCCAAGATGAAGACCAAAAAAAGCGCTGCCAAGCGCTTCAAGGTCCGCGGCAGCGGATCGATCAAGCGGGGTCAGGCGTTCAAGCGCCACATCCTGACCAAGAAGACCACCAAGAACAAGCGCCAGCTGCGCGGTTCGGCCGCGGTCCACGAAACCAACGTGGCGTCGGTTCGCGCCATGATGCCTTTCGCCTGACAGGAGATAGAACATGCCTCGCGTCAAACGTGGTGTAACGGCACGTGCCCGTCACAAGAAAGTCATTGCCGCAGCCAAGGGCTACCGCGGCCGCCGCGGCAATGTGTTCCGCGTCGCCAAGCAGGCGGTCATGCGCGCCGGGCAATACGCCTATCGCGATCGCCGCAACAAGAAGCGCACCTTCCGCGCCCTGTGGATCACCCGTATCAACGCCGCCGTGCGTGAGCATGGCGTGACCTACAGCGCGTTCATCGCCGGCCTGAAGAAGGCGGCCATCGAGCTGGACCGCAAGGTGCTGGCCGACATGGCCGTGCACGACAAGGCCGGTTTCGCCGCCGTGGTCCAACAAGCCAAGTCCGCCTTGGCCGCCTGATCGCCGACGACGCTGCGCGATCGATACACGTGCAACACCGCAAACGGGGCCGTCATGGTCCCGTTTGCTTTTGAGGTTCTATCCATGACATCGATGGTCGAAGACCTGGTCTCCCAGGCACAGGCGCAGTTTGCCCAGGCGCCCGACGCCGCCTCGCTCGAAAACGCCAAGGCCCGTTTCCTGGGCAAGCAGGGTGCGCTGACCGGCCTGCTCAAGGGCCTGGCGCAGCTGCCTGCCGAGCAAAAGCGCGAGGAGGGCGCCCGCATCAACGAGGCCAAGCAGCGCATCGAGGCGCTGCTCAACGCCCGGCGCGCGGCGCTGGCGCAGGCCGAGCTCGATGCCCGCCTGGCGGCCGAGACCATCGACGTCACCCTGCCCGGACGCGGACGCGGCCAGGGCGGCATCCATCCGGTGATCCGCACCTGGCAGCGGGTCGAGCAGATCTTCCGCTCCATCGGTTTCGATGTGGCCGACGGCCCCGAGATCGAGGACGACTGGACCAACTTCACGGCGCTGAACAATCCCGAGAACCATCCGGCGCGCTCCATGCAGGACACCTTCTACGTCGACATGGACGACGCCCGGGGCCTGCCGTTGCTGCTGCGCACGCACACCAGCCCCATGCAGGTGCGCTATGCCCGCATGCACGAGCCGCCCATCAAGGTGATCGCCCCGGGCCGTACCTACCGGGTGGACAGCGACGCCACGCATTCGCCCATGTTCCACCAGGTGGAGGGCCTGTGGATCGCCGAGGACATCTCCTTTGCCGATCTCAAGGGCGTCTATACCGATTTCCTGCGCTGCTTCTTCGAGACCGACGACCTGGAGCTGCGCTTTCGCCCCTCGTTCTTTCCCTTTACCGAGCCCTCGGCCGAGATCGACATGCGCTTCATGTCCGGCCCCAACAAGGGGCGGTGGCTGGAGATTTCCGGCGCCGGCCAGGTCCATCCCCAGGTCGTGACCAACTTCGGTCTGGATCCAGAGCGCTACATCGGCTTTGCCTTCGGCTCGGGCCTGGAGCGCCTGACCATGCTGCGCTACGGCGTGAACGACCTGCGCCAGTTCTTCGAGGGCGACCTGCGCTTCCTGCGTCAATTCAACGATTAATCCGGACGGCTGATCATGCAATTTCCTGAATCCTGGCTGCGCGCGCTGGTCGATCCGGCCATCTCGTCCGAAGAACTGGGCCATCGCCTGACGATGGCCGGCCTGGAAGTCGAGGACGCCGTGCCCGCGGCCCCGCCTTTCTCGGGCGTGGTGGTGGCGCATATCGTCGAGATCGCGCCGCATCCGGATGCCGACAAGCTGCGCGTGTGCAAGGTGGACGACGGTTCGGGCGAGCCGCTGCAGATCGTCTGCGGCGCGCCCAACGCGGCGGCGGGCCTGAAGGTGCCGCTGGCGCGCGTGGGGGCGCAGCTGCCCGGCGGCATGCAGATCGGCGTGGCCAGGATGCGCGGCGTGCAGTCCTTCGGCATGCTGTGCTCGGCCCGCGAGCTGGGGCTCTCGCAAGACCATGCCGGCCTGCTGGAGCTGGCGGCCGACGCGCCCGTGGGCCAGCCGCTGCGCGAGGCGCTGGCGCTGGACGACACCCTCTATACGCTCAAGCTCACGCCCAACCGCGCCGACTGCCTGTCCATCCTGGGCGTGGCGCGCGAAGTGGCCGCGCTGACCGGCGCGCCGCTCAAGCCGCCGTCCGCGCGCCCGGTGCCGGTGCAGATCGAGGACCGGCTGGCGGTGCAGGTGCAGGCGCCGGAGCTGTGCGGACGTTTTGCCGGGCGCGTCATCCGCGGTGTCGATGCCCGGGCGCAAACGCCCGCCTGGATGAAGCAGCGCCTGGAGCGCGCCGGCCAGCGCAGCATCTCGGCCCTGGTCGATATTTCCAACTACGTCATGCTCGAACTGGGCCGCCCCTCGCATGTGTTCGACCTGGACAAGCTGCCTGCCGATGGCCTGACCGTGCGCTGGGCGCGGCCGGGCGAGTCGCTGGTGCTGCTCAACGGCCAGCGCGTCGACCTGGACGGGACGGTCGGCGTGGTGGCGGCAGGCGAGCAGGTCGAGAGCCTGGCCGGCATCATGGGCGGCGAAGCGACCGCGGTCTCGCTCGATACCCGCAACATCTACGTCGAGGCGGCCTTCTGGTGGCCCGAGGCGATCGCCGGCCGGGCGCGCCGCTACCGGTTCAGCTCCGAGGCCAGCCACCGCTTCGAGCGCGGGGTGGACTATGCCAGCATTGCCGAGCACCTGGACTACATCACGGCGCTGATCCTGGAGATCTGCGGCGGCCAGGCCGGCCCCGTGGACGACCAGGTGCTGCGCCTGCCCGAACGGGCGCCGGTACGCCTGCGCGCGGCGCGCTGCCGCCGGGTGCTGGGCGTGGCCATCCCGGGCAGCGAGATCGCCGCCGTCTTCACCCGCCTGGGCCTGCCTTTCGCGCAGGAAGGCGAGGATTTCGTGGTGACGCCGCCCTCGTACCGTTTCGACCTGCAGATCGAGGAAGACCTGATCGAGGAAGTGGCGCGCATCCACGGCTTTGACAATATTCCCGACCTGCCGCCGCTGGCGCGGGCCAAGATGCTGGCCCAGCCCGAGCACGAGCGCGGCCCGCACGCGGTACGCCGCGCCCTGGCCGCTATGGACTACCAGGAGGTCATCAATTTCAGCTTCGTGCAGGCCGAATGGGAGCGCGACTACGCCGGCAACGAGCAGCCGATCCGCCTGCTCAATCCCATCGCCAGCCACCTGGCCGTGATGCGCAGCAGCCTGCTCGGCGGGCTGGTGGCCAACATCGTGCACAACGCCAACCGCAAGCAAAGCCGCGTCAGGGTGTTCGAGCTGGGCCGCGTATTCGCGCGCGACGCGCGCATCCAGGCCGGCGACCTGGAAGTGGGCGGCGTGCACCAGCCGCTGCGCGTGGCCGGCGCGGCCTGGGGCTTTGCCGCCGACGAGCAATGGGGCCTGCCCAGCCGCCAGGTGGACTTCTACGACGTCAAGCGCGACGTCGAGCTGCTGTTCGGCGCGCGCCTGCCGGCCGTGCGCTTCGTGGCCGACGCCCATCCCGCCCTGCATCCCGGGCGTTCGGCCCGCATCGACGTGCAAGGCGCGCCGGCGGGCTGGATCGGCGAGCTGCATCCGCGCTGGGTGCAGCAGGCCGGGCTGGCCCATACCCCGGTGCTGTTCGAGCTGTCGCTCGATGCCGTGCTGCCCACGCCGGTGCCCGAGGCGCGCGAGCTGTCGCGCCAGCCCGTGGTGGTGCGCGACCTGGCGGTCTGGGCGCCGGCCCGGGTGCAGGCCCAGGACCTGCTCGACACGGTCGCCCGGACGGCTCACAATGACCCTGCCTTGTCGGTGCTGCAGGATGCGCGGCTGTTCGACGTCTGGCGCGATCCGGCCGCCGGCCCGGGGGCCGAACGCAGCCTGGCGCTGCGCTTCTGGCTGCAGGATCCCGAGGTCACGCTCGATGATGCGCGGGTGGACGACTGCATGGCGCGCATCCGTGCGGCCCTGGCCGAGCGCCACGGCGTGCGCTTGCGTGCCTGACCGCATCCCTGAACGCCGACCGAACAAGCTGACTGGACAGGAGACCGCCATGACGACGCTCGCCGATAACCGCACCACCTTGACCAAGGCCGAACTGGCCGAACTGCTGTTCGAGCGGGTAGGGCTGAACAAGCGCGAGGCCAAGGACATCGTCGACACCTTTTTCGAGGAGATCCGCGATGCCCTGGTCAAGGGCGACACGGTCAAGCTCTCGGGGTTCGGCAATTTCCAGGTGCGCAACAAGCCCCCGCGCCCGGGCCGCAATCCCAAGACGGGCGAAACCATTCCTATCGCGGCGCGTCGCGTGGTAACGTTTCACGCCAGCCAGAAGCTCAAGAGCACCGTCGAGCAGACCGGCATGCCGGCGCCGGCCAGTGCGCCGGAAAGTGGCGAGCAGGCGCCGGGCAAGTCCGAGGCCTGATACGCTTTGTTGGCTTTTGTCATCCCTGCATACCCGGGCCTCGCGGCATAAAATCCACCAATGACTCGACCCGAATCTCCCGTCGTCCTGCCGTCCATTCCTGCCAAACGCTATTTCACCATCGGCGAGGTGAGCGAATTGTGCGGCGTCAAGCCCCACGTGCTGCGTTACTGGGAGCAGGAATTCACCCAGCTCAAGCCGGTCAAGCGGCGCGGCAACCGCCGCTACTACCAGCATCACGAGGTGCTGCTCATCCGCCGCATCCGTTCGCTGCTGTACGAGCAGGGCTTTACCATCAGCGGCGCGCGCAACCGGCTCAGCGACGGCGGGCGCGACGCGGCCTACGACCAGGACGCGGCCGTGCGCCTGAGCGCGCAAGAGCTGCAGGCCCTGCGCGCCGAGCTGACGGGCGCCTCGGAAATCCTGCGCGAGGCGCTGGCGGCCGTGCGCGTATAAAAACGGCCGTCCGGTCCGGCACGCGGTAAAAACCGTGCTATAATCTTTTTCTTTCGGAGCGTAGCGCAGCCTGGTAGCGCACTTGCATGGGGTGCAAGGGGTCGCGAGTTCGAATCCCGCCGCTCCGACCAGTACAAACAAAGGGTTAGCAGCTTTAGGCTGCTAACCCTTTGTCCTTTCTGGGCGTCCCCCGTTTACGATGAAGAGCCCACGGTGTCCGCGTTGCGGACGCGGCATTGCTGGCCGCGCCCGATCTCGTTTAGCGCGGCCCCGTCGAGGTGGAGGTCGGCTCGGTGGGGTTGGTCGAGGGCGTGCCGTCGTTGCTGGCGGGCATGGCCGGCTCGGCGGGCGAGGTGGGGCCGGCGCCCGGCGCATTGTTCGACGTGCCAGCCGAGGCGGGCGGGTTGGCGGCCGCCGCGCGCGAGTCGTAGTCGTGGTCGTCCACGGTCTTCTTCAGCGCCTTGCCTTGCTCCAGGTGGGTCTGCAGCTTGGGCAGGCCCTGCGCGGCGAAGGCCTTGATTTCTTCGTCCTTGGCATCCTTGGAGGCATCCTCGAAAAGCTCCACGGCGTCCTCGTGCGCGTCCACAGCGATCTTCTCGGCGTATTCCTCGTCGAAGTCCTTGCCGGGCTTCTCGTCGGCCAGGTCGTCCAGTTTGTCCTGCACGTCCTTATGGATCTCGGCCGGCAGCTCCACGCCCTTGCGCGAGGCCAGCTCCTTGAGGGACTTGTCCATGGCCGTGTGGTCCTGGACCATCATATCGGCGAATTGCTTGACCTCGGGATGGGTGGCGCGCTGCTGCGCCAGCTTGCTGGCTTCGATCTCCAGCTGTCCCGACAGGGCGGCCTTTTCCAGGAACTCGCGGTCGTCGTCGTCGATCTGCTGGGCGGCATGGGCCGCGCCCATGGCCAGGAGCGTGGACATGGACAGCATCATGGCCAGGCGGGTGGGGCGAAACGTTTTCATGATTCCTCCTATCCGTAGAGGCTTCAGCCTACCGCGCCGGCGGCGCGAAAACGCTTCAAATGATTGGCACTTGAAAAGCCCTGTCGCGCGCTGGCAGGCGCCGCCCCGCCGACGCGGGGCGGGGGCCAGCAAAGCGTTACAGCTTGGGCGCCAGGTCGGCTTGCAGCAAGCCGGCCAGGCCGGCGGCCGTGGCCGCCGACAAGGTCCAGCCCAGGTGCCCGTGGCCGGTGTTGTAGTAGACGCCGCGGCGCTTGCCGCGCTGCACGCGCGGCATCATGTCCGGCATCATCGGGCGCAGCCCCGCCCAGGGCACCACGCGCGAGGTGTCCATGCGGAAGTTGGCGCGGGTCCAGCGCAGCAGCGGCGCGATGCGGTCGGCGCGGATGTCGCGGTTCTCGCCGTTGAACTCGGCCGTGCCCGCCACGCGAAAGCGCTCGCGGCCCAGGCGCGAGGTAACGATCTTGGCGCGCTCGTCCAGCAGGCTGGTCCAGGGCGCGCCCTGGACGCTGGCCTCGTCGTCCAGGTGCACGGTGATGGAGTAGCCCTTGACCGGATAGACGTTCAGCCGGTCGCCCGCCATGGCGGCCAGGCGGCGGCTGCCCACGCCGGCGCAGATGACCACGGCGTCGGCCTGCAAGGTTTCCTGTTCGTCCAGGAGCCGGCCGGTGCCGGCATCGAGCGGCGCCAGGCGCGCCTGCACGCCTGGGCCGCCGAAATCCAGGCCCATGATTTCGCGGCCGTGCATGAAGCGCACCCCATGCCGCTCGCAGGCCCGCGCCAGGCCGCGGGTGAACTTGTGGATGTCGCCCGTGGCGTCCGAGGGCGTGTAGTAGCCGCCGTAATAGCGGCCTTGCAGGGTCGGCTCGATCCGGCGGATTTCCTCGGCAGTGACGGCATGGCGTTGCAGGCCGCCTTCGCGCAGCAGCGCGTTGCCGCGGGCGGCGGCCTCGAAGCCGGCCTTGTCGTGATAGAAGTGCAGGATGCCGCGTTGCTGCAGGTCGAAGTCTATGCCTTCGCTTTCGGCCATGGCGTACAGGTGCTGGCGCGCCTCGATGGCCATGCGGGTCGTGGCTATCGTGTTGCTGCGGTACTTGCGCACGGCCCACAGGAATTCGCCCAGCCAGGCATATTTGTGCCACGAGGGCAGGGGGTTGAGCAGCAGCGGGGCATCCCGCTGGAACATCCAGCGCAGCCCCTTGGCCAGGGTGGATACCTGGTTCCAGACTTCGGCGTTGCTGGCCGAAAGCTGCCCGCCATTGGCGTAGGAGGTGTCCATGGCGGGGTAGAGCTGGCGGTCGACGACGGTGACGTCGTGGCCGGCTTGATTGAGCAGATAAGCGGTGGTGACGCCGGTGATGCCGGCGCCCAATACGGCGATACGGGGCATGGTCGCTCCAGGAGGCATGGGTGGCAAAGGCCCGATGGCCATTGCGCCCCATCTGTCCCGGTACCTGAGAGCTTGCGCCGCGCGGCCAGTGGCCGGCGGCTTCCCCTTCGGTGGGCGCGCACGGCGCCTCTCTCCAGATCGTCCAGCTTCGCGCAGTCCTGTGGCCTGAGAGTTTCCGGGGCGGTTGCTCCGTCGGCGCCAGCCCGCGGGCTGGACTCTTCTGCGCGGCTATGTATCGACCGCCACAGGATAGCGGCAAGTCGCGCGCCGGGCAAGGTGCTCAGCGGCGCATGCGCTGCCGGCGCCGCCAATCGATCCAGAGCGCCACCGCGATCACCGCCAGCGTGGGGCACAGCGCGTCGGCCCATTTGTCGAAGGACCAGCCCAGCAGGCCGTCCCAGGGCCGGATGTGCTCGCGCGACTGGCCGAACACAAAAAGCTTGTATTCGCGCTGGGTGTGCTCGCGCGAGAAGAACCAGCCGATGGCGAAGGTCGCGCCCAGCCAGTGGCCCGGCGCGCGGCGGCGCAGGGCCAGGATGAAAGCGGCCTGCATGGCCAGCGCGTACAGCACGTGCTCCAGGTGCGTGATGTTCATGGCCGGTCCTGCCCGTGGGCCGCGGCGTTGGCCGGCGCGTGCGCATCGCCGTCGCGCAGCAGGGCCGTGCCGGGCGGCCAGCGCACCTCGCGCGTGTAGCGCTGCAGCTCGCGTTCCAGGTCCACGCCGTAGGGCGCCAGCCGCGGCGCCCAGCGCCGCGCATTGCGCTGCAAGGCGGCGTCCTCGGGCAGCGGGCCGTTGACCGCGAAGATCACGCGGTTGTTGGAGCGGGCGTTGAAGTAGGGGCCGAACACGCTGGCGTAGGTGGCCGATTCGCGGTCGTACAGGCCGCTGCTGGAAAAGGTGTTGGCCGCCAGCACGCCGGCCGGCGCCAGCAAGGCCTTGGCCTGCGACAGGAACTCGACGGTGGTCAGGTGGCGCGGGATGTAGTTGTAGTCGAAGGCATCGAGCAGGATCAGGTCGTATTGCCGCCCGTCGCGCACGGCCTGCTCGACGAAGGCGCGGCCGTCGGCTTCGTGCACCCGCACACGCTCGGAGGTCTGGAAGCCAAAGTACTGGCGCGCCACCCGGGTGACCGCCGGATCGATTTCCACGGTGTCTATGCTGGCCTGCGGCAGCAGCGCGGCCAGCGCCATGGGCAGCGTGCCCCCGCCCAGGCCGATCACCAGGATGCGGCCCGGTTCGGGCTGCACCGCCAGCGCGCTCATCATCATGCGCGTGTAGTTCAGCACCATGCGCGGCGAGCCATCGGTGGCCTGGCAGCTCTGGCGGCCCAGGTTCTGCGCGTTCTCGAAGGTCAGGCAGCGCTCGCCGCCGGCTTCGTAGACGACCACGGGCGAGAAGCTGGAAGCCTCGGTGTGCAGGACTTGCAAGGCGGCGGCCTGGCCCGCGGACAGCGCCAGCAGCAGGCAGGCCAGCCCGCGCGGCAGGGTGCGCCGGAGCCGGCGCGCGCCTTCGTGCAGGCCGGCCAGGCGCAGGCCGGGGCGGGCATGGGGCGCGCCAAAGGGCTGGTATCGGTTCATGCCGGGTCCGCCAGTCGTTTTTCCATGAAGATGCTCAAGGGGTCGGGCCGATAGGGGCCGTAAGGCCCGCGTTCGACGTAGCCGTGCTTGCGGTAAAGGCCCAGCGCCTCGGGCTGGCGCACGCCGGTCTCCAGCAGCACGGTGGCCACGCCGTCGCGCGCGGCCTGCCGCTCCAGCGCCAGCAGCAGGCGGCTGCCCAGCCCGGCGCCGCGCGCCGGCTCGTCCACGTATAGCCGCTTGATCTCGGCCCGGCCCGGCTGCAAAGGCAGCAGGGCGCAGCAGCCTACCGGCCGCGCGCCCTGGCGCGCCACCCAGAAGCGGGCGCCGGGGGCCAGCAGGGCCGGCTCGTCGGCCAGGATGCAGCTTTCGGGCGGATACAGCGCCATCAGGTAGTCGGTCGAGCGTTGCAGCAGTTGCCGCACATCGGGCTGTTGCGGCGATTCCAGGTTCAGAAGAATTTGCATCGGTGGCATCGGTGCGGGGCGGGTCGTCCAAGGGCCTGCGCAGCAGTGTGCCACGGGGCAGGCGCCGGGTGCAGGGAATCGAAACCGGGCGCGTCCCGACCGGGACGGACATTCCCACGCCATCGGTAACCCTCTGAGACCTTTGCCGCAAGGAAGGTTCCTACACTGGAATTTCCGTACTTCGTGTACTCGCGCAGGAGGAATCGCCATGATCGACTGGACACTGGCCGCAAGGGTCGAAATGGAAGAAGGGCAGGCCGATATCCAGACCGCGCCGGTAGAAGGCGGCTATATCGGGCGGGCGCTTCTGCCCGGCTGGCCGCCCTTGGAAGACCCTACCTTCGTCAGCCAATCGCCCAGGGCGGCGGCCGAGCACGTCATGGCGCTGATCGGCGAGCTGGCCGACGACGCGCGCCACCATTGAGGGCCGCCGGGCCTAGCGCGGCAGGGCGGCCAGCGCCTGCATGAAGCCGCTGGCGTTGCGCACGCCCTGGTCGCGGTAGTTGGTGTTGAGCACCACATGCAGCTTGCCCGCGCGCAGCCGGTCCGCCAATTGGCCGGCGCGCCGGGCCAGCTCGGCCAGTTCCTGCTCGCTGTATTCATAGCGGAACCGGCCCGAGGACGCGCCGCTGGCCGGCGCGTTCCAGTTGGCCGCATTGCGGCCATGCAGGCGCACCACGGCCAGGTCGTCCCGGGTAGCCTGCCAGACCGGCGCCACGGTGTTCTCGAAGCCTTGGGGACTGTCCACCACCACGTGGGCCGCGCCCAGCTCGCGCTCGAAGGCCAGGGTGGCGGCCTGCTGCGCGCCCGCCAGCCACTCGTGCCGCCGCAGTTCGATGGCGCAGTCCAGCCCCTGGCTCATGGCCACGCAGTGGGCGATATGGGCCCGCCCGGCGGCGTCCGGGCGCACCCAGGGCGCGAACTGGAACAGCAGCACGCCCAGCTTGCCCGCCTGGCGCAGCGGCTCCAGGGCCAGCAGAAAGCGCGCCCACAGCTCGCGGCGCACGTCCGGCGGCAAATGGCGGTAATAGAGGGTGCCTGGCACGCGGGCGGGCAGTTCGCGGCGCAGGTCGGCCGGCAGGGCTTGCGGCGGCGCGCCGTGCCCGGTGAACAGGCGATGCGCCTTGACGTTGAAGACGAAGCCCGGGGGCGTGCGCTGCGCCCACCGGTAAGCGGTCATGGGGTCGAACAGGGCATAGTAGCCGGCATCGACCTCGACCATGGGAAACCGCGTCGCGTAGTAGGCCAGGCGGGCCTGGGCGTGCTGCGCGGCGTGCGGCGGGTAAAAGCGCCCGCAGGCCAGCAAGGTCGGATCGGTCCAGGAGGCGGTGCCCACGAGTATGGGGATGGCATGCATGGTCTGTATGAATATACAGTATAGTTTCGGCGTCATGGATACGGTTCGCCACTCTTCTCTTTTCGATACCCTCAACGCCGAGCAGCGCGAAGCCGTCGGGCACGGCCTGCAGGCCGTGCCCGATGCCCGGGCCTTGCTGGTCATTGCCGGCGCCGGCTCGGGCAAGACCAGCACGCTGGCGCACCGGGTGGCCAATCTCGTGCTGCACGGCGCCGACCCGCAGCGCATCCTGATGCTGACCTTCTCGCGCCGGGCCGCCCAGGAGATGGAGCGGCGGGTGGGCCAGGTGCTGCTGCGCGCGCTGGGCCTGCCTGCCGGCTCGCAGCCGCCCGCGCTGCCGTGGGCGGGCACCTTCCACGGGATCGGCGCGCGGCTGCTGCGCGAGTACGCCCCGCGCATCGGCCTGCCGGAAACCTTCACCATCCATGACCGCGGCGATGCCGAGGATCTCATGGGCATGGTCAGGCACGAACGGGGCCTGTCCAGCACCGAGACGCGCTTCCCGCTCAAGGGCACCTGCCTGTCGATCTATTCGCGCGCGGTCAACAGCCAGGCGCCGCTGGGGCAGGTGCTGGCGCAGGCCTTTCCCTGGTGCGCGGCCTGGGAAGACGCGTTGCGCGGCCTGTTCCAGGCTTATGTGGCGGCCAAGCAGGCCCAGCATGCGCTGGATTACGACGACCTGCTGCTGTATTGGGCCGAGATGCTGGGCGATGCCGGGCTGGCCGCGGAAATGGGCGCGCGCTTCGACCATGTGCTGGTGGACGAATACCAGGACACCAACCTGCTGCAGGCCCGCATCCTGCTGGCGCTCAAGCCCGATGGCCGGGGCCTGACGGTGGTGGGCGACGACGCGCAGGCGATCTATTCCTTCCGCGCCGCCACGGTGCGCAACATCCTGGATTTTCCCGGCCAGTTCCCGCAGCCGGCGCGCGTGGTCACGCTCACGCGCAACTACCGCTCGACCCAGCCCATCCTGGATGCATCCAACGCCGTCATCGCCCAGGCCGCCGAACGCTATGCCAAGGCGCTGTGGACGGACCGGCAGGCCAGCGCCAAGCCGCAGCTGGTCTCGGTCAGCGACGAGGCGGGCCAGGCGCGCTGGGTGGCCGACCGCGTGCTGGCGCATCGCGAGAACGGCGTGCGCCTGACCTCGCAGGCGGTGCTGTTTCGTGCCGCCAGCCACAGCGCGGCGCTCGAACTCGAACTGGCCCGGCGCAACATCCCGTTCGTGAAGTTCGGCGGGCTCAAGTTCCTGGAAGCGGCGCACATCAAGGATGTGCTGGCCCTGCTGCGCTGGGCGCAGAATCCGCGCAGCCGCCTGGCGGGCTTTCGGGTGGCGCAACTGCTGCCCGGGGTGGGGCCGGCCACCGCGGGCAGGCTGCTCGATGCCGTGGGCCAGGCCGCCGATCCGGTCGCGGCCATCGCCGGCCACGCGCCGCCGCCGCAGGCCGACGCGCAGGCCTGGCGCGGTTTCGTGCAGGCCTACCAGGCATTGGCCTCGGGCCGGGCGGGCTGGCCGGCCGAACTGGAGCTGGCCGTGCGCTGGTACCAGCCGCACCTGGAGCGGCTGCATGACGACGCGCGCGTGCGCCAGGGCGACCTGGACCAGCTGCTGCGGCTGGCCGGCAGCTACGCCTCGCGCGAGCGTTTCCTGACGGAACTGACCCTCGATCCGCCCGATGCCACCAGCGCCGAATCGGGGCCGCCGCTGCGCGACGAGGACTATCTCATCCTGTCCACCATCCATTCGGCCAAGGGGCAGGAATGGAAGGCGGTCTACGTGCTCAATGCCGTGGACGGCTGCATTCCCTCGGACATGGCCACCGGCACCAAGGAAGAAATCGAGGAAGAGCGCCGCCTGTTCTACGTTGCCCTGACCCGTGCCCGCGACAGCCTGCACGTGCTGGTCCCGCAGCGCTTCTATGTCACCCAGCAGGGCGGCATGGGCGATCGGCATGTCTACGGCAGCCGCACCCGCTTCATTTCCGAGGCCATGGCCGATCTGTTCGAGGCCCTGCCGCGGCCCGAGCCCTTGCCGCCGGCGGGGCAGGGGCGCGCGCCGGCCGGCGCCCAGGTGGACGTGGCCGCGCGGATCCGCGCCCGCTGGCTGTAGCAGGGGCCGCCGGCTGTAGCATAATGACCGGCATCTAGTGCTGGAGAATCCGATGTTCAAGATGTTGGCGGCAGGCGCCGCCGCCGCGATGCTGGCCGGCTGCGCCCTCGGTGTCGATGACGGCGGCAGGCGCAACTTCGAAGAGGCGTTCCAGGCGCCGGTGGGCGCGCAGGAGGCCCTCGCGCGCGCGCAGGCGCAGATGCAGCAGTGCCTGCGCGGGGGCAACGACAATGCCGTGCGGGTGCTGCCCGAGCAGCCGGGCGGCGGCGGGCGGGTCGAGGTGTTCGCGCCGATGACCAACCGCGTGCTGGCGCGCACCGAGATCGGCGAAGCCGGCGCGGGCCGTGCGCAGGTGCGCATCACCATGCTCAACGTGGGCCTGTACGACGCCGATTCGGCGGCCGCGCTGCGCGAGTCCATCGAGTTCGGCGTGCCGACCTGCCGCAGCTACATGCCGCGCGTGCCGGCGGACAAGCAGGCTGGCGCCCGATGAGCGGCCAGGCGGCTGGCTTGCCGGGCCATTTCGGCCTGGACATCCCCTACATGGACCTGATCGGCCTGGAGCCCGAGCACCTGGAAACCGACCTGGTGCGCACCCGCCTGCCTTATGCGGCGGCGCTGCGCAACAGCCGCGGCGACGTGCATGGCGGCGCGCTGATGAGCGCGCTCGACTTCACGCTGAGCGCGGCCGGCCGCAGCCACGATCCGCTGAACGTGGGCATGGCCACCATCGACATGAACACCCATTTCATGGAGCCGGGCCAGGGCGATCTGCTGATCGAGGCCCGCTGCCTGCGGCGCGGCAAGACGCTGGCCTTCTGCGAGGGCGAGGTGCGCCGCGCCGACGGCACGCTGGTGGCCAAGGCGGCGGCAACCTTCAAGATCATTCCCTTGCGCGCGGGCGGCGACTAAGGCCCGCGGCCTCCGGTTCGCCGGCCCCAAGGGCCGTACTATTACGTTTTTTCCCCAAGCAAGGACAAGGTTCCGCCATGAGCACAGATTCGCTCAAGCTCCGTATCTCCGAGGCCGTGAAGGCGGCCATGCGCGCCAAGGCCACCGACAGGCTGGGCACCCTGCGCCTGCTGCAGGCCGCCATCAAGCAAAAGGAAGTGGACGAGCGCCGCGAACTGGACGATGCCGAGGTCACCGCCATCATCGAAAAGCAGGCCAAGCAGCGCCGCGAATCCATTGCCGCCTTCGAGCAGGCTGGCCGGCTCGAAACCGCGGCCAGCGAAAAGGCCGAATTGCAGGTGCTGCAGGAATTCCTGCCCCAGCAGGCCACCAGCCAAGAGATCGAGGCCGCCATCGACGCGGCCCTTGCGCAAGCCCGCGGCGAGGGGGCCGGCGGCCCGGCCCTGATGGGCAAGGCCATGGCGATCATCAAGCCGGCGCTGGCCGGCCGCGCCGACATGTCGGCCGTCTCGCGCCGGCTCAAGGAAAAGCTGGGCTGAAGGCCAGCGCCTGCTGCGCCGCGCTTGGCGCCCGCTCTTCGAGAGGGCGGGCGGCCCGCGCGGAGCCGATTGATCCGGCCCGGCGCAGCAGGGACAATGGCCATTGCTTTCCGAAAAGGTCCGTCCCATGCATGTATGCGTGATCGGCGCCGGCGTGGTGGGTGTGACGACGGCGTATTTCCTGGCCCGCGAAGGCCATTGCGTCACCCTGGTCGATGCGCGCGCCCAGCCCGCCGAGGTGGCCAGCTATGCCAATGGCGGCCAGCTCAGCTATAGCTATGTCGCCCCGCTGGCCGGGCCGGGCGTGCTGCCGGCCGTGCCGGGCTGGCTGCTGCGGGCCGATTCGCCCCTGCGCTTTACCCCCAGGCTGGATCCGCAGCAATGGTGCTGGGCCTTGCGTTTCGTGCAGGCCTGCACGGCGTCGGCCTCGCAGCGCTCTACCGCGCAGATGCTGACGCTGTCCTACCTGAGCCGCGACACGCTGCACGCGCTGCTCGAACGCGAGCCGCTGGCTTTCGGCCACCAGCGCAATGGCAAGCTGATCGTCTACCGCACACCGGGACTGCTGGAGAAGGCCCGCGCGCTGGTGGCCTACCAGGCCGGCCATGGGGCGCGGCAGCAGGTGCTCGATGCCCGGCAGTGCCTGGCGCGCGAGCCCGCCCTGGCGGCGCTGGAGCCGCAGCTGGCAGGCGGCATCTACACGGCCGGCGAGGAATCGGGCGACTGCATGGCTTTCACGCGCGCGCTGTTCGAGCGTCTGCGCGCGCTGCCTGGCGCGACGGTGCGCATGAATACCGCCGTGCAGCGCCTCAAGCGCCTGGGCGGACGCATCGTGAGCGCCCAGACCGGCGAAGGCGGCATCGAGGCCGACGCCTATGTGGTGGCCACGGGGCTGGGCAGCCGCGACCTGCTGCGCCCGCTGGGCCAGAACCTGCCACTGTACGGCCTGAAGGGCTATAGCCTGAGCGTGCCGCTGGCCCAGGACGAGCCCGGTGCGCCGGCCATCAGCGTCACCGACTACGAGCGCCGCATCGTGTATGCCCGCCTGGGCAATGTGCTGCGCATCGCGGCGATGGTGGACATGGGCGTGCAGGACAGCCGGATCGATCCGCGCCGCATCGCGCTGCTCAAGCGCCAGGTGCGCGAAGTCTTTCCGCGCCTGGACCTGGACCAGGCGCTGCAATGGGCCGGGGTGCGGCCGGCCACGCCGCACGGCAAGCCCTTGATCGGGGCTTGCCGCGCGGCGGACAATGTGTGGATCAACGCCGGGCACGGCGCCTTGGGGTTCACGCTGGCCTGCGGCAGCGCGGCGCTGCTGGCGGACCTGATGGCCGGGCGCCGGCCGGCCATCGACCCGGCGCCGTTCGCGCCCTAGGGCTGGCGGCGGCAAGCGCCACGGCGCGTCACTGGAAGTCCCGGCTGCGCGGCGCCAGTTCTTCCAGCATCGGCGAGCAATCGAGCAGCCGCCCGGCGATCAGGTGCCGCACGCCGCTGTGCGTCTGCCAGACGCCGTACACCCCCAGCAATTGCGCGGCCACGGTCTCGCGCCGCTGGCGCTCCTGCAGCGCGGTGCGGATGACCACGTTCACCGGCCCGGTCTCGTCTTCCATGGTCAGGAACAGCGTGCCCTTGGCGGTGGGCGGGCGCTGGCGCACCGTGACGATGCCGCAGGCGCGCGCGATGCGGCCATCGGGATAGTCCCGCAGCTGCGCGGCGGTGGCAAAGCGCATGGCGGCCAGGCGAGGCCGCAGCAGCGCCAGCGGATGGCGCTCCAGCGTCAGGCGCATGCTGCGGTAGTCGGCCGCGATGTCCTGCATCTCGGTGGGCGGCGGCAATGCGGGCGTGCCGGCCTCGGGGCGGCTCGCCCCATGCAATAGCCCGCGTTCGGGCAGGGCGCCGGCCGCCTCCCAGCGCGCCCGGCGCCGATGGCCGGCCAGCTTGCGCAGGGCGCCGGCGGCCGCCAGGGCGTCCAGTTCGCGGCCGGTGAGACCGGCGCGCCGCGCCAGGTCGGCCGTGTCGGCGAAAGGGGCCTGGCGGCGCGCCTGCACGATGCGCCGCGCCGCCTCCTCGGACAGGCCGGCGGTCTGCAGGCCCAGCCGCACGGCCGGGCGCGGGCCGGCCGCCTGCAGGGTGCACGGCGCATCGCTTTGGCAGACATCCACGCCCCATACCTTGACCGGCAGCTGCGCATGGCGCTGGGCATCCTGCACCAGTTGCCAGGGCGCATAAAAGCCCATGGGCTGCGAGTCGAGCAGGGCGGCCAGGAAAGCCTCGGGCTCGTGGCGCTTGATCCAGGCGCTGGAATACGCCAGCTTGGCGAAGCTGGCGGCGTGGCTCTCGGGAAACCCGTATTCGCCAAAGCCTTCGATCTGGCGAAACAGGCTTTCGGCGAAGTCCTGCGCATAGCCCTTGCCCCGCAGGCCGTCGATCAGCTTCTGCCGGAATTTTTCCACGCCGCCCTTGCGTTTCCAGGCCGCCATGGAGCGGCGCAGCTGGTCGGCCTGGTCGGGCGTGAAACCGGCCGCCTCGATGGCGATCTGCATCACCTGCTCCTGGAAGATGGGCACGCCCTTGGTGCGCGCCAGCACCTTGCGGATTTCCTCGCCGGGCGGGTCGGGGTCTTCCAGCCCGTGGCGGCGGCGCAGATAGGGATGCACCATGCCGCCCTGGATGGGCCCGGGCCGCACGATGGCCACCTGCACCACCAGGTCGTAGAACTTTTCCGGACGCAGGCGCGGCAGCATGGTCATCTGCGCGCGCGACTCGATCTGGAACACGCCGATGGTGTCGGCCTTGCAGATCATGTCGTAGGTGGCCGGGTCTTCGCCGGGAATGTCCTGCAGCCCGAAAGGCCGGCCGCGCCGCCAGGCGATCCAGGCCAGCGCGCGCCGCAGCACCGTCAGCATGCCCAGCGCCAGCACGTCCACCTTCATCAGCTTGAGCGATTCGAGATCGTCCTTGTCCCACTGCACCACGCTGCGCCCGTCCATGGCGGCGTTCTCGATGGGCACCAGGCGGTTCAGCGGCCCGCGCGAGATCACGAAGCCGCCGGGGTGTTGCGAGAGATGGCGCGGAAAGCCCAGCAGCTGCTCGGCCAGCTTGGCCCATAGCGTGGCGGTGAGCGAGTCGGCCGCCAGGCCGTGGCGGGCGATGGTGTGGATCAGCGCCTTGCGCCCGTCCCACCATTGATGCTGCTTGGCCACCGCGTCGATGATGGCCTCGTCCACGCCCAGGGCGCGGCCGGTGTCGCGCAGCACGCTGCGCGGGCGGTAGCAGATGACCACCGCGGTCAGCGCGGCGCGCGCGCGGCCGTATTTTTCGTAGACGTACTGGATGACCTCTTCGCGGCGCTGGTGTTCGAAGTCGACGTCGATGTCCGGCGGCTCGTTGCGCGAGGCGCTGATGAAGCGTTCGAACAGCGTGTCGATCTCGGCCGGGTTGACCTCGGTGATGCCCAGGCAGAAGCACACCGTGGAGTTGGCCGCCGAGCCCCGGCCCTGGCACAGGATATTCTGGCTGCGGGCAAACTTGACCAGGTCGTAGACGGTAAGAAAATAGGCTTCGTACTCGAGCCCGGCGATCAGTTCGAGTTCCTTCTCGATCTGCGCCGCGATCTTGGCGGGCACGCCTTGCGGGTAGCGCCGCCGGGCGCCGGCCAGCGTTTCCTGGCGCAGGTAGGAAGCCGGCGTGTGGCCTTCGGGCACGATTTCCAGGGGGTACTGGTAGCGGATCTCGTCCAGCGAGAACGGGCAGGCCCGCGCGAGGCGCACGGTCTCGGCCAGCGCCTCGGGCGGATAATCGGCGGCCAGGCGCGCGCGCAGGCGCAGGTGCTGCTCGGCGTTGGGCGCCAGCGCGTAGCCGCATTCGGACACGGGCCGCTTCAGGCGGATGGCCGCCAGCGTGTCGTGCAGCGGCTTGCGCGCCTGCTGGTGCATCTCGACCTGGCCGGCGGCGGCCACCGGCATGCCGTGGCGGCGCGCCGCCTGGTCGACGATGCTGCGGTGCAGGTCCTCGCCGGGACGGTTCAGCAGCACCAGGCCCATGCGCGCGCGCGTGCCGAAGGTGGCGGCCGTCCAGGCCGCCTGGGCCATCAGGGTGGGCAGCGGCGCGTCCAGGGCCGGGCACAGCAGTACGAAGCAGCCGGGCAGGCCGCGCAGGTGCGCCTGGGCGGGCGGCGGATCGGCAAAGTCCGAGGGGCGCAGCAGATACTGGCCCTTGGGGCTGCGGCTGCGCGCCAGGGTGATGAGCTCGGCCAGGTTGCCATAGCCCTGGCGGGTTTGCGCCAGCGCCACCAGCACATAGGGCGGCTGGCCGTCTTCGGGCGTGACGCGCAGCTCGCTGCCCACCAGCAGCTTGAAGGCGGGCGCGGCCTCGGGCGCCAACCCGTGCTCGGCGGCCAGCTGGCGGCGCGCCTCGTTCTGGCGCTGCACCTCGGCATGGGCGCGCACCACGCCCGCCAGCGAGCATTCGTCGGTGATGGCCAAGGCTTCGTAGCCCTGGGCCGCGGCCGTATGCACGAGCTCCTCGGGATGCGAGGCGCCGCGCAGGAACGAGAAGTTGGACACGCAATAAAGCTCGGCATAGGCCGGCAGCCGGGCGGATGCGGCGGGCGATGCGGTCGTCATAAGATCAGCCGAACAGGCCGTGCAGGAACCAGCGGGCCGCCTCGAGGCGGCGCTCGCGGAAGATCCAGTAACGCGCGGCGCCCGCATCCTGGGCGATGAAGTAGTCGCGCTTGACGTAGTGGCCGCTCCACCAGCCGCTTTCGATGCGCTCGGGGCCGCGCAGCAGGGTCAGGGGCGTGCCGTAGACGGGCTTGTGCCGGTGCAGGGCCAGCGGTATGGGCTCGGCCAGCAGCCAGAACGGCCGCTCGCCGGCGGCGGGCAAGGACGCCGGGAAAGCCAGGGACGGCGGCGCGGCCGCTCCGGCAGGCCCTGGCCCGCGTCCCGAGGCAGTCCCAGGCAAGGCGGCTTGCGGCGGCAGCGGCCCCCACAGGTTGGCCTGCTCGGGGCGATGGTCGGCCCGGCCTTGCGGACCCAGCACGCCTTCGGGCCCCAGGCGCGCGCGCAGCAGGTCCAGCAGGCGGCGGTAATCCGCGGGCGCGCTGCCCGGTTCGGGAAACAGCTGGCCGCAAACGGCCGGCTGCTCGGCCAGCTCGAGCGTGCGCAGGCGCACGCCCGCCACGGGCCCGCCCCAGGGCAGCCGGCTGCAGTGTTCCTGCAAGGGGCCTTGCAGGTGCTCGTGCCGCCAGGCGGGTTCTGCCAGCGCCAGGTGCAGCGTGGTGGGCGCACGGGCGTGACGGCCGCGCTCGTGTTCGAGCTCGATGAGCAGACTGCGCACCGCCAGCCGGCTGGCGGCCAGCCACCGGTACAGGCCCTGCAGCAGGCGTTCGATGACGGCCTGCACGGCTTGCAGGTGTTCGAGCCGCTCGATCAGCTCGGCCCGCGCCTGGTAGCGCGCCGGCGGCACGAACCAGGCCAGCGCGGGCGGTCCGTCGGGCTGGTAGGCCTGGTCCAGCGCATGCAGCAGCGCCGGGCTGCTGCGCCGGGCCAGGCCGGCCCGCGGCAGCCGGCGCAATTGGCCCAGGTTGGCGCAGGCGATGCCCTCCAGCCAATCCTGCACCGCCCGCGCCTGCGGCAGCAGGGCGCAGGGCAAGGCATCGAGCCGGCGGGCCAGGGTGGCGCGCTGGAGGACATGGCGGGCGGGACGGCGGCCCGCATGGCGCGCCAGCAGCCAGGCGCCGTGGGCGGTGGGCGCCATGGCGGCGCGGGCCTGCACGCCGCAGGCGGCCACGTCGGCCTGCAGGCGGCGCAGCAGGCGGCGCGGGCCGCCGAACAGCCGCAGGCTGGCCTGCACTTCCATCAGCAGGGTGTGGTCCTCGTATTGGGCGCTGTATGGGGTATAGGCCAGCGTGGCCAGCGCCGCCTGGTCGAACAGGGCCTGCTCGGCCCGCCGGTCGCGTTCGATCAGGCAGGCTTGCGGGGCCAGCGCGTCGGCCCCGCTGCGGCGCAGGCCCGGCTCCACGCCCAGTTCGCGCGCGCCGGCGTTGGCGGCCACCACGCGGTCGCGCTCGAGCAGGGCCCAGGCGTGCGGCTCGTCAAGCCAGCGCGTGCGGCAGGCGTCCAGCATCAGCTGGTGCAGGTGCAGGCAGATCCAGAGGGGCATGGGGCAGGGGGCCGGCAAGGCCGGGCAAGCGGGTGTCCAGGTCGATGAACAGGGTTTTTTCGCAAGGCGGGCCGCGCCGCTTGAGGACGCGGGCCAGCAGCCCGCCCGCGGCCGGGGCCAGCGCCACGCGCAAGGGCGCGGCCGAAGCCAGCGCGCCCGCCTGGGGCGGGCGCACCAGCAGGCACAGCATGTCCCCGCCTTGCGCGGCCAGGTGCAGGCGGCGCAAGGCGGGCAGGGCGATGGGGTGCTGCCAGAGCAGCAGGGCGCCGCAATGGCCGTTCTTGAGCACCTGCTCGGCCGCCCACAGGGCGTCGGCGGCCGTGCGGGGGCGCAGCCACAGCAGGGGATGGTCTTGCAGCCCCCAGTGGCGCCAGGCCGCCTGGTTCGGCACGTAGGGCGGCTGGATCAGGACCACCGGCCGCTGCGGCGCCAGCCGGGCCAGGGCGGGACGCAGCAGGCGGAGCTCGCCGATGCCCGGCCGCTGGGGCAGCAGTTCGGTCAGGCTGCCCAGCGGCCAGCCGCCGCCCGGCAGTTCGGCGGCCAGCGGCGCGTGTCCGGCGGGCAGGCACGGCTGGCGCGCGGCGGACCATTGCGAGCCGCGCCACAAGGCGGGATGGATGTGCTGGGGGGATGGCGTGGGACAGACCATGGCGGCAAACCTTTATACTGTATAAATATACAGTAAATGGAATCGCCGCAAAGAGGGACGCAAGGTTACACAATCGCGCGCCGCGATACGGACGGGAACCGGCCGGCCGGCGGGGCGATGGTACGCTGGCCCGGTCCCTACTTGCCCGTCTTGCATGGACCTTGTCGTTGCCCGCCCCGAAGGCCTGTACTGCCCGCCCGGCGATTTCTACATCGATCCGTGGCGGCCGGTCGAGCGCGCCGTCATCACGCATGGCCACGGCGACCATGCCAGGCCGGGCAGCGGCCATTACCTGGGCAGCGCCGAAGGCGCCGGCATCCTGCGCGCGCGGCTGGGGCCGGTGCGCATGGATGTCCTGCGCTACGGCCAATACCTGGTGCACCGGGGCGTGCGCATCAGCCTGCATCCGGCCGGCCACGTGCTCGGGTCGGCGCAGGTACGGCTCGAATACCGCGGCCAGGTCTGGGTGGCCTCGGGCGACTACAAGCTCGAGGCCGACGGCACCTGCGCCCCTTTCGAGCCGGTGCGCTGCGATACCTTCATCACCGAATCGACCTTCGGGCTGCCCATCTACCGCTGGCAGCCGCAGGCGGTGCTGGCCGCGCAGATCAACGCGTGGTGGCATGCCAATGCCCAGGCCGGCCGCGCCTCGGTGCTGTATTGCTATGCCTTCGGCAAGGCCCAGCGCCTTTTGCACGACCTGGATCCGGCCATCGGGCCGATCGTCGCGCACGGCGCCATCGAGCCGCTGAACGCGCTCTATCGCGAGGCGGGGGTGGCGCTGCCGGACACCTTGCATCCCTCGCAGGTCAGCGATCCCGCGCTGTACCGCCGTGCCCTGGTGCTGGCCCCGCCTTCGGCCCAGGGCACGGCGTGGCTGCGCCGTTTCGGCGAGCACGCCGACGCCTTCGCCAGCGGCTGGATGCGCGTGCGCGGGGCGCGCAGGCGGCGCGGCGTGGACCGCGGCTTCGTCGTTTCGGACCATGTCGATTGGCCGGGGCTGCAGGCGGCCATCCAGGCCACCGGGGCGCAGCGGGTCTTCGTCACGCACGGCCAGGTCCCGGTACTGGTGCGCTGGCTGCAGGAGCGCGGCCTGCAAGCCGAGCGTTTCGAGACCGAATACGGCGACCAGGCGCAGGAGGCCGAAGCCCCATGAAGGCCTTTGCCGCCCTGTACGCCGAACTGGATGCGACCACCTCGAGCAAGGCCAAGCTGGCCGCGATGGTCTCGTATTTCCGCCAGGCCCCGCCCGAGGATGCGGCCTGGGCCGCTTATTTCCTGGCCGGCGGCAAGCCGCGCCAGCTGGTGCCCGCCAAGCTGCTGCGCCTGTTCGGCGCGCAGGCGGCGGGCATCGAGCCCTGGCTGTTCGAGGAAAGCTACCAGGCGGTGGGCGACCTGGCCGAAACCATCGCCTTGCTGTTTCCCGACGAGGACGCCGGCCCGCAGGCCGATACCGGGGAGCAGGGACTGGCCTTGTGGATGCGCGAGCGCCTTTTACCGCTGCGCGGCCTGCCGCCCGAGGCATGCCTGCAGGCGCTGCATGCCCTGTATGCCTTGCTGGACACCCAGGGCCGTTTCGTCTGCGGCAAGCTCATCACCGGCAGCTTTCGCGTCGGCGTCTCGCGCCTGCTGCTCACGCGCGCCCTGGCCGAAGTGGCAGGGCTCGATCCCAAGCTCGTGGCCCAACGCCTGATCGGCTATACCGACTTGCGCGCCCAGCCCGATGCCCAGGCCTACCTGGCGCTGTTCGCGCCGGTGCAGGCCGGGCAGGCCGGCCGCGGCGACGGCATGCCGTATCCCTTCTTCCTGGCCCATGCGCTGCCCTGGCCGGTGGACCAGCTCGACAGCCAGCTCGGGGCGCCCTCGCACTGGCAGGTCGAATGGAAATGGGACGGCATCCGGGCGCAGCTGGTGCGCCGCGCCGGACAGACCTGGATCTGGTCGCGCGGCGAGGAACTGGTCACCGACCGTTTTCCCGACCTGCTCGAAGAGGCGGCCCGGCTGCCCGACGGCACGGTGATCGACGGCGAGATCGTCGTGTGCAAGCAGGGCGCGGTGCAGCCTTTCGCGGCTTTGCAAAAACGCCTGGGCCGCAAGACGGTGAGCCCGCGGCTGCGGGCCGAGGCGCCGGTGGCGATGCTGGCCTACGACCTGCTCGAATGGCAGGGCGAGGATTGCCGCGCCTGGCCGCAGGCGCGCCGGCGCGGGCAGCTCGAGGCCGTGCTGCGGCAGGCCTTGCCCGGGCAGGCCGATGCCTGGCCGCCGGCCGCCGGCGGCGACACCGCGGCGCTGCGCCTGTCTGCCTTGCTGCATGGCCAGGACTGGCAGGCGCTCGATGCCTTGCGCGCCCGTTCGCGCGAGCGCGGCGTCGAGGGCATGATGCTCAAGGCGCGCCAGGCGCACTACGGCGTGGGGCGCACCAAGGACGTGGGCGTGTGGTGGAAGTGGAAGATCGATCCCTATTCCATCGATGCGGTGCTGGTCTATGCCCAGCGGGGCCACGGCCGGCGCGCCAGCCTTTATACCGATTACACCTTCGCCGTCTGGGACGGCCCGCCCGAGGCGCCCGGGCGCAAGCTGGTGCCTTTCGCCAAGGCCTATTCGGGCTTGACCGATGCCGAGATCCGCCAGGTCGACGCCATCATCCGGCGCACCACGCAGGAACGTTTCGGGCCGGTGCGCAGCGTCGTGCCCGAGCAGGTCTTCGAGCTGGGCTTCGAGGGCATCGCGCGCAGCCCGCGGCACAAGAGCGGCATCGCGGTGCGTTTCCCGCGCATCCTGCGCTGGCGCCAGGACAAGCCCGCGCACGAAGCCGACACCCTGGACAGCCTGGCGCGGCTGCTGCCGCCATGAGCACGCGTAAGCCGGCTTCAGCCCGTGCAGTCGGCCCAGCAGTTGGGCGTTTCGTACAGCCTGACGCGGGCCAGGCGCAACTGCTTGCCGTAGTGGCCTTCGTATCGCGGGGCCAGGATATCGTAGGCGATGCGCGCCAGGTTCTCGGCGGTGGGGATGCGGTCGAGCACCACGGTCTTGTGCTCCGGCAGGCTTTCCAGAAAGCCGCGCACGGCGCGGTCGCCCTCGTAGACCAGGAAGGCATGGTCCCAGGGTTCGACGATGTGGGTGTGGGCGATGGCCTTGATGTCGGCGAAGTCCATCACCATGCCGTTGTCGGACTGGCCGGGCGCATCGGCCACCACGCCTTCGAGCGTGATCTCCAGCACGTAGCGGTGCCCGTGCAGGTTGCGGCACTGGCTGCGGTGGTCGGGAATGCGGTGGCCGGCATCGAAATGCAGGCGGCGGGTGATGGAAATCATGGGATGCCTATGTATTTGTGCGTCTGCAGGCTCAGCCGCCATTGCGGATGCGCCAGGCAATACGCCACGGCTTGCTCCGTATGGGCCGCGCGCGCCGGCCCGTCCATGGGCTGCAGCCAGAAATGGCGAAAGTCCAGGCCGGCATAGGCCTGGGGCTGGGCATCGGCCTGCGGATAGACCAGCTTGAGCTCGTGCCCGGCGGTGACCGCCAGGGGCGCGGTGCTCTTGGGACTGACGCAGATCCAGTCCACGCCGGCCGGCACCGGCAGGGTGCCGTTGGTCTCGATGGCGATCTCGAAGCCCTGGGCATGCACCGCCTCGATCAGGGGCGCATCCAGCTGCAGCAGCGGCTCGCCGCCGGTAAAGACCACGTAGCGGCGCGCGCGCGCCGGGCCCCAGCAGGCGGCCAGGCGCTCGGCCAGTTGCGCCGGCGTGGCGAACTTGCCTCCGCCGGGGCCGTCGGTGCCCACGAAGTCGGTATCGCAAAAGCGGCACACGGCCTGGGCCCGGTCGCTTTCGCGCCCGCTCCAGAGATTGCAGCCGGCAAAGCGGCAGAACACCGCGGCGCGGCCCGCATGCGCGCCTTCGCCCTGCAGCGTCTTGAACAGTTCCTTGACGGCGTAAGCCATGTAGCCAGAAAAGAAAAAGGGGATAAGCCGGCATTTTACGGCCGCGCACGTCCGCCAAGACCCTGCGGCACGCAGGGTTGTATATCGGAAAATCCCGATTTAAGATGCCCGGCATGCCTGCCGATCCCGGCAGGCGCCTCGTAGCGATCCTCCGTCCGGATATCCGCGTGGACATCGACGCCATACACAAAGCCCTGGCCAATCCGGTCAGGAGACAGATCCTCAATTGGCTGAAAACGCCGGCGCAAAGCTTCGAGCCCCAGGAGCATCCCTGGGAGCTGGGCGTGTGCGCCAGCCGGATCGACCAGCGCGCCGGCCTGTCGCAATCGACGGTCTCGGGGCATCTGGCCGTCTTGCAGCGCGCAGGGCTGGTCACCTCGCAGAAGGTGGGGCAATGGGTGTTCTTCCAACGCAACGAGGCGCTGATCCAGGCTTTCCTGGAGCACAGCGCCAAGGAACTCTGAACGGGCCGCCTCCCTAGAAGGAAGTTTCCGCATGACCTCTTTGTTCGATCCCCTTGTCGTGGGCGAGCTCACGCTGCCCAACCGCGTCGTCATGGCGCCGCTGACCCGTTCGCGCGCCAGCACCGGCCGCGTGCCCAATGCGCTGATGGCGCACTACTACGCGCAGCGCGCCTCGGCCGGCCTGATCCTGTCCGAGGCCACCTCGGTCACGCCGCAAGGCGTGGGCTATGCCGATACGCCGGGCATCTGGTCGGCCGAGCAGGTGCAGGGCTGGAAAGGCGTGACCTCGGCCGTGCACGAGCAGGGCGGGCGCATTTTCCTGCAGCTCTGGCACGTGGGCCGCATCTCCGATCCGATCTTCCTGGACGGCGAGCTGCCGGTCGCGCCCAGCGCCGTCAAGCCGGCCGGGCATGTCAGCCTGGTGCGGCCGCAGCGCGAATACGTCACGCCGCGGGCCCTGCGCACCGACGAGATCCCGGCCATCGTGCAGGCCTATCGCGTGGGCGCCGAAAACGCCAAGGCGGCGGGCTTTGACGGCGTGGAGATCCACGGCGCCAACGGCTACCTGCTCGACCAGTTCCTGCAGGACAAGACCAACCTGCGCACCGATGCCTACGGCGGCAGCCTGGAGAACCGCGCCCGCCTGCTGTTCGAGGTGACCGATGCCTGCATCGACGTGTGGGGGCCGGGCCGCGTGGGCGTGCACCTGTCGCCGCGCGGCGATTCGCACGACATGGGCGATTCGGACCCGGCCGCCACCTTCACCTACGTGGCGCGCGAACTGGGACGGCGCGGCGTGGCCTTTCTGTGCGTGCGCGAATCGCTGGGCGAGAACCGCCTGGGGCCGGCGCTCAAGCAGGCCTTCGGCGGGGTCTACATCGCCAACGAGAAGTTCGACGGGCAAAGCGCGGCGCAGGTGCTGGAAAACGGCGAGGCCGACGCGGTGGCCTTCGGCAAGCTGTTCATCGCCAATCCCGACCTGCCGCGGCGCCTGCGCGAGGGCGCCGGCTTCAACCCGCCCGACACCGCCACCTTCTACCAGGGCGGCGAGCAGGGCTACGTCGATTACCCGGCGTTGTAGGATCCCATCCCCAGGCGTTCCCGCGCTTTTCCTGGAGGGCGGCGCCCGCGGGCGGCAGATAAATTTGATGAATATGCAGAATTAGAAATCATCATTTTTCTTATGGGGCCAAGCCGGCTTATAAACCTCGCCCATACACCAACTGACTCTCAGCGAGGACCGCCACATGTCCAGGGGAAATCCGGACCCGCGCATGCACCAGCCGGTGCGCGCCTCCACCGCCGCCTTCGTCGGCACCATGATCGAATGGTATGACTTCTACATCTACGCCACGGCCGCCGCCCTGGTGTTCGGCAAGCTGTTCTTCCCGCAGGTGGACGGCTTCTACGGCACATTGGCCGCCTTCGGCACCTTTGCCGTAGGGTTTTTCGCCCGCCCGCTGGGCGGGGCGGTGTTCGGCCACATCGGCGATCGCATCGGCCGCAAGAAATCGCTGGTCATCACGCTGCTGATGATGGGCGTGGCCACCGTGCTGATCGGCCTTTTGCCCACCTACCAGACCATCGGCGTCTGGGCGCCTGTGCTGCTGGTGGTGCTGCGCTTCATCCAGGGCATTGCCGTGGGCGGCGAGTGGGGCGGGGCGGTGCTGATGGCCGGCGAGCATTCGCCCGACCAGAAGCGGCGCACCTTCTTCGCTTCCTTCGCGCAGCTGGGCAGCCCGGCCGGCCTGATCCTGTCCATGGTGATGTTCAAGCTGGTGACGGCCCTGCCCGACGAGGACTTCCTGTCCTGGGGCTGGCGCATTCCCTTCCTGTTCAGCGCCGTGATGCTGGTGATCGGCTTTGCCATCCGCGTCAGCGTCAAGGAGTCGCCCGACTTCCTGAAGGAGCAGGAGCGCCGCCTGCAGCAGGCCAAGGCGGCGCAGCCGCCGCTGTGGGAAGTGCTGCGCGGCGCGCCCGGGCTGCTGGCCATGGCGGTGTGCGCCAACGTGCTGGGCATCGCGGGCTTTTACTTCACCAATACCTTCATGATCGCCTATACCACCAGCTACCTGGGCATGGACCGCGCGCTGATCCTGAACTGCCTGCTGATCGTCTCGATCATGCAGTTCTTCATCACGCCGCTGTCGGCCTACGTGGCCGAGCGGGTGGGCGTGCACCGCTTCCTGGTCGCGGCCGCCGCCTTCTCGGTGGCCACGCCCTACGCCATGTTCACGCTGGTGGACCAGGGCTCGCTGACCAGCGTGGTGCTGGGCGTGGGCCTGGCGGTGGCCGGCCTGGGCGCCTTCTATGCGGTGATCGCAGGCTACGTCAGCGACAGCTTCCCGACCCGGATCCGTTATACCGGGATCTCGATGGCCTACCAGCTCAGCGGCGCGATCTTCGGCGGGCTGACGCCCATCGTCGGCACCATCCTGGCCGAGCAGTACAAGGGACAATGGTGGCCGCTGGCGCTGCTGTTCAGCGCGATTTCGCTGATTTCGCTGGTGTCGGTCATGGGCCTGCGCCGCCCCCGCGAGCGGGTGATGGCCGCCCAGGCCGATCCCCACGCCGCCTGATGCCGCAACCGACAGACAGCAAGAGGACCCCTTGAAGACCTACTACCATCCCGACCAGCGCCTGCACCATCCGCGCACCTATTTCTCGCGCGGCAAGATGCGCGCCCCGCAGGAGCTGCCCCAGCGCCTGGACGCGCTGCTGCAGGCCATGCAGGAGCTGGGCTATCCCGTGCAGACGCCACCGGACGCGGGCGCCGGCGCGATCTCGGCCGTGCATGCCATCGACTACCTGCGCTTTCTGCAGAACGCCCACGCCGACTGGATGGCGCTGGGCCAGGACTGGGGCGAGGAAGTCATGTCCAACGTGTTCGTGCGCGAACCCAACGCGCTGCGCGGGGTGCTGGCCCAGGCCGGGCGCTACCTGGCCGACGGCAGCGCGCCCATCGGCCCGGATACCTGGAAGGCCGTGTACGCGGCCGCCCAGTGCGCCATCGCCGGGGCCGACGCGCTGCTGGCCGGCGAGCGCCAGGCCTATGCGCTGTGCCGCCCGCCCGGCCATCACGCGCGCCGCGACGCGGCCGGCGGCTTCTGCTACCTGAACAACGCCGCCATCGCGGCCGAGCGCCTGCGCCAGCGCTACGGGCGCGTGGCCATCCTGGACACCGACATGCATCATGGCCAGGGCATCCAGGAGATCTTCTACGAGCGCAGCGACGTGTTCTACGTGTCGATCCACGGCGACCCCACCAACTTCTATCCCGTGGTGGCCGGCTTCGAGGACGAGCGCGGCGCCGGACCGGGCCTGGGCTACAACCTGAACCTGCCCATGCCGCACGGCTCGGACGAGGCGGTGTTCTTCGACCAGCTCGAGCAGGCCCGCCGCGCGCTGGCGCTGTACCAGCCGGACGTGCTGGTGCTGTCGCTGGGCTTTGACATCTTCGAGAAGGACCCGCAGGCCAAGGTGGCGGTGGGCGAGGGCGGCTTCGCCAGGCTGGGCGCCATCGTCGGCGGCATGCAGCTGCCCACGCTGATCGTGCAGGAAGGCGGCTACTACATCGAAGGGCTGGGCGCCCTGGCCAGGCAGTTCTTCGGCGGATTCGACCAGGCCCGGGCCTGAGGCGTGCGCGCCGGCGGGTTTTGCTAAGCTGGCTGCTTTGCCAGACACCGCACCTTGCATGGAGCGCCCGCCGTCCGCACCGCCTTCGTCCAGCCACGCCCGCCAGCGCATGGACTGGAACCTGCTGCGCACCTTCCTGTTCGTGGTGCAGGAGCGCGGGGTGGGCCGGGCCGCCGCCGTGCTGCACCTGAGCCAGCCGGCCGTCAGCCAGGCCTTGCGGCGCCTGGAGGAAAGCGTGGGCGGCCAGCTGCTGGTGCGGCGCCATGGCGAGTTCCGGCTGACCCCGCTGGGCGAGGACGTCTACGCCATCGCCTGCGAGGTCTACGGCACGGTGGCGCGCATCGACGCGGTGGCCGCCGGCCACCAGGACGAGGTCGCCGGACCGCTGCGGCTGCTGGTCATGAGCCGCATCCACAGCCTGCCCTACGACGAGTTCCTGGCCGACTTCCACCGCCGCCATCCCCGCATCGAGTTCCAGGTCGAGGTCATGCCCAGTTCGGCCATCCTCGATGCCCTGGCCAAGCGCCAGCCGGGGCTGGGCATTTGCCTGTGCCGCAAGCCCGTCGAAGGGCTGAACCGCCGGCTGTTCATGCGCCAGCGCTACGTCGTGGTGTGCGGGCGGCACCACCCCCTGTTCTCGCGCGGCCAGGTCAGCCTGCACGCGCTGCAGGACCAGGATTTCGTGCGCTTTGCCAGCGACCAGATCGGCGATACGCTCTCGCCGCTGACCATCTTCCGCGACCAGCGCGGCTTTACCGGCCGCATCGTCGGCACCTCGTCCAACATCGAGGAGATCCGCCGCATGGTGATCGCCGGCATGGGCCTGAGCTGGCTGCCCGAGCACATGATCGTGCGCGACATCGAGGCGCAGCTGCTGCGCCGCCTGCCGCCGGACGAGGGCGTGGCCGAGATCGACGTGTTCTTCGTCTGGAACGCCCAGCGCAAGCTGACCGCGCCCGAGGCGGCGTTTCGCAGCGCCTTCGAGGCCTTTCTGCGGCGCACGCCGCTGGCCTCGCGGGCCTTCTAGCCCTTGCCCAGGCTGGCAAGCAGCAGATAGCCGGCCCCGGCCGACAGCGCCAGGCCCACCGACACCAGCACGCCGTCGCGGCTGGTCAGGCCCAGGCCGAACAGCGCGATGGCGGCCATCGGCGCGCTGCTGGCAAAAGGCACCAGTTCCAGGAAAGGCACGGTCAGGCATAGCGCCAGGCAAATCGCCCCGATCGCCATGCGAAAGGGCTTGCGCGTCAGTTCCATCCAGCGCGGCTGGATGTAGCGGTCGATCCAGTCGGCCGCCGGGCGGATCTTGCGCATGCCGCGCGCCAGCTTCTGGCCCTGCACGGCGCGGTGTTCGATGAAGCCGGGCAGCCACAGGTGCTTGCGCCCGCACAGGATCTGCGCCGAGAAAATCGCCAGCACCAGCGCGATGGCGGTCGGCACGCCGGGCACGGCCCCCAGGGGGCTGATCTCCAGCAGGGCCGGAATGGTCAGGAAAGGGCCCACGCTGCGCTCGCCGACGCTTTCGCGGATGTCGCCCACGCTGACGTGCCGATGGGCCTGGCCTAGCTCGCTCAGTGCATCGAGCATGTCCGCCAGGTCGTGCTGGTGCGCTTGCCGTTCCTGTTCCAGCTCCTGCCGTGCCGTCACGTGCCTTTCCTTGCAGAGTCCACGACAGCCACCATGCTAAGGGCGGGCGTGGCCGGCTAGGGTAAGCAAACCGAACCGTCTGTAGCGCTTATGCGGTGCGCCGGGCCCTTGCGCAAGCGCCAGCCCGCCTCGTGCACCGCCGCGCCCTGCGGGTCGTACTGCCGTTCATACAGGCTGATCGCGCCGTCCGGCCCGGCCAGCACGACGGTGGTGCAGCGTGTGCCGTAGTCCGGGCTGGCGATGAAGGGGCTGGCCAGCATGCGTTCGCGCGCCAGGCCCACGCCGGTGTCGGGCAGTTCCCCGTCGGGCGCGCCGCGCCGGTCGGCGAACACTTCCATCAGGGCCTGCACCGCGGGCGCGTGCGGTTCGCGCAGCAGCGCGGCCACGGCCTGGCGGGTGCGCCGCACCTTGGGCCAGGGCGTGTCCAGCAGATGATTGGACAGGCCATGCACGCCGTCGGCCAGCCGGCGCGGGCCGCCCTGCGGATCGCGGTTGCCGGCGTACCAGGCGCCTTGCGGGTCGCCCACGATGAGATTGAAGCCGTTGTAGCGCTGCTGGCGCGCCGCCAGTTCGCGCAGGTATGGCTCGGGCCCGAGCGCGCCTTGCAGATAATCCTGCACCAGCGCGCCGCGCGAGGGCGCATCGGGCATGAGCCGCCGCGGGTCGCGGTAGTTGGTCACCAGGGCATAGCGCCCGCCGCGCGCGATGCCCAGCCAGGTGCCGCCGGCCGACAGGTCGCGGCCGGCGACGATGTCCGGATGCCCGGGCCAGGGGCCGGCCGGCAGGCTGGGGCGCGCGTGGTATTCGTCGCGGTTGGCCACCAGCAGCAGCGGCAGGCGGGGATGGGCGTTCAGGGCAAGGACGGCTAGGCACATGGCGGGCAGGCGGCAGGGCCCGCCAGGCGGATCGCCAACGGGCTGCAAGACGGGCAGGCATCAATGGTGGTCATGGTAATCCTGCGCGCCCTGTTTCCAGTAGCCGGTGGCGTGCATTTGCACGACGTCCCAGCCGGGCCGGCTTTCGCCCTGGCGCGGAAAAAGCGCGCGCAGGCCGCGCACGGCCGAGGATTCGGCCGCGATGAAGACCTGGACGGGGCCGTCCGGCAGCGCCGCCGCGTGCAGGGCCTGCTCCAGCGCGTGCCCGGTCGACGCCGGCGTGCCGTCCTGGACGTGGACCCACCGCAGCTGGAGCTGCGCGGCGGTCTCGATGGGCTGCTCCTCGGCGGCGTCGCGCACCGCGATCAAGGCCAGCGCGCGATCGCCCGCCGGCAGCGATTCGAGCATGCTGGCGATGGCCGGCAGCGCGGTGGCATCGCCGATCATCAGCTGCCAGGCCGCGCCGGGCGCGCGGGCGAAACCGGCGCGCGGCCCGGCCAGTTCGATGTCTTCGCCGGCCTGGGCGTGTTGCGCCCAGCGCGCCGCCGGGCCGTCGCCGTGCAGCAGGAAATCCAGGTCCATTTCGCGGGCCGCGGCGTCGTAGCGGCGGATGGTATAGGTACGCGCCACGGTCTGGCCCTCGTGCGGCACGAAAAGCTTGACCGCGTGGGCCGGATAGCGCCAGGCCATGTCGGGCAGGCGCGAGGTGTCCATCGTCAGCCGGACCATCAGCGGCGTGATCATGCGGCGCGATTTCACGCGCACCGGGCCGCGGGACAGGACAGGGCGTTCGGGCTTCATGCTTGAGAATGCTTATCAGTATTGAAAACGCCCCACTATAGCGCAAGCGCCGGCACGGCGTAGACTTGGCGCATGATCGCGATTACCCCCCAATTGTTGCTCGATCCGCGCGACCTGCACTACACCATGATCCGCGCCCAGGGGGCGGGCGGGCAGAACGTCAACAAGGTTTCCAGCGCCGTGCACCTGCGCTACGACCTGGCCGGCGCGCGCCTGCCCGAGGCCTACAAGGCGGCGGTGCTGGCGCTGGGCGACCGGCGCGTCACGCAGGACGGCCAGGTGGTGATCAAGGCCCAAAGCTACCGCAGCCAGGAAAAGAACCGCGCCCAGGCGCTGGAGCGCCTGCTGGCGCTGCTGCGCAAGGCCGCCGAGCCGCAAAAGCCCCGCCACGCCACGCGCCCCACGCGGGCCTCGCAGCGCCGCCGGGTGCAGCGCAAGCTGGCGCATGGCCAGCTCAAGCGCGGGCGCGCCGCCCGGGTGCACGAGGAGTGAAAGCGGGGCGAACGCCCGGCCGGCGGGGCCGCGCGGCGTCGGCTGGCGCGCGCCGGCGCGTTGCCCATTGCATCGATTTGAATGCTTTGGACAAGCCAGCCGCGGCCCGCACCGGGCATGATGGGTCTACGGCAACACGTAAAAGGAGACGCTCATGCGCGGCATCTTGCTTTGGCTTATCGGCATTCCCCTGCCCATCATCCTGCTGCTCTGGCTGTTCGGGGTGTTCTAGGCCGCATCGGGGCGGGCCAGCAGGGCGGCATAGCCGGCCCGGCTGTCCGGCCAGCGCAGCACATAGCCGCTGGCCCGCAGGCGCGCGTTGGACAGGCGCTTGCTGCCCACGCCCGCCGGGGCCGGTCCGTCCGGCGGCTCGGGCCCGCCCACCAGGGCCGCCAGAGCGCCATACAGCTCGTGCAGCGGCAGCGGCGTATCGTCGCAGCCGATATAGCACGGCTGCGGGCAGGGATGCAGCAGCAGGTGCGCCAGGGCGCCGGCGGCGTCCTGGACGTGGATGCGATTGGCCCAGTGCGGCCGATGGCGCGGGGCGGCCGCCTGGCCCCGGCGCAGCCGTTCGAGCAGCCAGCCGCGCCCCGGCCCGTACAGCCCGGCCAGGCGCAGCACGACATGGCTGCCCGGCTGCCGGGCCAGCCATTGCTCGGCCTGCAGCAGGACGTGGCCGTTGGCGCCGGCCGGGGCCGGCGCGGTGGCCTCGTCCACCCAGTCGCCGTGGTGCTCCCCGTAGACGGCGGTGGACGAGACCAGGACGGTGCGCCGCAGCGCCGAGGCGTCCAGGGCCCGCAGCAGGTTGCGCAGGCCGTGCAGGAAGATCTCGGTGTAGGCCGCAACGCTGCGCGCTTGCGGCGTGGGCAGGTAGGCCAGCCGCGTGATGCCCTCGGGCAGCGCCCCCAGCGTGGCCGGATCGCGCAGGTCGGCGGCGATCCAGCGCATGCCGGCCGGGGCCGCGCCGGGCTCGGGCACGCGCCGGCGCAGGCCCCACAGCTGCGCGCCCCGGGCGGCCAGCAGGCCGGCCGCGCGCAAGCCCACGTCGCCGCAGCCGGCGATCAGTATGCGTTCGTGCGCCAGCCTGTCCACGGTGCTTGCTCCTGTCGCTGCGATAGATTCCTGTGCAACCATAACGCATGATCGAACAGGGCGGCGCCCACCAAGCCGAAGATCCGAAGATGAAACCCTTACTTCCCGAACGCACCGCGCGCGGCCCCCTGGCATGCTGGCTATTGCGCAGCGGCGGCTATCAGGCCTGGGTGGCCGAGCAGGGCGCGCAGGTGCTCGAATACGGCCGTGCCGGCGGCCCGCCGGTCCTGTGGCTCAGCCCCCAGGCGCAATACCTGCCCGGCGTCTCGGTGCGCGGCGGGGTGCCGGTGTGCTGGCCCTGGTTCAACGACCTGGCGCGCACCAATCCCGAAGCAGTGCGCCAGTCCTGGCCGCGCCAGGCCGGCGAGGGCGCCGCGCCCGCGCACGGCTTTGCGCGCGGCCTGCCCTGGCACGTGCTGGGCAGCGGCGCCGATCCGCAGGCGTGCTGGCTGCATCTGCGGCTGCCGCGCACGCAGGGGCCGGACTGGCCCCAGGCCGTCGAGCCCGAAGTCCGGATCCGGCTCTCGGCCGACGGGCGCCTGCGCATCGCCTTGCGCAATCACAATGCCGGCGCGCACAGCGTCACGATCGGCCAGGCGCTGCACACCTACTTCGCGGTGGGCGACGTGCGCCGCGCCAGCGTGTCGGGCCTGGACGGCAAGACCTATCTCGACACCGTGGGCGCCTGGCAGCAGCGCGTGCAGCACGGGCCGGTGCGGTTCGAGGGCGAAGTGGACCGCATCTACCAGGACGTACCCGCCGAGCTGGCCATCGACGACCCGGTGCTTGGGCGGCGCGTGCACCTGCGCGCCGAGGGCTCGCGCTCGGCCATCGTCTGGAATCCGCACGTCGAGAAGGCCCGGCGGCTGTCGCAGTTTCCCGATGAGGCCTGGACCGGCATGCTGTGCGTGGAAACCGCCAACGTGATGCAGGACGCCCTGGCGCTGGCGCCGGGCCAGGCCCATGAACTGGCCGTCTCGCTATGGGAGACGCCAGCCGGGCATCTTCGGGACTAGAATCGCGGCTGGCTTCCTTATTTCGACCGCCATGAGCGCAGACCAAGATTCCCTCGTCCTGGACCGGACCCGGCAATGGCTGGAGCGGGCCGTCATCGGCCTGAACCTCTGTCCGTTCGCCAAGAGCGTCCATGCCAAGCAGCAGATCCGCTACGTGGTCAGCGCCGCGCGCACCGGGCAGCAGGTGCTGGCCGACCTGCATGCGCTGCTCGAGTCGGTGGCGCAGGCCGATCCCGAGGCGGTCGATACGGCGCTGCTGATCCTGCCGCACGCGCTGGCGGACTTCATGGACTACAACGATTTCCTGGACGTGGCCGACGAGCTGCTCGAGCGCATGGAGCTGGACGGCATCCTGCAGATCGCCAGTTTCCACCCGCAGTACCAGTTCGCCGGCAGCCAGCCCGACGATATCGAGAACTACACCAACCGTTCGCCCTATCCCATCCTGCACGTGCTGCGCGAGGCCAGCCTGGACCGCGCCATCGAGGCCTATCCCGATGCTTCGCAGGTCTATCTGCGCAACCAGGAAACCCTGCGCAAGCTCGGCCACGAGGGCTGGCGGCGGCTGATGCGCGACGAGCCCGCGCAATCCTGAGACTGCCCGGCAGGGCGGCGCGATCGGCTCAGGCCGGATCCGGCCCGCCGTGCTCGGCCACGAAATACCGCTCGGCCATCTCCGGCACGCCCAGCATTGCCAGCAGGTCCTGCAGGCGCCGCGCGGCCTGTGCGCGCGGCCGGCCCGGCTTGCGGCTGGCGATGATCAGCTCGTTCTTCATGCTGTGCTCCCAGCCGACCAGTTCGGTCACCGTGACCTGGTAGCCGTGCGCTTCGAGCTGCAGGGTGCGCAGCACGTTGGTGGCCTGGCTGCCGAACTCGCGGGTATGCAGGGGATGGCGCCACAGCTCGGCCAGCGCCGAGGCGCCCAGGGACATGGCCTTCTTGCGCCGCAGCACGCCCGCGAGCTCGGCCTGGCAGCAGGGCACCACCACGATGTGTTCGGCCTGCTTGTGCAGGCCGAAGCGGATGGCGTCGTCGGTGGCGGTATCGCAGGCGTGCAGGGCGGTCACCATGTCCACCCGGGCGGGCAGGGCGGGGCTGCCGATGGATTCGGCCACCGACAGGTTCAGGAAACGCATGCCGTCAAACCCAAGGCGCCGGGCCAGTTCGCGCGCCCCGGCCACCAGGGGCTCGCGCGTCTCGATGCCGTAGATCGTCGAGCCGCCGTCCAGGGACTTGAAGAACAGGTCGTAGAGGATGAAGCCCAGGTACGACTTGCCCGCCCCGTGGTCGACCACGCTGAGCGCGCCGCGCCGCGCATGCAGCTCGGCCAGCAAGGGCTCGATGAACTGGTAAAGATGGTTGACCTGCTTGAGCTTGCGCCGGCTGTCCTGGTTCATCTTGCCCTCGCGCGTGAGGATGTGCAGGGCCTTGAGCAGTTCGATGGATTGGCCGGGACGGATTTCGGTGGTGGCGGGCATGGCGCGGCAGGAGCAGGACGCGGGAAAGGGGCACAAGTGTACCCAAGCGCGGGGCGTCCCCGTTTGCGCCTGCCCGTGCGCCGGGGTGCGTGCGGCTTACAAACGGACGCGTTCGCACGCGCTTGGAACAGGCCGCCGGGCCGCGCCGTCCCCTACCATGGAACAGTCCATGCCAGGAGGCCGGCCATGCCCGATTTCGCCAACCATCCCCTGCCGCGCGAGCTCGTGCAGAGCGAATCGCGCCACAGCCACGCCGCCGGCGCACCGCCGGCCCTGGTGCCGGTGACGCTGACGGTCAACGGCAAGGAAATGAAACTGTCGCTGGATGTGCGCACCACGCTGCTCGATGCCTTGCGCGAGCACCTGCGCCTGACCGGCACCAAGAAGGGCTGCGACCACGGCCAGTGCGGCGCCTGTACGGTGCACGTGAACGGGCGGCGCGTGAACGCCTGCCTGAGCCTGGCCGCCGCCCACGAAGGCGACCGGATCACCACCATCGAAGGCCTGGGCTGCCCGGCTCGCCTGCATCCCATGCAGCAGGCCTTCGTCGAACACGACGGCTACCAGTGCGGCTACTGCACCGCGGGCCAGATCATGTCCGGGGTGGCCCTGCTCGGCGAGCCTTGCGGCCCGGCCGACGCCGACGTGCGCGAGGCCATGAGCGGCAACATCTGCCGCTGCGGCGCCTACCGCAACATCGTGGCCGCAATCCAGGACGTACGCCGGCGCTAGGGAGGCGGGCATGCAACCGTTCGAACTGACCCGCGCGCAGGACCTGCAGCAGGCCCTGCAGGCGGCCGCCCGCGCCAGCCAGGCCGGCCAGGGCGCGTCGGTGCGTTTCCTGGCCGGCGGCACCACGCTGCTGGACCTGATGAAGCTGGAGGTGGAAACCCCGCAGGCGGTGGTGGACATCAGCCGCCTGCCGCTGGACGCCTTGCGGGACACGGCCGCGGGGGGCCTGGAGATCGGCGCGACCGTGCGCAATGCCGACCTGGCGCAGCACGAACGCGTGCGGCGCGACTATCCGGTGCTCTCGCAAGCCCTGCTTTCGGGCGCCTCGGGGCAGCTGCGCAACATGGCCACCACGGGCGGCAACCTGCTGCAGCGCACGCGCTGCGTGTATTTCCGCGACACGGCCATGCCCTGCAACAAGCGCGAGCCGGGCAGCGGCTGCGGCGCCATCGACGGCTATCACCGCAACCTGGCCGTGCTGGGCACCAGCGCGCATTGCGTGGCCTCGCATCCCTCGGACATGGCCGTGGCGCTGGCCGCGCTCGATGCGCAGGTGCTGCTGCAAAGCGCATCGGGCCGGCGCCAGCTGCCGGTGCAGGATTTCTATCTGCTGCCGGGCGATACGCCGCACAAGGAAAACGCCATGCGCGCTGGCGAGCTGATCACCGGCGTGGTGCTGCCGCCGCCCGTGCCCGGCGCGCGCTCGGCCTATGTCAAGCTGCGCGACCGGGCGTCGTTCGAATTCGCGCTGGCCTCGGCCGCCGTGGTGGCGGCCGTGGAGCGGGGCGTCATCGGGCACCTGCGCATCGTGCTGGGCGGGGTGGGCACGCGCCCCTGGCGCGCGCACCAGGCCGAGGCCGCGCTGCAAGGCCGCCGGCCCACGCGCGCGCTGTACGGCCAGGCCGCCCAGGCGGCGCTGGAGCAGGCCCGTCCCCTGCCGGGCAACGCCTTCAAGATCGAGCTGGCGCGCCGCTGCGTGGCCCATGCGCTGCAAAGCGTGGTCCCCGCCGACTGAGGAGAGAGCAACGATGCAATCCGCAGTTCCGCATGCCCCGGCCCAGCCCGCCATCGGCGGCGCCCATGCGCGCGTGGACGGCCCGCTCAAGGTCAGCGGCCTGGCGCCCTATACGGCGGACCGTCATTTCGAGGGCATGGTCTATGCCATGCCGGTGCGCGCCACCATCGCGCGCGGCCGCATCCTGCGCATCGACAGCGGCCAGGCCGCCGCCATGCCCGGGGTGCGCAAGATCTACACGCGCGAGAACATCGGCCCGCTTTACCGGGTCGCGCCCGGCAGCGGCGTATCCATCGACGAGAAGCGCCCGCCCCTGAGCGATGACCGGGTGCATTACTACGGCCAGTACGTGGCCCTGGTCGTGGCCCGGACCCTGGAGCAGGCGCAGGCGGCCGCCGAGGCGGTGCGCGTCAGCTATGCGGACGAGCCGCCGGACGTGTCCATGGCCCTGCACGCCGAACAGGGCCGCAAGACCGAAAGCGAGCGCGGCGATCCGGATGCCGCGTTCCAGCTGGCGCAGGTGCGGATCGACCATACCTACACCACGCCCGTCGAAACCCACAACCCCATCGAGCTGCATGCCACGGTGGCGGTGTACGACGGCGAGCAGTACACCTTGTACGAGACGTCCCAGGCGGTGGTGAACCACAGGGCCGTCATCGTGCAGATGCTCGGTGTCGAGCCCCGGCGGGTGCGCGTGATCACCGAGTACCTGGGTTCGGGCTTCGGCGGCAAGCTTTGGCCCTGGACCCACGCCGTGCTGGCGGCCGCGGCCGCGCGCGACCTGAAATGCCCGGTGCGGCTGGAGATCACCCGCAAGATGATGTTCGAGACCGTCGGGCACCGCAGCAACACCAGCCAGCGCATCCGCCTGTCGGCCTCGCTGGAAGGGCGCCTGACCTCGATCCGGCATGACTACCTCTACCATGCCTCGCGGCTGGACCACATGAAGGAGAACTGCGGCGAGGCCACGCCGTATCTGTACAGCACGCCGAACCTGCGCGTGACTTCGGGCTTCTCGCGACGCGACATCGCGCCCAATACATCGATGCGCGGGCCCGGCGCGGTGCCGGGCATGTTCGCGCTGGAGTCGGCGATGGACGAGCTGGCCGTCAAGCTGCGCATCGACCCGGTCGAGCTGCGCCTGCGCAACGAGCCCCGCATCGACGAGAGCCGGGGCGTGCCGTTCTCGACCCGCCACCTGGCCCAATGCCTGCGGGAAGGCGCCCGGCGCTTCGGCTGGGCGCGGCGCGACCCGCGCGTGGGCGCGATGCGCCGCGACGGCCAGGTCCTGGGCTGGGGCATGGCCTGCGCCTCGTGGCTGGCCAAGCGCCTGCCCGCGCAGGCCGAGCTGTGGCTGCAGCGCGACGGGACGGTACGCATCGCCAGCGCCACGCAGGACCTGGGCACCGGCACCTATACCGTGATGGCGCAGATGGCCGCCCACGCCACCGGCCTGCCGCTGGCGCGCATGCGGGTGGAGCTGGGCGACACCGCCTTGCCCGAGGGACCCGTCTCGGGCGGGTCCATGGCCACCGGCTCCATGGTGCCGGCCGTGCTGGGCGCGGCCCGCTCGGCGATCGGGCAGCTGCTGGCCTGCGCGGCGCAAAGCCCGGCCTCGCCCTACCAGGGACAAAAGCCCGATGCGCTGGTCTACGAGCAGGGCAAGGTGCGCGCCCGCGGCGAGCCGGCGGGCGAGGGCGTGCCCTTCGAGGCCATCATCCAGGGCGCCGGGCTCAGCCACCTGGCCGGGCAGGGACGCGCCGGCCCGAGCGATGCCGATGACGGAGCGGACCAGCGCTCCATGCATTCGTACGGCGCGCATTTCGTCGAGGTGGGCTGGCGGCCCGAGCTGGCACAGCTGCGGGTGAACCGGATCGTGACCGTGATCGACGCCGGCAGGATCATCAATCCCCGGACCGGCCGCAACCAGATCGAAGGCGCGCTGGTCATGGGCCTGGGCATGGCGCTGCTGGAAGAGACCGAGTACGACGCGCGCCACGGCGCGCCCATCAACAGCAACCTGGCCGATTACCTGGTGGCCACCCATGCGGACACGCCGGAGATGGACGTGGTCTTCCTGGACCACCCGGACACCGCGCTGAACGAGCTGGGCGCGCGCGGCATCGGCGAGATCGGCCTGGCGGGCGTGGCGGCGGCGGTGACCGCGGCGGTGCACCATGCAACCGGGGTGAGGGTGCGGGACCTGCCGGTGCGGATCGAAGACCTGCTGGGCGGCTAGCGCCGGGCCCGCCCCGGGGGCCGCGGCGCATGCGCTATGGCGCGATACCCAGGAACTGCCGCAGCTCGGCCGTCCTGGGCCGGCTGAAGACTTCTTGCGGCGGACCGGCTTCGTGGATGCGTCCTTCGTGCATGAACACCACCCGGTCGCAGACCTCGCGCGCGAAACGCATTTCGTGCGTGACCATCAGCAGCGTCATGCCGTCGGCCGCCAGCGCGCGCACCACGCCCAGCACCTCGTTGACCAGTTCGGGATCCAGCGCCGAGGTCACTTCGTCGCACAGCAGCGCCATCGGCTGCATGGCCAGCGCCCGGGCGATCGCCACGCGCTGCTGCTGGCCGCCGGACAGTTCGGCGGGCCAGGCGTCGAAGCGGTGCGCCAGCCCGACCCGATCGAGCATGGCGCGGGCCAGCGCCTGGGCTTCGGCCTGGCCGAGCTTTCTGGTGACGATGGGCGAGAGCATGACGTTGCGCCCGACGGTCAGGTGCGGAAAAAGATTGAACTGCTGGAAGATCATGCCGACCTTCAGGCGCAGGTTGCGCAACTGCAGCTCGGTCTCGCCCAGCTTGGCATCGGCCACCATGATCGAGCCGCCGTCGATGGATTCCAGCCCGTTGATGCAGCGCAGCAGGGTGCTTTTGCCCGAGCCGCTCTTGCCGATGATGGCCACCACCTCGCCGGGCTCGACGCGCAGGGTGATGCCCTTGAGGACTTCGTTCGGGCCGTAGCGCTTGCGTACGTCTTCAAGTGCGATGAGGGGCATGCAATCTCCTTTCCAGCCGCAGCGACAGCCGCGAGAGGGGCCAGCACAGCGCGAAGTAGAACAGCGCCGTATAGGCGTAGACGGTAAAGGGCTGGAAGGTCGCGTTGGTGATGATGGTGGCGGCCTTGGACAGTTCGGTAAAGCCGATGATCGAGGTCAAGGCCGTGCCCTTGACGATCTGCACGGCGAAACCCACGGTCGGCGCCACGGCGATGCGCAGGGCCTGCGGCAGGATGACGTAGCGCAGCTGCTGCGTATAGCCCATCGCCAGGCTGGCCGAGGCTTCCCACTGGCCCTTGGCGATGGCCTGCACGCAGCCGCGCCAGATCTCGGCCAGGAAGGCCGCCGACCACAGCACCAGCGCCGTGCCCGCCGCCAGCCAGGCCGGCACCTGCATGCCCAGCAGCGCCATGCCGAAAAAGGCCAGGAACAGCTGCATCAGCAGCGGCGTGCCCTGGAATATCTCGATGTACAGGATGGCCACGCGCCGCAGCGCGGGCACGCGCGCGCTGCGCAGCCACAGCAGGACGGCGCCCAGCACCGCGCCGCCGGCGAAGGCCGCCAGCGACAGCACGACGGTCCAGCGCGCGGCCAGCATCAGGTTGCGGGCGATGTCCCAGTGCGAAAACTCGATCACAGGCCAGGCCCCCGGAACAGTTGGCGGCCCAGCAGGGCCAGGCACTGGCGCACCAGCAGCGCCAGCGCCAGGTAGATGGCGGTGACCACGAAGTAGGCCTCGAAGGCGCGGAAATTGCGCGACTGGATGAAGTTGGCGGCAAAGCTCAGTTCCTCGACCGCGATCTGCGAGCACACGGCCGAGCCCAGCATCACGATCACCACCTGCGAGGACAGGGCCGGCCAGATGCGCGCCATGGCCGGGGCCAGCACGACGTGGCGAAAGACCTGCAGGCGCGACATCGCCAGGCTGGCGCCGGCCTCGTACTGGCCGCGCGGGGTGGCCTGGATGCCGGCGCGGATGATTTCGGCGCTGTAGGCGCCCAGGTTGGCGATCATGGCCAGGCAGGCGGCCTGCAGCTCGCCCAGCTGCACGCCCGCGGCCGGCAGGCCGAAGAAGATGAAGAACAGCTGGATCAGGAAAGGGGTGTTGCGGATCAGTTCGACATAGGCCGCCACCGGCGCGCGCAGCCAGGGCGCGGCGAAGCTGCGGATCCAGGCGCACAGCAGGCCCAGGGCGAGGCCGCCGGTCCCGCCCACCGCGATCAGCAGCAGCGTCAGGCCCACGCCCTTGGCCAGCACGGGCCAATAGTCCAGGATGGCGTCGAAGGCGAATACGTAGCCCACGTGCGCGCGCCCCTCAAAGACCGGCGGGCAGCCCTTCGCCCAGCCATTTGAGCGCGATGGCGTTGAGCGAGCCGTCCTGCTTGGCCTGCGCGAGGATCTCGTTGACCTTGGCCTGCAGGGCGGTCTCGCCCTTGTTCAGCCCGATATAGCAGGGCGAGTTCTTGATCAGGAACTTGGTCTCGGGCTTCTTGGGCGGGTTCCTGGCCAGGATGGCGGCCGCCACCACGTTGCCCGTGGCCACCACCTGCACCTGGCCCGACAGGAAGGCCGTGATGGTGCCGTTGTTGTCCTCGTAGCGGCGGATGGTGGCCGTGGACGGGGCGATCTTGGACAGCTCGATGTCCTCGACCGAGCCGCGCGTCACGCCCACGGTCATGCCGGCCAGGTCCTCGGCGCGCTCGACCTTCAGGTCCGCCGGCCCGAATACGCCGTTGAAGAAGGGCGCGTAGGCGTCGGAAAAGTCGATGGCCTTTTCCCGCTCCGGGTTCTTGCCCAGGCTGGAGATCACCAGGTCGGCCTTGCGGGTCTGCAGGAAGGGAATGCGGTTGGCGCTGGTCACCGGCACCAGTTCCAGCTTCACGCCCATGCGCTGGGCGATCAGCGCGGCGGTATCGATGTCGTAGCCTTGCGGCTTGAGGCTGGCGTCGACCGAGCCGAAAGGCGGGAAGTCCTGGGGCACGGCCACCTTGAGCGTGCCTGCCTTCATGATGTCCTGCAGGGCGTCGGCCCGGGCGAGGGGGCTGGCCAGCATCGCCACGGCGGCGAGGGCGGACAAAAGCAGGGTTCTGCGTCGCATTGGGTTTCTCCTGGACTGCGCGGTTAGTCGTGCACACCAATCCGGTATACAAAACATAACGAAGCAATCGGCATGCCAGTCATGCGGGCGACGCTGTGCCGGCCTGCTTGCACGGCAGGGCAGCCAGTGCAGGCAGAGCTCGTGCACCCCAGGACCCGTCCATCATGGTGCGCACGCACCGTGCCGGCGCATCCGCGCACCGAGCAGGCGCGCCCGCGCCAGAGCGCCTCGGGGGCGGGCTACGTCAACAAGGCCATCACCAGGTCGGCGTCGCCGGCCTTGCCTTCGTCCGAGAAATCCAGGGCATCCTCGACGTGGTGCAGGTGCTCCAGCATCAAGGCCACCGCGCCGTCGGCATCGCCCGCCTTGGCGGCCTTCAGGAAGGCATGATGTTCGTCCGAGGAGCACACCGCGTCCAGCGTGGACTGGTACAGCGCCGTGATGACGGCGCTGCGCGCGGACAGGTCGCGCAGCATTTCGGTCAGCACCGAGTTGCCCACCACCTCGGCCAGCAGGATATGGAAGTCGGCCAGCAGGCCGTTGCGCAGGCGCGCGTCCGGTCCGGTCACGGCGCGCCGTTCCTGGCGCAGGTGCTGCTCGAGCCGGCGGTAGTCGGCCGGCTTGGCGCGCGCCACGAATTCGCGCGCCAGCGCGGCCTCCAGGATGCGCCGCACCGAGAACACCTCGCGCGCCTCGGCCGCGCTGGGCTTGCTCACGAAGGCGCCTTTCTCGGGCACGGTGCGGATCAGCTTGTCCTTGGAAAGCATCAGCAGCGCGGCGCGCACCTTGGTGCGGCTTACGCCGTAGGCCCGCGCCAGCGCTTCCTCGCGCAGGCGCGTGCCGGGCGGCAGGCGGTGGCCGACGATGGCCGAGGAAATATTCAGCGCGATCTGCTCGGCGCTGATGTCCGAATTCGGAGTGGGGCGGGCGCTCATGATGGACGTAGTCTAACCAAAAATGCGGCACCGCTATTGCATACAAAAATTACATCCACTACAGTGCGCTAGATTCCCCCGCCCGGGTCCTCCTTCCACCGTCGTTTTTCCGCCGTTGCGCGGCGGCTTCCGCGCCTTTATCCATGTCTTTCGATATCCAGGCCGTCATCGACGGCTACCTGGCCGGCCAGCAGGCCCAGCAAACCGCGTTCCTGGCCGAACTCGTGCGTGTTCCCTCGGACAACCCTCCCGGCGATTGCGCCGCGCATGCCCGGCGCGCCCAGGCGTTGCTCGAGCAGCTGGGCCTGGCGGTGCAGGCCTATCCGGTGCCGCCCGCGCTGGTGCTGGCCGCGGGCATGCGCTCGGCCACCAACCTGGTGGTGCGCCTGCAGTTCGGGCAGGGCGGGCCCACCATCGCGCTGAACGCGCACGGCGACGTGGTGCCGCCGGGCCAGGGCTGGCGCCATGACCCCTATGGCGCGCAGGTCCAGGACGATCCGGTCCACGGACCGGTCATGTACGGGCGCGGGGTGGCGGTGTCCAAGTCCGATTTCGCCACCTATACCTGGGCCGCGCTGGCCTTGCGCCAGGCCCATGCGCAGGGCGCCGCGCTGCGCGGCGCCATCGAGCTGCACTTTACCTACGACGAGGAAACCGGCGGCCAGATCGGCCCGGCCTGGCTGCTGGAGCAGGGCCTGAGCAAGCCCGATTACGCACTGTCGGCGGGCTTCTCCTATGGCATCACCTCGGCGCACAACGGCTGCCTGCACCTGCAGGTGACGGTCAACGGCCGGCAGGCGCACGCGGCCATGCCCCATACGGGCGTCGATGCGCTGGAGGCCGCCACGCACATCCTGCGCGCGCTCTACGATTTCCGCGCGCGCCTGGCCGCCAGGCGCTCGGCCACTCCAGGCATCGATACGCCGGGCCTGACGGTGGGGCTGATCCAGGGCGGCATCAATACCAACGTGGTGCCCGACCAGGTGGTCTTCCGGCTCGACCGGCGCATGATTCCCGAAGAGGCGGACCACGATGCCGAAGGCGAGCTGCGCAGCCTGATCGAGGCGGCCGCGGCCCAACGCCCGGGCATCACCGTGGCTTGCGAGCGCGTGCTGCTGGCGCGGCCGCTGGCCGAGCTGCCGGGCGCGCGCCCGCTCATCGAGGCGCTGCGCGCGCGGGCGGCCGCCGTGTTCGGCCGGCAGATCCCGGTGCATGGCGTGCCGCTTTATACCGATGCCCGGCATTATGCGCAGGCCGGCATTCCCACCGTGCTCTATGGCGCCGGGCCGGCCAGCCTGCTGGAGGCGCGCGGCCACAATTCGGACGAGAACCTGCGGCTGAACGACTTGTACCGCGCCACGCGGGTGGTGGCGCTGGCCCTGGCGGACCTGCTGGGCGCGCAGGACGGCCAGGACGCTTAGCAGGCCGGGGCGCCCGGCCCGCCGTCCACCTCGTGTAGGAAAGCCCAGGCCGTGGCCAGCGCCGCGGCCACGTCGGCCTGGCTGACGGTTTCCTGGGGATGATGGCTGATCCCGCCCGCCCCGCAGCGCACGAACAGCATGCTGATGGGCGCGACGCGCGCCATCATCATGGCGTCGTGCCCCGCCCCCGAGACCAGGGTGTGCACCGGCAGGCCCTGGGCCGCGATGGCGCCGGCCCAGGCCGCCTGTCCGGCCGGATCGCAGGCGGCTGCGGGCGCGCGCAGCAGCTCCTCGGCCCGGCATTGCACGCCACGCCGCGCGCACACCTGCGCGACATGGGCCTCGATGTCGGCCAGGGCCGCGTCGCGCAGCTTGTCATCGGCGGCGCGCACGTCCAGGCTGAGCGTGCACAGGCCGGGGATGACGTTGACCGAGCCGCCGGGCACTTCCAGCTGGCCCACCGTGCCCACCAGGCCCTGCTGCGCGCCGCAGCGCGATTCGACGTACAGGGCGATCTCGGCGGCCGCGCAGGCCGCGTCGCGGCGCAGCCGCATGGGCGTGGTGCCCGCGTGCCCGGCCTGGCCCGCCAGGCGCAGGCGCCGGCGCACGCTGCCGGCGATCGCGCCGACCACGCCCACCGGCGCGTCCAGATCCAGCAATACCGGGCCTTGTTCGATGTGGATCTCGAAATAGTGGGCAATGCCGCCGGGCGGCGCCGCCGCCTGGGCGATGGCCTGCGGGTCGCGGCCGGCCTGGACGATGGCCTGCGCCAGCGTCGTGCCCTGGGCGTCGCGGCGATCGAGCAGGGCCGTGTCGAAGCAGCCGGCGTAGGCCGAGGAGCCCAGGAAGGTGCTGCCAAAGCGCACGCCTTCCTCCTCGGCGAAGGCGACCACTTCCAGGTCGTGCCGCAGCCGCAGGCCCGCCTCGCTCAAGGCCTGTACAAGCGCGATGCCGGCCAGGATGCCCAGGCGGCCGTCGTACTTGCCGCCGTTGCGCACGGTGTCGTAGTGGCTGCCGGTGACCAGGCAGGGCGCCTGCCGGCCGGCCGCGGCGCGGCCCCGGTAACGGCCCGCCACGTTGCCCAGCGCGTCGATGCGCACGCTGTCGAAGCCGGCCTGGCCCATCCAGTGCGCCAGCTGCCGGGCCACGGCCAGGTGGGCCGGGCCCAGGTAGGTGCAGGTCAGCTCTCCCGGCACGTCGGTGTGGCGGGCCAGCTCGTCCGAGCGGTCCAGCAACTGGCGGGCGGCGGCAAGGGCGGCGGAAGGCGTCATGGCATCGGGCGGGCAGGAAAGACGGACGGCGCAAACGGCGGGCGGACACAGGCACCCGGGCGGGGCGCAAGCAGCATTAAACGATAATGCACAATTTTTGTATACCGGAATAATTATCCCTGGCAGCGCGCAGGGTTGCTGCGCGAATTTCATAACGGAATGCCTATAATTCCCGCCAGGCTTATATCCGGGATCCGCAGGCGCATGTCGGCGCGCCTGGCCCCGGGCGTTCCAAGGAGGCTGCGTGCAGCCGGTCATCTCAGTCAAGAACCTTTCCAAAACCTACGCCTCCGGGCATGCGGCGCTCAAGCGCATCGACCTGGACATCCACCGCGGCGAGATCTTCGCGCTGCTGGGCCCGAACGGTGCCGGCAAGACCACGCTGATCAGCATCATCTGCGGCATCGTCAACGCCAGCGAAGGCACGGTGCATGCCGATGGCCACGATATCGTCAAGGACTACCGCGCTGCGCGCTCGCGCATCGGCCTGGTGCCGCAGGAGCTGACCACCGATGCCTTCGAAAGCGTGTGGAACACGGTCAGCTTCAGCCGCGGGCTGTTCGGCAAGCCGGCCAATCCCGCCCATATCGAGAAGGTCCTGCGCGACCTGTCGCTCTGGGACAAGAAGGACGCGCGCATCATGTCGCTGTCCGGCGGCATGAAACGCCGGGTGATGATCGCCAAGGCGCTGTCGCACGAACCGCAGATCCTGTTCCTGGACGAGCCCACGGCGGGCGTGGACGTCGAGCTGCGCCGCGGCATGTGGGACATGGTGCGGCGGCTGCGCGAAGAGGGCGTGACCATCATCCTGACCACGCACTACATCGAGGAAGCCGAGGAAATGGCCGACCGCATCGGGGTGATCCGCCAGGGCGAGATCATCCTGGTCGAGAGCAAGGCGGCCTTGATGGCCAAGCTGGGCAAGCGGCAGCTCGCGCTGGAGCTGCGCGAGCCCTTGCAGGCCGTACCCGATGCGCTGGCCGGCTTCGCGCTGGAGCTGACCGGGGACGGGCACGCGCTGGTCTACACCTACGACGGCGCGGGCGAGCGCAGCGAAATCCCCGAGCTGCTGCGGCGCATGCAGGAGCTGGGCATCGAGTTCAAGGACCTGCGCACCTCGCAAAGCTCGCTGGAAGAAATCTTTGTCGATCTATTGAAGAAGCCCTCATGAACCTGCACGGCATCCGCGCCATCTACCTGTTCGAGCTTGCGCGCACCTGGCGCACGCTGATGCAGAGCATCGCCTCGCCGGTGATCTCCACCTCGCTGTATTTCGTGGTGTTCGGCTCGGCCATCGGCTCGCGCATGATCGAGATCGACGGCATCAGCTACGGCGCCTTCATCGTGCCGGGCCTGATCATGCTCTCGCTGCTGACCGAAAGCATCTCCAATGCCTCGTTCGGCATCTACATGCCCAAGTTCTCGGGCACCATCTACGAGATCCTGTCCGCGCCGATCTCCTACCTGGAGATCGTGATCGGCTACGTGGGCGCGGCCGCCACCAAGTCGGTCATCCTGGGCACCATCATGCTGTGCACGGCGCGGCTGTTCGTGCCCTTCAGCATCGAGCACCCGCTGTGGATGGCCTTGTTCCTGCTGTTGACGGCCGTCACCTTCAGCCTGTTCGGCTTCATCATCGGCGTGTGGGCGCAGGGCTTCGAGAAGCTGCAGATCGTGCCCATGCTCATCGTCACGCCCCTGACTTTCCTGGGCGGCAGCTTCTATTCCATCGACATGCTGCCGCCGTTCTGGCAGAAGCTCACGCTGCTCAACCCGGTGGTCTACCTGGTCAGCGGCTTTCGCTGGAGCTTTTACGGCGTCTCGGACGTCAGCGTGGGCATCAGCGTGGGCATGACCCTGGCCTTCATGCTGGCGTGCATCCTGGTGCTGCGCTGGATCTTCAAGACCGGCTACCGGCTCAAGTCCTAGCCTGGCCGGCGTCGGCCGGCGCCCGCAGCCAGTGCACGCTGAACAGCGCCTGCGGGTCGGTCCACGCCGGCCCCGGCTGCAGGCCCGCCTCGCGCGCCAGCTCGCGCAGCCCTTGCACCGTGAACTTGTACGAGTTCTCCGTATGCAGCGTGTCGCCGGGCTCGAACGCGAAGCGCCGGCCGGCCACGGTCACGCTCTGGCGGCGCAGGCTGACCAGGTGCATCTCGATGCGCCGCGCCTGCGGCTGGTACAGCGCGTAATGGGCAAAGCCCTGCAGGTCGAAGTCCGCGCCCAGCTCTTCGTTGGCGCGGCGCAGCAGGTTCAGGTTGAACTGGGCCGTCACGCCCCGGGCATCGTTGTAGGCCGCATGCAGCATGGCCGGATCCTTGAGCAGGTCCACCCCCAGCAGCAGGCCGCCGCCGCGCAGCAGGCGTGCGGACTGGGCCAGGAACGCCCGGGCCTGGCCGGGCGGGAAATTGCCCAGCGTCGAGCCGGGGAAAAAGCCCACGCGCCGGCAGCCCGGCAGCGGGGCGGGCAAGGCAAAGGGCTGGGTATAGTCGGCGATCACCGGCAGCACCTGCAGGCCGGGATATTGCCGGCGCAGGTCTTGCGCCGAGCGCTGCAGATGCTCGCCGGCGATGTCGATGGGCACGTAGCGCACCTGCGCGCCGCGCCGCGCCAGGGCATCCAGCAGGATGCGCACCTTGGTCAGCGAGCCCGCGCCGAATTCCACCAGGTCCACCGGCGAGCCCAGCAGCTCGGCGATGACCCCGGCCTGAGCGTGCAGGATGGCCAGTTCGGTGCGGGTGGGATAGTACTCGGGCAGCTCGCAGATGCGGTCGAACAGCGCCGAGCCCCGGCTGTCGTAGAAATACTTGGGCGCGATGCTGCGCGGGCTGCTGGACAGGGCCTGCACCAGGTCGGTTTCGAAATCGCTGGCTGCGGCGGCGGGGCCGCGTGCAAGGGCTTGGACGGGCGTCATGGTCGATGGCTCCTGGCGGCAAGGCCAAACGCGCCGGCTGGTTCAGGCGTCGCGCGCCAGGCGCAGGCCGCTGAACTGCCAGCGGGCGGCAGGTGGAAAGAAATTGCGGTAGCTCGGCCGGAAATGTCCCGGGGGCGTGGCCAGGCTGCTGCCGCGCAGCACCATCTGGCCCACCATGAACTTGCCGTTGTATTCGGCGGCGATGCCCGGCAGCGGCCTGAAGCCCGGATACGGGTCGTAGGACGATCGCGTCCATTGCCATACCTGGCCGCTCATGCCGGCCAGGCCCGGCGCGCCGAAAGCCGCCTCCCATTCGAACTCCGTGGGCAGGCGCGCGCCGGCCCATTCGGCATAGGCGGCCGCCTCGTAGAAGCTCAGGTGGCAGACGGGCTGTTCCGGGCGCAGCGGCTGCACCCCGTCCAGGCCGTAGACATGCCAGCCCGGCCCGGGCGAGCGGCCCTGCAGCCGGGGATCGTCGTGCCGCAGCCAGTAAAGCGGACAGCGCCAGCCTTCGCGCTGCACCATCGCCCAGCCGTCCGAGAGCCATAGCTCGGGCCGCTCGTAGCCGCCGTCGGCGATGAAGGCGGCGTATTCGGCGTTGCTGACCAGCCGGTGGGCCAGCTTATGCGGATGCAGCAGCACCGTGTGGCGCGGGGTTTCGTTATCGAAGACGAAGCCTTCGGCAGCCGTCTCGCCGCCCACTTGCGCCAGCCCGCCCGGATGCTCGACCCAGCGGATCGGGTCGGGCTCGCCGGCGCGCCGCACCGCCGGCTCGTCCTCGGGCCGGTAGGCGGGCAGCAGGGGATTGCATGACAAGGCATGCAGGATGTCGGTCAGCATCAGCTCCTGGTGCTGCTGCTCGTGCTGCAGGCCCAGCATCAGCGCGCCGGCCAGCTGGGCCCACAGGCCCGGGCCGGCGTCCTGCAGCAAGGATTGCATCGCCGCATCCACGTGCTGGCGGTAGGCAAGGACCTCCTGCAGCGCAGGCCGCGTCAGCAGGCCGCGCAGCGGCCTGGGATGGCGCGGCCCCAGCGCCTCGTAGTACGAGTTGAACAGGTAGTGAAAGTGCGGATCGAACACGGCGTAGCCGGGCAGATGGGGCTGCAGGATGACGGTCTCGAAGAACCAGGTGGTATGCGCCAGGTGCCATTTGGTGGGGCTGGCGTCCGGCATCGACTGCACGCACTGGTCTTCGGGGGAAAGCGGGGCGGCCAGGGCCAGGCTGTATGCGCGCACGGCCAGGTAGCGTTGCTGGCCTTGCCAGGCTGGCCCAGCCTGCCGGGAACGGGGAAGGGAGGACATGCAAGCTCTTCTTCGGGCTTGGCGCCGGGGGCGGCGGGATAAGCCTAGAGGCTACGCGAATGGCGGCGCGCCATGTGTCACGAAAGGAAAATTCGGCTTGCTGCTTACCGAGAGGGCCGTTCTTGCCCTGGGGCGGCCCGGCGGCAAAAAACAGAAAAGCCGCTTCCTGGCAAGCGGCTTTTCCGAGGGCGGATCTTGCGATGCCGCCCGGTTCTGCGGTCTGCCAGCCGTGGGGTTCCGTCTGGCAGACCGGACGGCCCGGGCAAGCGCCCGGGCCGGGCACTGGCTTAGAAGCGGTGACGCACGCCCACGCCCACGGCGGTGCTCTTGACGTCGTCCAGGAACGCCCAGTTCTTCGCATACGAACCGTAGGCGTAGAGGTTGGTGCGCTTGGACAGGTCGTAGGTGTAGCCCAGGCTGTAGATGTTCATCGTGGCGTCGTCGCCGGTCAGGTTGTCGTTGCTGGGATCGGCGCGCTGCCACGAACCGAACAGGCTGCCGGGGCCCACGGGGGCCGACAGGCCGACCAGGTAGGACTTGACCTTGGACTTGTTCACGTCCTTGCCGTTGGCCAGGCCGAAGTAGTTGCCGGCCGAACCGCCGCCGGGCAGGGTGAAGGACTGGCCGCTTTGCAGGCCGGGCGAACCGAACCAGCCGTCTTCGGTCTGGCCATAGGCCAGCGCCAGCTTGACCACTTCGAAGTCGTACGAACCGCCGACCATCCAGCCGAAGGTGCGGGTCGGGCCCTTGCCGCCGGTGGCGTTGTTGGGCGGGTTCAGGTAGTCGGCCGTGGCCGCCAGGTTCAGCGGGCCGTTGGCATAGCGCACGCCGCCGGTGATGGCGCGGGTCTTGTTGCCGGTGGCCCAGGTGTTCGAATCGTCGCCCAGATCGCCCGCCAGGCTGTCCTCGCCGATGTCGAAGGAGTAGCCGATACCGGCCTGGAAGCCGCCGAAGCTGGGGGTGATGTACTGGATCAGGTTGTCATAGCGCAGCGTGTTGGCTTGCGAGAAGACCGAACCGATGTTCGACTGGCCGAACGACGCGGCGAACGGGTCGATGCTGGAGAAGAACTGCGAAGTGACGTTGGTCTGGCGACCGGCGGTCAGCTGACCCCAGGAGTCGCCGGCCAGGCCGATGGTGGCCTGGCGGCCGAACAGGCGGCCGCCTTGGGCCGAGCGGCCGGTGCGGGGGTTGAAGCCGCTTTCCAGCTGGAAGATGGCGCGGTTGCCGTTGCCCAGGTCTTCCGAGCCGCGCAGGCCCCAGCGCGAACCGCTGTTGACGCCGTCGATCAGGCCGGTGCGGCTGTTGTTCACGCCTTGGCCCTTGATCTTCTGATAACCGATGCCCACATCGACGATACCGTACAGGGTCACCGAGGTTTCCGCTTGCGCCACACCGGCGGTGGCGACCAGGCCCGCGGTGGCAGCCAGTAGGGCGGCGGGCAATTTGCGCATCTTCATCATTTCGTCTTCCTTATTGAGGCTTGCGTGATCTCTTCATGCCTGGACGGGGCTCGCGTGCTGGGCCGCGGGCGTTTGCCCAGGTTTGAATGGATTATGGATCAAGGCCATTTTAGGACAGCCCGTCAGGATGTGAGGAAAGAATAACGATGCTACAAAAAGAAACTCGCACCGGTATTCAGGCGCATCAAAAAGGGGGGCCGCCACGCCCTGGGCCGGCGCATCCGCCCTCTCGGGCCAAGGGCGAAAAGCCCAGGCGGGCGGGGGCGCCGGCCAAGCATGCGGGTTTTACCGCATGGTTACGAAATGGTTTTTTTTCGCCCTATTCCGGCCGGGGCTGCCTGTTGTATTTGCGCCGCAAACTCGGGCAGGGGCGGGCCGATCTGCTCCAGGCGACAGGGCTGCGATCGGGCCGATAATACGCTTGGTGGACTCAATAAACGCCTATATGCGAACTGGAAACGCCCGGGTTCGACGCTTTTGCTTGAACGCCCAGGGGCGTGACTTTGCCGTGGGCGACATCCACGGCCATTTCAGCCGGCTGGGGGCCGCACTGACGGCCGTCGGGTTTTCGCCTGAACGCGACAGATTGTTTTCCGTAGGAGACCTGGTGGACCGTGGGCCGGAGTCTCTCGATGTCCTGGCGTGGCTGGACCGCCCCTGGTTTCATGCCATCCGTGGCAATCACGAGCTGATGACGCTGCGGCGGGCAATGAGCGACCCGATCCCGGACATCGATCATCTTGCTCATGGAGGCGCTTGGCTGGACGCCTGCGATAGCGATACCCAGTCGCGTATCGCGGCCCGCCTGGGCGCCTTGCCGTTGGCCATCGAGGTGGAAACGGCGCAGGGCCTCGTCGGCCTGGTTCATGCCGACTTTCCCTATGACGATTGGCAAGCCATCCACGGCGCTGCCTTCAGCCAGCAGGATGAGGATGCCTGCCTGTGGTCCATAGACCGCTATCGGATGAAATATGTCCAGCCTGTCCGCAATGTGCGTGCAGTGGTCCATGGGCATATGACGCTGCGCAAGCCGGCGCAGCTCGGCAACGTCTACTACATCGATACGGGCGGATGGCAAGACAGCGGCCGGTTCACGCTGCTGGATCTGCACACGCTCAAGCCTTGGCGGCGTCGTTCCTGACTTGTTCAGCCCGCGGCCCTGTAGACGCAAGAAAGCCTTGGACCTTCAACCGCAAGCGGAGCCACTTGGGCAAGAGCATCAGATGTCGTCATCCCGGCATCCACGCGCAGCTTGATCCGGGGGAGCAACGCAGATCGTTGCACAGGCCTTGGCATCGCTGCCGTCTGACCGCTGCATCCGCGCCACCGGCCTACTGGCCCGCCAGCTCGTAGCCGGTGCTGCGTCCGCCGCCCGGCGTTTTTTTCAACACGCCCAACTCCAGCAACTGCGTGATGTCGCGCAGCGCGGTGTCGGGCGAGCACTTGGCGATGGCGGCCCACTTGCTGCTGGTGAGCTTGCCCTCGAAGCCGTCGAGCAGGCGGTTGAGCAGCTTCACCTGCCGTTCGTTCAGCGGCGTACCTGCCCAGCGTTGCCAGAAACGCGCCTTGACCAGCACGGCGTCCAGCGTTGACTGCGCGCTGGTGACGGCGCGCCCGAGCGTGCCAAGGAACCACGACAACCAGCCGGTGGCGTCGAGCGTGCCCTTCTGCGTGCGCTCCAGCACGTCGTAGTAGTCCTTGCGTTCGCGCTGGATCTGGGCCGACAGGCTGTAGAAGCGTTGCGGGCTGCCATCGGCGCGGGCCAGGAACAGGTCGCCCACGGCGCGGGCGATGCGGCCGTTGCCATCGTCGAAAGGGTGCAGCGTCACGAACCACAGATGCGCGAGGCCTGCCTTGACGAGCGCAGGCTCGCCCGTGTCCGCGTTGGCCCATGCCAAAAACCGCGCCGTCTCGGTAGGCAGCACGTCGGCGGGCGGAGCCTGGAAGTGAACCTTGCGTCGCCCCACCGGCCCGGACACCACTTGCATCGGCCCGGCCGCATCGTCGCGCCACTGGCCCACGGTGAGCTTGCTCATGCCGGAGTAGCCGGTCGGGAACAGCGCCGCGTGCCAGCCGAACAAGCGCTCGGCGGTCAGTGGCTCGGCGCTCTGGGAGGTGACGTCAAGCACCATCTCGACCACGCCTTCGGCGTGCCGATCCACCGGTGCCACCGCGCCGATGTCCACGCCCAGACGCCGAGCGATGGACGAGCGCACCGATTCCACGTTCAGCACTTCGCCTTCGATTTCGCTGGTCTTGACCACGTCCTCCGTCAGCGCGGCAAGGCTGGCCTGACCGCGCAGCACCAGCCCGACGTCGGCCAGCCGGCCCAGCAGCACGCCTTGGGCGCGGCTGACCTCGGTCAACGGCCCAGCGAGCGCCGACAGGTCGTAGCGCCACTTCGGCCAGTCGTCGGCCTGCCAGATGTAGCATTTTTCTCCGCTATTCATGCGGAGATTAAACACCCAACTCGCCGCAAGGGCAAATCATTCTCCGCGTCATGTGCGGCGAATGAGGCCACTAATCACCGCATCGGGCTTGTGAGCGCGTGGCTTCCGATTTGGTTGGTCGGCCACGTCTGAAGCGACTTCCGCACGCGGCGCCGCCAGGGCGCAACTTCTTGCGCTGGTGGCGGTTTAGGCAGGAGGGTGCTTCTTTAAGCATCAGTCTGTCCTTGTGCATGCCGGGTCGATGGGGGAGTGTCGGAATTTCTGTGTTTGAGCCATACACTGCCCGCTGGGCAAGGAAGGACGTATGGCGAAGAAAGACGCTTGGCCGTTCCCGGCCGAATTGCTCGATAGCCTGCTGGCAGGGCGAGATCCGAAGACGGCTCTCGATTCCTCGGGACTGATCGGAGATCTGAACAAGGCCTTGGCCAAGCGCATGCTCAACGCCGAGATGGACGTTCACTTGTCCAAAGCTGACGGCGCAACTGGGAGGCCATCACGCCGTTCTTCGCCTTCATCAACCGGCTCACACACAGAATTTCCGACAGTCCCCAGCAATGAGCTATTCAGGATCCCGAACCGGCGGCGCGTATGTTGTCGAGAGGCACCCATCCTGTCGCGCCATCAGAGATACGGGTTGCCCATAGCCAGCCGTTCAATCGGCGCGCGCCATATAGCAACTCGCCTTCCGCGACATTGAGCTCCCGATTGGTGAAATCCTCCAGCATCGTGCCGGTCCCATCGGCATGTCGATCAAGGATTTGCTCCGGCACGAAGCCAGCCGCCTGCCCTGGCGCCGTACAGAGATACCAACCGGGCCAACTTTCGGGGCCGTCGTATAGTTCGCCAACCGAAACCCAATCCCCCTTCTTCAATGTCATCGGCTCGGGAAACTCACTGGCATGCGGCAGGACGACGATGTATTGATGATCGGGCTTCATTGAGTTCTCATCGGTTATCAATAGCTCAGGAAAACTCCAAGACTCTCGTGCGTCTAGAAGGCACGCACAGAATTACCCCCACGACGCGCTAGCAGTCAATGGAAATAGGGAGACGACCGCAGCCGTAAACCCAAACAAAAACAGCGCCTTAGGGCGCTGTTTTGAGCTTCTTGTGGGGTTAAGCATAAAGCTGCCGGAGAATAAGACATAATGCTTAACGCCACACTTCTCTGGATCACTCCGGAACTTGAAATGGTGGAGCGGAGGAGGATCGAACTCCCGACCTTCGCATTGCGAACGCGACGCTCTCCCAGCTGAGCTACCGCCCCAAAGACGCAAAAGTATAGCATGTTTTTGCGCCGCCGTTCCTGGGCCCGGCAAACGCCGGTCATCGCCTTATCGGCCGTTCATGCCCCAGTCGGCCGGCAGCACGCTTTGCGTCAGGGTGGAGACGAAGGCCGCCGTGCGCGCGTCGCGCGGCTGCGTGAAGACCTGGCGCGGCGCGCCGGCCTCGACCACCGTGCCGCCTTCCAGGAAGATGACCTGCTGCGCGATGCTGGCGGCCAGGCGCAGGTCGTGGGTGGCCATCAGCATGGTCATGCCTTCCGCGGCCAGCTGCTGCAGCACTTCCACCACCTCGCCGGCCAGGGTGGGGTCCAGCGCCGAGGTGGGCTCGTCGCACAGCATGACGCGCGGCGAGGGCGCCAGGGCCCGCGCGATGGCCACGCGCTGCTGCTGCCCGCCCGACAAGGTGGCCGGCCAGGCGTCGGCCTTGGCGGCCATGCCGACCTTCTCCAGCAATTCCATGGCCCGGGCGCGGGCACGCGGCCTGTCCCACTTCTGCACCGTGACCAGGCCTTCCATGACGTTGTCCAGCGCGCTCTGGTGCGGAAAGAGCTGGAAGTTCTGGAACACCATGCCGGTCTGGCGGCGCATCTGCTGCACGGTCTCGCGCGGCGGCCGGGCATCGGCGCGAAAGCGCACCTGCACGTCGCCCAGCCGCAGCGTGCCGGCCTCGGGCACCTCCAGCAGGTTCACGCAGCGCAGCAGCGTGCTCTTGCCGCTGCCCGAGGGGCCGACCAGCGCGGTCACGCTGCCTTCGGCGATGTCCACGTCCACCTCGCGCAGCACCGGATTGCCGTCGAAGCTTTTGACGATGCCTTGCAGCCGGATCATCGCAGCCTCCCGGCAAAGACGGCGTGCTGGCCGTAGCGGCGCTCGAGCCGGCTTTGCAGGGCCGAGAGCACCGAGCAGAACACCAGGTAGATCAGCGCCGCCTCCAGGTACAGCACCAGCGGCTCGTAGGTGACGGCGGCGATGCGCTGGGCGGCCTGGAACACCTCGGGCACAGTAATGACCGCCGCCAGCGAGGTATCCTTGACCAGCGAAATGAAGGAGTTGGCCAGCGGCGGCACGGCCACGCGCGCGGCCTGGGGCAGCACGGTGCGGCGCATGGCCTGCGCGCGCGTCATGCTCAGCGAATAGGCGGCCTCCCATTGGCCCTTGGGGATGGACTCGATCGCCGCGCGGATGACCTCCGAGTTATAGGCGCCCACGTTCAGCGTGAAGCCGATCAGCGCGGCGGGCAGGGGATCGAGCACGATGCCCAGCGTGGGCAGGCCGTAGAAGATGACGAACAGCTGCACCAGCAGAGGCGTGCCGCGGACCAGCCAGACGTAGAAGCGCACCAGCAGCACCAGCGGGCGCGGCCCGAACAGCCGGATCAGGGCCACCACGAAAGCCAGCGCCAGGCCGGCCGCAAAGGACAGCAGCGTCAGCGGCACGGTGAACTTCAGCCCGGCCTGCAGCAGCGGCCAGAACGAGTCGGCCATCAGTTGCAGCCAGCCGGGCATCCATGTCGTGTCCTGCATGCTTGTGCGCCGGCCGGAAGCTTACTGTTCGGCCGACAGATCGACGCCGAAGTATTTTTCCGAGATCCGCTTGTAGGTGCCGTCCTGCCGGATCTCGGCCAGGGCCTTGTTGATGGCCTCGCGCAGCTCGGGATTGTTCTTGCGCATCAGCACGCCGGAGGCGTTCAGGTCCTGGCCTTGGGCATAGGCCACGGCCTTGACCGGCGCATCGGGTTTCTGCTTCTTGAAGTCCAGGTACGACAGCTTGTCGTTGACGGTGGCCTCGACCCGGCGCGAGAGCAGCAGGTCCACGGACTCGTTAAAGCCCTGCACCGGCACGATCTGCGCGCCGTAGCGCTGGGCCAGCTGGCCGAAGTTGCTGGTCAGGGTATTGGCCGAGCGCCGGCCCTTGAGATCCTCGAAGGTCTTGATGCTGTCGTTATCGTTGCGCACGATCAGCGCGGCCGGCGAGGTGATGTACGGATCCGAGAAGTCGTACTTGGCCTTGCGGGCATCGGTGATGCCCACCTGGTTGATGACCACGTCGTAGCGCTTGACGTCCAGCCCGGCGATCAGGCCGTCCCATTTGCCCTCGACGAACTGGGCCTTCACGCCCAGCTTCTCGGCGATGGCGCGGCCGATTTCCACGTCGAACCCCGTCAGGCCGTTGGCGCCGTCGTGGTAGGTGAACGGGGCGTAGGTGCCTTCGGTGCCGATCTTGATGACGCCGGCGCGCTCGATGGCGTCCAGCTCGGACTGGGCCTGGGCCGTGCCCAGGGCGGCGAAGGGCAGCAGGCCCGCGATCAGCAGGGCACGCAGCGGTTTGTTCATGGTCGGACTCCGTATAAGAGACTTTGCATAGCAATATGCCGACACGGTATCAAGGACGCCTTTGTTTCGACAAACAATATTAAATGCTGACTGGATTTCCTTTGGTTATATAGCGTGACCCGGTGCGCCGGCGGCTCGGGCCGTCAAAAATCCAGCGTGGCGACGACCGGCGCGTGGTCCGAAGGCTGCTCGTTGCCGCGCGGGCCCTTGTCGATCACGCAGGCGCTGCAGGCCTGGCGCAGCGGCTCGGACAGCAGGATGTGGTCGATGCGCAGCCCCGCGTTGCGGCGAAAGCCCAGCATGCGGTAATCCCACCAGCTGAAGGACTTGGGCGGCTGCTCGAACAGGCGGAAGGCATCGCTGAACCCCAGGTCCAGCAGGTCGCGCAGCGCCTTGCGCTCGGGTTCGGAGCACAGCACCTGGCCTTCCCATTTGGCCGGGTCGTGCACGTCCTCGTCGGCCGGCGCGACGTTGTAGTCGCCCAGCACGGCCAGGCGCGGATAGCGCACCAGTTCTTCGCGCAGCCACTGGCGCAGGGCCAGGAACCAGGCCAGCTTGTATTCGTATTTCTCGCTGGCCACGGCCTGGCCGTTGGGGCAATACACGCAGACCACGCGGATCTCGCCAGCCGGCGAGGGCAGCGTGGCCGCGATGACGCGGCGCTGCGCATCGGTGTAGTTGCCGATGTCGCGCACGGTGTCCTGCGGCATTTCGCGGGCGATGATGGCCACGCCGTTATAGGTTTTTTGCCCGGTCCATACCGCGTGGTAGCCCATGTCGGTAAAGGCCGACAGCGGGAAGTTCTCGTCGGTGAGCTTGAGCTCCTGCAGGCACAGCACGTCCACGGGGTTGGCCTGCAGCCAGGCCAGCACCTGCGGCAGTCGGACTTTCAGGGAATTGATGTTCCAGGTGGCAAGACGCACGCTTTTTTCCAGGTCGGTCGGGGGACGGGGGTGCCGCGATTGTACCGACGCCGCGGCGGCGGGCGGGCCGGCCCGCCGCATCCGATGCTCACCATCGCTGCCTTCCTGATACAAGCGGGCCGGGGCGCCTGGGCATAATGGTTTCATGCAACGTCGGAGCCCCATGCATGAACGGATTTGCCATCGTCGCCATCGCGCTGCTGCTGGGCGGCTTCGTACTGGCCGCCTTCGGAATGTCCACTGGCCATAACGGGCTGCTGGCCGCGGGCTTCGTGCTGCTGGTTGCCGGCGTGCCTGCGCTGGTGGTCAGCCTGGCGCGCAAGCGGGCCCGGCGCCATCCCAGGGACGGCTAGGGGCGCGCGTGCCCTTGGCGCTGGTCCAGCGCGCCGTGCAGGGCATGCGCCCAGGCCAGCAGTTCGTGGTCCTGCTCCGGTTGGCCCACCCACTGCACGCCTACCGGCATGCCGTGGCTGCCCCAGCCGGTGGGCAGGTGTACGCAGGGCCAGCCCAGCAGCGACCAGACCCGGTTGAGCACGGACGAGCCGGTGGAGGCGTGGCCGGCGGGCGCTTCGCCCGGCGCGCTGGGTGTCAGGATGAAATCGTACTGCTCGAAACGTTCGCGCCAGCGCGCGGCCAGCGCACTGCGCCGGCGCTGAAGGTCCATGTATTGGGCGTGGGAGATGGCCAGGCCTTCTTGCAAGGCCTGGCGCAGCGCGGCGCTCAGTTGCGGCCCGTGCACCGCCAGCGTGGGCAGCAGGCCGTGCGCCAGTTCGGCGTTCATGATCCGGGTGTGCAGGAACAGCAGTTCCTGCAGCGCCTGGTCGCAGGCATGGGTGCTCAGGCTGGCCCCGGTCCGGGCCAGGGCATCCTGGGCGGATCGCAAGGCCTGCGCGGCCGCAGGGCTCAGCGGCGACAGGGCCTGGCAGGGCAGCACGGCCACGCGCGCGGGGCGGCCGCCCACGGGCGGCGCCAAGGTCCGCGGCATCAGCGCCTGGGCGATCTCGGCCGCCCGGCCTACGCCATCGGCGAACCAGCCGATGGTATCCAGGGTTTCGCACAGCACATGCATGCCTTGGCGCGGGACGCTGCCGAAGCTGGGCTTGAAGCCGACCACGCCGCAAAAGGCGGCGGGCCGGATCATCGAGCCGCCGGTCTGGGTGCCCAACGCGAAGGGCACCATGCCCGCGGCCACCGCGGCGGCCGAGCCGCTGGACGAGCCGCCCGGCGTGTGGGCCGGATTGTGGGGGTTGCGCGTGGGGCCGGGCGCCGAATAGGCGAATTCGGCCGTCACGGTCTTGCCGATGGGCACGGCGCCGGCCTGCCTGAGCAGCAGGACACAGGTGGCATCGAGCGGCTTGGGCTCGCTCGGGGTCGCCGGCGACCCCGAACGCGTCGGCATGCCCGCCACGTCGATGACGTCCTTGACCCCGAAGGGCACGCCGGCCAGCGGGCTGGCGACGGATGTGCCGGGTACGGCGCCGGCGGGGCGCCCCAGCCAGGTCCAGGCGCGCAGCTGCTCGTCGGCCGCGCGCACGCGCCCCAGCAGGGCGTCCAGGCACATGGGGCCGGCATCGGCGGGCGGGCCGGCCGGCGCGGGCAGGGAAGGGTCGGACGTCGCTTTCAGGGACATGGTGTTCCAGACAGTGCATCCGGCGTGCGCGGCGGCGCGCCGGATAGGCGAGGCCGCGGGCCGTGGCGGCCCGCCGGGGTTATTGCACACTGATGTTCTGCTGCGCGATCAACTGGCGCCAGCGTTCGCTCTCGCTGGCGATGAAGGCCTTGAAGTCCTGCGGCGAGCCGCCTGCCACTTCGCCGCCCTGCGATTCCACGATCTTGCGGTAGTCCGGGGCCTGCAGGGCCTGGTTGATGTGTTCGTTCAGGGTCTGGATGATTTCCTGGGGCACGCCGGCCGGCGCGACGACGCCGAACCAGTTGGACATCACCATGCCCGGCAGGCCCAGTTCCTTGAACGTGGGCACGTCCGGCAGGCCCGGCACGCGATTGTCCGAGGCCAGCGCCAGCATCTTGATGCGCGGCGCAGCGCCGCTGGCGTGGGGCAGGAACAGGCTGGGCAGCTCGACGTAGAAATCGACGTTGCCGGCGATCAGGTCGTTGACCGCGGGCGCGCCGCCGCGATAGGGCACGTGCGTGGCGTGAAAGCCCGCCAGGCTCTTGAGCAGCTCGGTGCCCAGGTGCGAGGCGCTGCCCGCGCCGGTCGAGGCGTAGTTCAGCTTGTCCGGGTTGGCCTTGGCGTCCCGCACCAGCGCGTCGGCGTCGGCATAGGGCGATTGGCGGCTCACGCCCAGCGCCAGCGGTCCGCGTTCGATCAGCGCGATGGGCGCCAGGTCCTTGACCGGATCGAAGTTCAGCGTATAGAGCGCGGCGTTGACCGCCATGGGCGCGAAATTGCCCAGTCCGATGGTGTAGCCGTCCGGCTTGGCGTTGGCGATCTGGCCCGTGCCGATGTTGCCGCTGGCGCCGGGCTTGTTGTCGACGATCACCGATACGCCCAGCGAGGCGGAGAGCTTTTGCGCCAGCTGGCGCGCGCGCGTGTCCGAGCTGCCGCCGGCGGCATAGGGCACGACGAAGGTGATGGGCTGCGAGGGGTAGGACGCTTGGGCGGCTGCCCCGGCGCTGGCGGCGGCCAGGACGCCGGCGGCCAGGATGCCGGCAAGCAGGCGGACCGGATGGGTATGGGCGGGCATGATGTTCCCCTTTTGTTGGTTGACGGACGCCGGTGATGGCTAGGGGGCATCTTAGGAAGCCGGTATTGTGTTGTCTAATACTGTCTTTCTTTGATATTGATTTGTCCGGCGACATAATCATGATCGATAGCCGCTTGCTGCAGGTGTTTGCCGTGGTGGCCGACGAACTGCATTTCGGGCGCGCCGCGCAACGGCTGCACCTGAGCCAGCCGCCCCTGAGCCAGAGCGTGCGCCGCCTGGAGGAACTGCTGGAGGTCAAGCTGCTCGAGCGCACCACGCGCAGCGTGCGCTTGACCGCCGCGGGGGCCGAGCTGCACCGGCGCATCAAGCGCCTGGCCGACGATAGCGATGCGATGGTGCGGGCGGTACGCCAGGCCGCCAAGGGCCAGACGGGGCAGCTGCTCATCGGCCTGACGCCCAGTTCGGCCTATTCGAACCTGCCGCAGGCCCTGCTGGGGTTTCGCCAGCGCTATCCAGGCATCCTGGTCGATCTGCAGGAGATGAATTCCAGCGAAATGCCCGAGGCGCTGCATACGCGCCGGCTGGACCTGGCGCTGCTGCGCCCGCCTTTTGCCGACGCCGACCTGGCGCCCGAGCCGGTGTACGACGAGCCCATGGTGCTGGCGCTACGGCGCGACCATCCGCTGGCGCGGCGGCGCTGGGTCACGATGGAGCAGGTGCTGGCGCTGCCCCTGGTCGGCTATGCGCGCAGCCGCTCGCGCTACTTCAGCCAGGTATTGCGCCTGATGATCGAGGCGGCCGGCAAGCCGGCCGACATCGTGCAGGAAAGCATGATCCCGACGATCCTGCTGCTGGTCGAGGCGGGCATGGGCGCGGCCGTGGTGCCGGCCTCGCTGGCGCGCATGCGCATGGACGTGCTGGCCTATATCGGCATCAGGGGGCCGGGCGCGATGCGGGCCGCCCTGGTGGCGGCCCGGCACCCGGACAACGGCAACCCGGCCATCGGCGCTTTCCTGGAAGTCATGCGCCAGGCCGGGCGCGGCCCGGCAGCCTAGCCGGCGCGCCCGGGCCGCGTGCTCAGTGCTGCCTGTCGGCCGGGCGCTGGCCTTCGCGCTTGCCGCTGAATGGATAGGCGCCGCCCGTCTTCTCGCCGCTCTTGGCGGGAACCATCACCGACAGGATCATGGTGACGGCCAGGATGGACACCGTGCCCAGCAGCGACCATGCCACCGGGATCTTGTACAGGTCGATCAGCAGCATCTTGGTGCCGATGAACACCAGCACCAGCGCCAGGCCGTAGGGCAGCAGGTGGAAGCGCTCGTGCATGCCGGCCAGCAGGAAGTACAGCGCGCGCAGGCCCAGGATGGCGAAGACGTTGGAAGTCAGCACGATGAACGGATCGAGCGTGATCGCGAAGATGGCCGGGATCGAATCGACCGCGAAGACCACGTCCACGATGCCGATCAGCAGCACCACCAGCAGCATGGGCGTGGCGATCTTCTTGCCGTCGATGCGGGTGAAGAAGCGTTCGCCGTCGTAGTCCGGCGCGATCTTCACGCGCTTGCGCACCCATTGCAGCGCCGGGTTGGTTTCCAGGTCGGGCTCCTGGCCGGCGGCCCACCACATCTTGATGCCGGTAAAGACCAGGAAGGCGCCGAACACATACATGATCCAGTGGAACTGCGCGATCATCCAGGCGCCGATCAGGATCAGGATGGCGCGCAGCACCAGGGCGGCCAGGATGCCGATCATCAGCACGCGCTTCTGGAACTCGGCCGGCACGGCGAAATAGGTGAACAGCATCAGGAAGACGAAGATGTTGTCCACCGCCAGCGCCTTCTCGACCAGGTAGCCGGTGATGAACTCCAGCGCCTTGTCGTTGGCCAGCGCGCGCGCGGCCGCATCGTCGCCCAGGCCGCCCAGGCCCCACCAGAGCAGGCCGACGAACACGAAGCTGACCGCCACCCAGATGGCCGACCAGATGGCGGCCTCGCGCATGGTGACTTTGTGGGTGCCCTGGCGGTTGAGCGCGAAGAAGTCGATCAGCAGGGCGATGATGACGAAGCCGGCGAACGCCGACCACAGCAAGGGGGTACCGATGGATACCATGGATAGCCTTTGTGAGAACGGATGGTTGATGGATAGCCAATTCCGGTCTCGCCAGGCCTGCAACGGATGTTGCGAGGTCCGCAGTGCCGGGAGCCGAGGCGGCGATACGGGATCGCTACCGTTGCTTCCGTGCTGACGACACTGCGGGAGCTTCGTAGAAAGCTCCGGCTACTCCCCGTGAGAGCGCGTGCATTACATCAAGAGCCATCCTTACTGTCAACTGAATGATTGTTGCCGGTTCCGTCCTGCGCGCCTGGCTGCCTGGCGTTCTTGGCCTGGCCGCCGTGGCGCGCCGTGGGGTTGACGTCGATCTTGCGTTCGAAGCGGTGCAGCACGCCGAGGATGAACAGCGCGAACAAGGTGCTGACCAGCGCCAGCATCTCGCGGCCCATGCCGGCGGTGATGCCCACCGCGGCGGTCAGCCAGATGCTGGCCGCCGTGGTCAGGCCCTTGACCTGTTCGTGGCTGTGCGCCTTGATGATGGCGCCAGCGCCCAGAAAGCCGATACCGGCGATGATCCCTTGCAGCACGCGGCTCTGGTCGCCGATCTCCATGCCGCTGACGCTGGGCGCGAGCACGAACAGCGCGGCGCCCACGGCCACCAGCATATGGGTGCGCAGGCCGGCCGACTTGCCCGATGATTCCCGTTCGAAGCCGATCAGCCCGCCCAGCACCATCGCCACGAACAGCCGCACCAGGATGCGCACGGCATCCTCGACGTCGTTCATGTCGGAGAATTCCTGCTGCAGGGCGCCCAGGGCGACGGTCCAGAAATCGTTCATGCCGAAAGGGACGGGTTCCGATCGCCCCAGCATAAGCAAAAGCGGGCCGGCATGGCCCGCTTTTCAGATGCGCTCACCTTGCTTACAGAATCGAAACGCCTGCCCCTGCACGCTCAGGCCGGCTGCCCCAGGGGACCGGGCGCCCGCGGGCGCGGCGCGTCGGCCGGGCCGGCATGGCGGCTGCCCAGCAGGCGCAGGCCGTTGGCCACGACGATCAGGCTGGCCCCCACGTCGGCGAACACCGCCATCCACAGGCTGGCGTGCCCGCCCAGGGCCAACAGCAGAAAGACCAGCTTGATGCCCAGCGCCAGCGCGATGTTCTGCACCAGCACGCGGTGCGTGCTGCGCGAGAGCCGCACGAAGGTGGCGATCTTGCCCAGCTTGTCGTCCATCAGCGCCACGTCGGCCGTCTCGATGGCGGTGCCCGAGCCGGCCGCGCCCATGGCAAAGCCCACGTCGGCCGCCGCCAGCGCCGGGGCATCGTTGATGCCGTCGCCCACCATGCCCACGCCCGCGCCCTGGCCGCGCAGCCGGGCGATCTCGGCCTGCTTGTCCTCGGGCAGCATGTCGCCGCGCGCCTGCTCCATGCCCACCTGCCGGGCGATGGCCTGCACCGCGGCGCCGTTATCGCCCGAGAGCATGACGGTGCGCACGCCCAGCCGGCGCAGCGCCTGGAGCGCCGCGGCGCTGTCCTCGCGCACCGTGTCGGCCACGGCCGCCACGGCCAGCGCCCGCCCGGGCTGGCACAGCACGACCGTGGACTTGCCTTGCGCCTCGTAGGCGTCCAGGCGTGCGGCCAGCGCCGCATCGAGCAGGCCCAGCTCCTGCGCCAGGCGGCGGTTGCCCAGGTGATAGGCCGCGCCGTCGATCTCCCCGCGCACGCCGCGCCCGGGCAGGGCGGCAAAGCCGTGCACCGGCAGCAGGGCCAGTCCGTCCTGGCCGCCCGCGCGGGCCAGCGCCTTGGATACCGGGTGGTCGGAGCGCTCGGCCAGGCTGGCGGCGATCTGCCGCGCGCGGGCCGCGTCGGCATCGCCCAGCGGCTCGAAGTCGGTCTGGCTGGGCCGGCCGTGGGTCAGGGTGCCGGTCTTGTCCAGCGCCAGCCAGCGCAGCTTGCGGCCCATCTCCAGATAGGCCCCGCCCTTGACCAGGATGCCGCGGCGCGAGGCGGCGGTCAGGCCGCTGACCACCGTGACCGGCGTGGAAATCACCAGGGCGCAGGGGCAGGCGATGATCAGCAGGGCCAGCGCGCGGTAGACCGCCTCCAGCCAGCCGACGCCAAGCACCAGCGGCTGCAGCACGGCCACGGCCGCCGCCGCGGCGATCACGGCCGGCGTATAGATGCGCGCGAAGCGGTCGATGAAGCGCTGGGTGGGCGCGCGGCTGCCTTGCGCCTGCTCGACCGCGTGGATGATGCGGGCCAGCGTGCTCTGGCCGGCGGCGGCCGTGACGCGATAGTCGAAGCTGCCATAGGTATTGACGGTGGCGGCAAAGACGCTGTCGCCGGCCGCCTTTTCCTGGGGCAGGCTCTCGCCCGTGATGGCCGACTGGTCTACCGCCGAGGCGCCGCTTTCGATGATGCCGTCGGCGGCGATGCGCTCGCCCGGCTGGACCCGCACCCGCATGCCGGGCGCCAGCGCCTGCGCCGGCTGGCGCAGCCATTGGCCGTCGGCCTGCTGCACCAGCGCGGTCTGCGGCGCCAGGTCCAGCAGGCCGCGGATGGCGTGGCGGGCCCGGTCCAGCGAGCGCGCCTCGATCAGCTCGGCCACGTTGAACAGCACCATTACCATGGCCGCCTCGGACCATTGGCCGATCAGCACCGCGCCGGTGACCGCGATGCTCATCAGGGCATTGATGTTCAGGTTGCCGTGGCGCACCGAGATCCAGCCCTTGCGGTAGGTGGTGCCGCCGCAGGCGGCGATGGCCGCCAGGGCCAGCACGGCGCTCAGCCACGGGGCCGCGCCGGCGAAATGCGCCGCCTCGGACAGCAGGGCCAGCAGGCCAGCGGCGCCCAGCAGCCACGCCTTGCGCGGCGAGGGCGCGGCCGGCGCCGGCGGCCCGGCATGGTCGCCGATGGGCACGGGCGTCATGCCCACCGAGCCGATTGCCTGGCGCACGCGCGCTTCGGCGGCCGGCTCGTGCAGCACCGTGAGCTGGCGCTGCATCAGGTTGAAGGACAGCCCGTGCACGCCCGGCAGCGGCTCGAGCACGCCGCGGATCAGGCCTTCCTCGGTGGGGCAGTCCATCTGCTCGATGCGGTAGCGGCTCAGGGTCTGGTCCGGGCCGGCGCGCAGCTCGGCCGCCGGGCGCTGCGGCGCGCCAGGCGGGCTATGGGTGTGGCTGCAACATGCTTTCGCCATGGCGGCAGGTCCTGAAACGAAAAAAACCAGCCCTTATTGCACACCCTGGAGTTACTATAGGGTCAATGCCCTTGCGGCGTTTTTTACCCGGAGCTTCGCATGCGTATCGGAGAACTGGCCCAGGCTGCCGGCACCACCGTCGAGACCATACGCTATTACGAAAAAGAAGGCTTGCTGCCCGAGCCCGACCGCGGCGGGAACAACTACCGCAGCTACGGCCAGGCCCATCTGGAGCGGCTGCGCCTGGTGCGCAATTGCCGCGCCCTGGACATGAGCCACGAGGAGATCCGCGCCATCCTGGCGCTGGCCGACGACGAGCGGGCCGGCTGCGGCGGCATCAACGACCTGTTCGATGCGCACATCCGCCACGTGGACGAGCGCATCGACGAATTGCAGCAGCTCAAGGCGCAGCTGCTTGCCTTGCGCCAGCGCTGCGGCCCGGCCCGCTCGACGGCCGAAGACTGTGGCATCCTGCATGGCCTGTCGGCCATGCAGGCCGAGGAGCGTCCCGAGCGCCACACGCACCTGGGCTAAGGCCCGTCTCTTTCCTGAAACGAGTTTTCGATGAGCGTATCCACACTGGACGGCCTGCTGGGCCGTCGTTCCTGCAAGTTCGTGACCGCGCCCGGGCCCGATGCCCAGGCCTTGCGCAAGATGTTCGAGGCGGCCGCCTGCGCCCCCGACCACGGCGCCCTGCGGCCCTGGCGCTTTGCCGTGATCCAGGGCCAGGCGGTGTCCCGCCTGGCCGACGTGGCCTTGTCGGCGGTCAAGGCCAGCGGCGATCCGCGCATGACGTCCGAGAAGGAGAAGTCCACGCGCCAGTGGCTCTCCAAGGTGCCCACGCTGATCGCCGTGGCCCAGAAGATCGACCACGACAACACCAAGATCCCCGAGCAGGAGCAATTGCTGGCCGCCGGCGCGGCGGCCATGAATCTGCTCAACGCGGCGCACTTGCTGGGCTACGCCGCCTTCTGGAGCACCGGCCTGGGCACTTATGTCGAAGCGGTGCAGGAAGCCCTGGGCTTCGATCCGCTGGACTACCGTTTCCTGGGCTTCATCGCGGTGGGCACGCCGGCGGCCGAGCTGCCCCCGGCGCACCGGCCCGATCCCGACAGCTTCGTGCGCGCCTGGACGGGAGACTGAACGGGCCTAGCGGTTTTCCTGCCGCGCCGGGTCTGCGTCGTAGCAGGCGAAGGCCAGCTTGTTGCCGTCGGGGTCGCGCACATAGGCCACGTAGAAAGTCGGCCCGTATTGCGGGCGCAGCCCCGGCGCGCCTTCGTCGCTGCCGCCGTGCGCCATGGCGGCGGCATAGGCGCGGTCGACCTGCCCGGTGGTGGGCAGCTGGAACGCGATCATGGTGCCGTTGCCTGCCGAGGCGGGCCGTCCGTCGAAGGGCAGGCCGATGAAAAAGCGCGGCACCCGCTTGTCGTTCTCGCGGCCCCACGAAACCGAGCGTTCGTCCCGCCAGCAAGGCTGCATGTCGAGCGCCTGCATCAGCGGCTCGTAGAAGCGCAGCGCCCGCGCCAGGTCCGCGGTGCCAAGCATGGCATAGCCGATCATGCGATTCTCCTTAAAATCAGGCGGCGCCGGCCACGCAAGGCAGGCGGCCGCATCCATACCGTACAACAGGGAGACAAGATGGATAAGGTAATGATCGTAACCGGAGGCAGCCGCGGCATCGGCGCGGCCACCTGCCTGCTGGCGGCGCGCCGCGGCTACGCCGTCTGCGTGAACTACCGCAGCGACCGCGAGGCGGCCGAGAAGGTGGTGGCCTCCATACGCGAACAAGGCGGGCAGGCCGTCGCCGTGGCCGCGGACGTGGCCAGCGAGGAACAGGCCGTGGCCCTGTTCGAGGCCGTGGACCGCCAATGGGGCCGCCTGGACGTGCTGGTGAACAATGCCGGCGTGCTGGAGCGCCAGATGCGCGTGGCGGACATGGACGCGGCCCGGATCGGCCGGATACTGGCCACCAACGTGGTGGGCGCTTTCGTGTGCGCGCGCGAAGCCGTGCGGCGCATGGCCCGCTCGCGCGGCGGGCGCGGCGGGGCCATCGTCAATGTTTCGTCGGTCGCCGCGCGCCTGGGGGCGGCGGGCGAGTATGTGGACTATGCCGCGTCCAAGGGCGCGCTCGATACGCTGACCGTGGGCCTGGCCAACGAGGTGGCGGGCGAGGGCATCCGCGTCAATGCCGTGCGGCCGGGTTTCATCTATACCGATATGCACGCCAGCGGCGGCGAGCCCGGGCGCGTGGACCGCGTCAAGGCCAACGTGCCGCTCAAGCGCGGCGGCCAGGCCGAGGAGGTGGCCGCCGCCATCCTGTGGCTGGCATCGGACGAATCGGCCTATACGACGGGCGGCTTCATCGAGGTGGCTGGCGGGCGCTAGGGCCTTGCCAGCCGGCCGGGCCAGCCGGGGGCCAAGGCGCCGCCGGCCAGCCACTGCAGGGCCAGGGGCCATAGGGTGTCCTGGAAGCGGGCATGGAAAAAGGCGAAATGCCCGATCTGCGGCACGCCGATGTCCGCGGGCGCGATGCGCAGGTGCCAGCGCTCGCTGCCCGGGTACAGGGCCAGCATCCTGTCGGTGGCCGCCGGGGTGCCGAACGGGTCGTCGGCCAGGCTGATGGCCAGCCATTGCGCGCCCACCCGGGCAAAGGGCAGCTCGATCCCTTGCCGCGCCAGCCGGCGCGCGCTGGGCCGGTCCGGGTAGCGCGGCGCGCGAGCCGTCCAGTCGTACACCACGCCGGCGGGCGTGTCCTCCAGCCAGCCCAGCCGCTTGCCGGGAAAATAGCCCAGGCAGCGCGTGACCAGCGGCATGGCAAGGTGCCACTTGCACAGCATCGCTGCGCGCTGGCGGCGGTCGTAGTCGCGCCAGTAGGCGAACTGCGCGCCCACCGTCACGGCGCGCCGGATGCGGTCGGCAAAAGGCGCCATGCCGATGGCCACGCCGCCAAAGCTGTGGGCCACGACATCGACGGGACTGCCGGGAAACCGTTGCAGGGCCCAATCGAGCGCCGCCCCGAAATCGAGCCGCCCCCAGTCCGTCCAGGAGGCGGCAAAGCCGCGCAGCCGACGCGGGCGCGACAGGCCGATGCCGCGATAGTCGTAGGCCAGCACGTGCATGCCGTGGGCATGCAGCCAGGCCGCGAAGCGGGCGTAGTAGCGGCATTGCACCGAGGTGGCGGCATTGATGATGACCACGGGCGCCGCCTGCCGGGCCGCAGGCTGCGGCCACAGCCGCGCGCCCAGGGCGTAGCCGTCGGCGGCCTCGAGGGTGAAGGCCAGGCCGTCCGGCGGGCAGGAGTGCGAAGCATGCTCGGTCATCGTGCACGCATTGCAATGCATCGCGGCGCCCGCTTCAAGCGGAATTTGCGCAAGGCTGGCATGCCGGCCGGGAATGCGGGCCAGGCGGCGGGCGCCGGGCCGGCTGCGCCTGGCTCTGGGCCATGGCCTGCGCCAGCCAGTCGCGCAAGGCCTGGAGCGCGGCGTCTTGGTCGCGGCCGGCGCGCGCCAGCAGCCAGGCGCGCTGGCCGGTGCGCACGAAGCCCAGCGGCGCGGCCAGCCGGCCTTCGCGCAGTTCCTGGCTGACCAGCAAGGACGGGGCGATGCCCACGCCCAGGTCGGCGATGGCGGCCTGGATCATGTACATGAATTGCTCGAAGCGCATGGCGGGCGCCGCGGCGGGCCGCTCCAGGCCGTATGTCCTGGCCCAGAGCTGCCAGGCCTGCGGATGGGAGGCGGTGGCCAGCAGCGGCCGCGCCAGCAAGGCCTGCACGCCGGCGGCGCGCTTGCCCGCCGGCGGGGCGCAGACCGGCCCCAGGTCGTTCTCGGCCAGGGGCCAGGCGGCCAGGTCCGGCGCGCTGGGCGCGGCGCCGAAATGCAGCAGGGCGTCGACGCCGCCCTGGCGCAATTGCGCCAGGCCCGCGCCGGCCTGCAGCTGCAGCCAGCGCCGGGGCCTGCGCCGCGAGAATGCGTCCAGGCGGGGAATGAGCCACTGCATCATGAAGCTGCCGGGACAGCCCAGGCGCAGGACCGGATGCAGGTGGCGCTGGCGCAGCGCCTGGCAGGCGCGGGCGATGTCGGCCAATGCGCGGCCGGTGCAATCGTGCAGAAAGCGGCCCGCCTCGGTCAATTGGACGCCTTGGGGATGACGAGTAAAAAGCTCACAGCCCAGCTGGGATTCGAGTTGCCGGACCTGATGGCTGATGGCGCCGTGGCTGACATGAAGCTGCTCGCCAGCCAATGAAAAGCTGCCGGCCTGGGCGGCGGCGTCAAAGGCCTTGATGGCGTTGAGCGAGGGCAGGGTAGCCATGAAGATATGAGGAAAATTGACATCCCAGTGTAGAAAACATCGATGCCGGCGGCAAGGCGAACCGGCTTATCCTGCATGCCTGCCTGCATTTTTTCCGGATCGCCCCCATGTCCCCCGCCGACCTGCCCTTGCGCCGCGCCTGCCTGCTGCTAGCCTTTGTCGTCGCCGCCTGGGGCGCGAACTGGTCGGTCAGCAAGGCCCTGCTCGACTACGTCTCGCCGCTGTGGGCCACCGCGCTGCGGGCCTTGCTGGCCTGTGCCGGGCTATGGCTGCTGTGCCTGGCGCGGGCAGGGGTGCGCCCGCCGGCCCGCGCCGACCTGCCGCTGGTGTGCAGCGTGGGGGTGCTGCACATGACGGCGTTTTCCCTGCTGTGCAGCCTGGGGCTGCAGGCTTTGCCGGCTGGCCGCTCCATCGTGCTGGCCTATACGACGCCGCTGTGGGTGCTGCCCGCCGCCCGGCTGTTCCTCGGCGAGCCCCTGCATGCCGCGCGGGTGCTGGGCCTGCTGCTGGGGCTGGCCGGCCTGGCCCTGATGCTGCGGCCCGGCGCCTTCGATTGGCACGACAGCCGCGTGCTGGCCGGCCATGCCTGCATCCTGGGCGCGGCGTTGTGCTGGGCGGCCTGCATCGTGTATGGGCGCGCCCACCCGGGGCGCACCGCCGCCTTCGCGCTGCTGCCCTGGCAGCTCTTGCTGGCCGCCACGCTGCTGGGCGCGCTGGCCCTGGCCGTCGAGGGCCTGCCGCGCCTGCCATCGGCGCCCCGGTTCTGGGGCCTGCTGGCCTACGCCAGCCTGGTCGGCACCGTGCTGGCGTATTGGGCCATGAACACCGTCAATCGCGGCATGCCGGCTTCGTTCACGTCCATGGCGCTGCTGGCCGTGCCGGTGGCCGGGCTGCTGTTCGCCACGCTGGCCCTGCGCGAGCCGCTCGATCTGTGGCTGGCGGCCGCCTCGGCCCTGGTCGTGGCTGGCGTGGCCTGCTCGGCGCGCCGCCCGGCCGGCGCCGGGCGCGGCTGAGCGCCGGGATGCGGGCCGCCCTTCGTCGCGCTTGATTTTCCGCAAGGCCGGCCCGGCGCAAAGCTGCCAAGCTGTGCGCTGTCTTATGTGCTTGGAGAAATCGATATGTCGAGGTACTGCGCGCGTGCCCGCCTGGCCCTGGCCGGCACGCTGCTGGCCATCCTGCCCGTGGGCGCCGGCCTGGCCCACCAGGCGGGCGATTGGCTGCTCAAGGCCGGGGCCAGCCAGGTGCGGCCCAAGTCCGGCAACGGCAGCGTGCTGGATGGCGCGGTGGCGCTCGATGCCGGCAATGCCACGCGTCCCAGTCTTACCGTGACCTACATGGCCACGCGCCACGTCGGTATCGAGCTGCTGGGCGCGGCCCCGTTCCGGCACGACGTTTCGGCCTCGGGCGCGGCGCAGGGGCGCATCGCCAGCACCCGGCAGCTGCCGCCCACGCTCAGCGTGCTGTGGTACTTCCTGCCCGATGCGCGGGTGCAGCCCTATGTGGGGGTGGGACTGAACTACACGCGCTTTTTCGATACCGAAACCCGCGGCGCGCTGGCCGGCAGCAAGCTGGACATGGCCGACTCGTGGGGCGTGGCGCTGCAGGCCGGCGCGGACATCGAGCTGGGCGGGCGCTGGATGCTCAATGCCAGCCTGCGCTATATCGACATTTCCTCGCGCCTGAAACTGGACGGACAGTCCATCGGCAAGGCTCGCATCGACCCGTGGGTGCCCACGCTGGCGCTGGGCTACCGCTTCTGACCCGGGCCTTTCAGCCGGCCAGCAGGGTGAATTCGCAACCGCCCAGCCGCTCGCCGTTGACCAGCAGGTCGATTGCATGGCGTCCGGGGTGATGCCGCCGGGTGCTGAAGTCCTGCATGCGCTGGGTGCGCGTCAGCGTCAGCGTGGCGCCGGCCGGCAGCTCCAGCGTCTTGAGCTTGAATACCTTGGGCGCGGCCGTGCCGTCCCGCTTGACGTAGTGGATGGCATAGTCGATCACCAGGCGCTGCGGCCGGGAGCAGGTCGACACCAGCGTCAGGCTCAGCGCGATGCGCCCGCCCAGCTTCAGGCGGCCTGGCTGCACGGCCAGCGCCTGCAAGCGGACCTGCGCCGGTTCGCCCGCGCCCACCAGGGCCAGCGCGCGCCGTTCGCCGCGCTTGATCAAGGTGCGCAGGCCGTGGCGCACGATCCAGGCCGTGCGCGGATCCTGCGTGGACCAGCCTTGCAGGCGCTGCAACAGCCACTCCGGATTGTCCTTGGCGATGTCGTTCAGGTGGTTGGCCACGGACTTGCGCACGTACAGGCTCTCGTCCGTCTTCAAGCGCTCCAGGATCTGCGCCGCCGGCGCGGGGTCGCGCCGCAGCGCGTCCAGGTGAAAGGACCATGGCAGCCGCGGGCGTGCGCCTTCGCTGGCCAGCCGGCGCACGTGCTCGTCATCGTCCTGGGTCCAGGCGTGCAGATGCGCCAGCGCGCGCGGCAGGTCCTGGCGCAGGAAGGGCCGCACGCCGTATTCCGAGGTGCCGAAGGGCGTGAAGAACCTGAGCGCCTGCATGGAGAGGTCGAAATCGTGCAGGCCGTGGCAGGCCACGTAGTCGGGCAGGACCAGCGTCACGAAGCGGTGATTCAGCCGCGGGGCCAGCGCTTGCAGGATCTCCAGCGCCCGGGGGTAGTCGTCCGGCAGGCAGGCGTGCAGGGCCTGGGAGACGCGGCGCAGGCGCTGCATCAGCGAGAGCGCGTCCAGGTCCTGGCCGGCCAGGCGCAGGAAGCGGCGCCGGTCAAAACCGGCGTGCACGGCCGCGGTCTGCTCGGCAATGTGCCGCAACCGTTCGGCGTTGAAGATCTCCTTCAGGGCGGGGGCAGGTTCTGTCATGGCGCGCCCATGTTAACGCCGGGGCGGGCGCGCCAGGCCCAGGTGCTCGCGCAGCGTGGCGCCCTCGTAGTCCCGGCGGAACAGGCCGCGGCGCTGCAGCACCGGGACGACCTGTTCGACGAAGTCCTCGATGCCGTCCGGCAGCGAGGGCGGCATGAGGTTAAAGCCGTCGGCCCCTTCGTTGCGCCACCAGTGCTCCATGTGATCGGCGATCTGTTCGGGCGTGCCGACCACGGTGCAGTGGCCGCCGCCGGCGGCCAGCCGGCCCAGCAGCTGGCGCACGGTGGGGCGCTCGGTCTCGATGATGCGCAGGATGGTGCCGTAGCGCCCCTTCGGGCCGGTGTAGGCCTGCAGCGGCGGCAGGGACGGCACCGGCGCGTCCAGGTCCCAATCCATGCAGTCCTGGCCGATGAAGGTGCCCAGCTGGCGCAGCGAGGTCTCGGCCGGCAGCAGTTCGTCCAGGGCGCGCTGCTTGGCGCGGGCTTCGGCCTCGGTGGCGGCCACGTAGACCACCAGGCCCGGCATGATGGGCACCGGGTCTTGCCGGCCGGCCTGGCGCACGCGCCGCTTGATGTCGCGATAGTAGGCTTGCGCGGCTGGCAGGTCGTAGGCCACGGCGTAGATGGCCTCGGCGTGCCGGGCCGCCAGCGCGCGGCCCTGCTCGGAGGAGCCGGCCTGGAACAGCACCGGATGGCCCTGCGGCGGGCGCGGCACGGTCAGCGGGCCTTGCACCTGGGGGAAATGCTCGCCGTGGTGCGTGACTGCGCGCACCGACTGCGGGCGCGCATAGGCGCCGGCCCGGTCGCACACGATGGCCCCGTCATCCCAGGAGTCCCACAGCCGCAGCACCACGTCCACGAACTCTTGCGCGCGCGCATAGCGCCAGGCATGGTCGGGCATGGCGGCATGGCCGTGGTTGCGGGCCTCGGCGTCGAACATCGAGGTGACGACGTTCCAGCCCATGCGCCCGCCGCTGATGTGATCCAGCGAAGCGAGCATGCGCGCCGCATGAAAGGGCGTGTAAAAAGTGCTGGAGACCGTGCTGATCAAGCCGATGCGTTCGGTGGCGCGGCTCATGGCCGCCATGGCGGTCAGCGGTTCGAGAAACCAGCGCGGGCCGTCGGCCACGTTTTCCGCGCTGTGGCCGTCGGCGAAGAAGACCGCGTCGAGCTTGCCGCGCTCGGCGATGCGGGCCAGCGATTCGTAGTAGGCGATCTCGCCCAGCCGTTCGGCCGCCGAGCCGGGGGCGCGCCAGGCGGCCCGGTGATGGCCGCAGCCGAAGATGAACAGGTTAAGGTGCAGCATGGCGCGCCGGGCCCTACTGCTTGACCAGGCCGCCGTCGACCACCAGGTTCTGTCCGGTGACCGCGCGCGACCAGGGCGAGGCAAAGAACAGCACCGCGTCGGCGAACTCCTCGGGCGTGGTGACGCGGCGCAGCGGCGTGCTGGCGGCGATCAGGTCGAACACCTCGCCGGGCGTGGCCCGCGAGGCATCGGTGGTGCGCAGCAGGCCGCCCGAGACCATGTTGACGGTGATGCCCTGCGGGCCCAGGTCCTGCGCCAGCGTGCGCGTGAGCGACAGCAGCGCGGCCTTGGCGGCCGTGTAGTCGTGGTAGGGCACCACCGGGTTCTGGAACAGGTTGGTGCCCACGTTGACGATGCGCCCGCCGCCGGCCTGGCGCATGCCGGGCAGCGCCGCCTGCACGGTATTGAGGGCGCCGCGCACGCTGCCTTCCATCTGCTGCAGCACCTGCTCCCAGCGCAGCGCCTCGGCGCCGGGGCGGGCATCGCCGTTGAAGCTGAAATCGGGCAGGGCGTTGTTGACCACCGTGGTGACCGGCGCGCCGAAATGCGCGCGCGCCTGGGCCAGCATGGCGGCCACGGCTTCGGGGTCGCGCACGTCGGCCTGCACGGCCAGCGCGCGGCCGGCGTGTTCGCCGGCCAGGGCTTGGGCCGCCTGGCTGCTGCGCAGGTAGTTGATCACCACGCGCGCGCCTTCGCGCAGGAAGGCGCGGCTGATGTGCGCGCCCAGGCCGCGCGCGCCGCCGGTCACCAGGACGATCTGTTCGGAAAGGGAAGTTGCGGTGGGCAAGCGTGTCTCCGTGGGCGAGGAGACGCATGCGGCGCGGCGCCGCGGACATCCCTTCGCCAGTGTGAGCTGGGGCAGGTTCGACGGGTGTGATCTCAGCCCCGGCCCAGCCGGGACACCCCGTGTCGTGGGCCACAAGGTAGCACACTCGGGCACCTTGCGCGCAAGGGCGGCTTCGGCCGCCGCGGTGCGGGTGTGCTTACGCGTCCCGGCAGGCCTGCGCCAGCGTCAGCCTTCGCACCGTCTTGGCGGCGACCCACGATGCCGTCCGGGCATCCATGTGCAGGAAGTGCGGGCTTTTCAGATGCGCCTGCACCGCCGCCTCGTCGTCGTAGACTTCATACAGGAAGAACAGCGCCGGGTCCGCCGGGTCGCGGCAGACATCGAAAAGCCGGCAGCCCGGTTCGTTTTCGACGGACTGCCGGGCGTTGTGCGCGATGGCACGGGCGAAGTCCTCGATGTGCTCGGGCTTGATGCGAAACTCGACGGCCAGTACGGCGGACATATGGGGCTCCCGTCAGTCGACGCTCAGATTGGCCTTGTCGGCCAGCGCCTGGAATTCCCGCATTTCGCGGGCGATCTGTTCGGCCATTTCCTTGGGCGTATTGCCCACAGGCTCGGCGCCCATCGTCAGCAGCTGCTTGCGCACGGCCGGTTCGGCCAGGATGTCGGCGCTGTCGCGATGGATCTTCTCGATGACCTCGGCGGGCGTGCCGGCCGGCACCAGGAAGCCGAACCACGAGCCGATGTCGAAACCGGGCAGGCCCGATTCGGCCAGCGTGGGCACCTCGGGCAGGGCCGAGGAACGCTTGCCGGTGGCCACCGCGATGGGCTTGACCTTGCCGCTCTGGATGTGCGGCAGGCACGAGGCCACGGTATCGAACATGATGTCGATGCGCCCGCCCATGAGATCGACCAGCGCCGGGCCGCTGCCCTTGTAGGGGATGTGCGTGAGCGTGGTGCCCGCCATGTCGTTGAACTGCTCGCCGATCAGGTGGTGCGCGGTGCCCGCGCCGGTGCTGCCGTAGGTGAGCTGGCTGCCGGGCTTTTTGGCTTGTTCGATCACTTCGCGGGTGGTGCTGGCCGGAAAGGACGCCGGCACGATGAGCACATTGGGCACCACGGCCACCATGGTGACCGGCGCCAGGTCCTTCTGGAAATCGTAGGGCAGCTGCTTGCGCACGGCCGGCGCAATCGAATGATGCACGGCGCCCATCAGGATGGTGTAGCCGTCGGCCGGCTGGCGCGCGACAAAGTCGGCGCCCAGCGTCAGGCCGGCGCCCGGCTTGTTCTCGATGACCACGGACTGGCCCCATTTCTCGGCCAGTTTCTGGCCCATCAGCCGCGCCAGCTGGTCGGTGCTGCCGCCGGGCGGGGAGGGCACGACGATGCGTACGGGCTTTTCGGGGTACTGCGCGTGGGCGGCGGCGCCGGTCAGGGCAATGGCCGCCAGCAGGGCGTGGCTCAATAGGCGTTTCATGTCGTCTCCTTATGGCCCGTTCGAAGGGGCTCGTTGGTCGTTGTGCAATAGCGGGGCGGCGCCGCAGTCCGGCGCGGCGCGGATCGGCCAGGCAGCGCTTGCGTTCAGCCTTGCAGCCTTTCGATCACCGCGCGGGTGATCTCGGCCGTGCCGCTGGTGCCGCCGAACTCGCGCGGGCGCACCGCGCCGCCGGCAAAGGCCTGCTGCACCGCGGTCTCGATGGCGCGCGCGCCGTCGGCCAGGGCGGTGTCCTGGTGGCGGTCCGCCAGCCAGTCCAGCATCATCGCCGCCGAAAGAATCATGGCGGTGGGATTGGCGATGCCCTGGCCGGCGATGTCGGGCGCGGTGCCGTGCGCCGGCTGGAACAGCCCGTGCCGGTCGCCGATGTCGCCCGAGGGCGCCATGCCCATGCCGCCCACCAGCGCGGCCACCAGGTCCGAGAGGATGTCGCCGAACATGTTTTCGGTGACCAGCACGTCGTAGCGCCACGGCTTGAGCACCAGGTTCAGCGCCATGGCGTCGACGTAGGCGCTTTCGGTCGCGATCTCGGGAAAGCGCCGGGCCCGCTCCTCGAAGATCCGGCGCCAGAACGCCATCGATTGGAATACGTTGGCCTTGTCCACGCTGGTGACCTGGCCCGCTCGGCCTTGCTCGCGGCGGCGTTGCGCCAGCTTGAGCGCGAAATCGCAGATCCGCTCGGTGCCCGCGCGCGTGATTTTCATGGTGTCCAGCGCGGCGTCCTCGCCTTGCATCACGCCGCGCCCGCGCGCGTAGAACAGGCCTTCGGTGTTTTCGCGCACCAGCACCAGGTCGATGCGCGCCGCCTCGGGATGCGCCAGCGGCGTGGGCAGGCCTTCGAAGGTGCGGATGGGGCGCACGCCCGCGTACAGGTCCAGCGCGAAGCGGATGTCCAGCTGCGGGATGATCTCGGTGCCGTCGGCGCCGCGCACGTGGGGCAGGCCCATGGCCCCGAACAGGATGGCGTCGGCTTCGCGGCAGGCCTGCAAGGTGGGCGCCGGCAGGGATTGGCCGGTTTCGGCATAGTGCTGCGCGCCGGCCGGATGCTGCCGGGTATCGAAGCCGCGGCCGATGCGCGGCGCCACGGCCTGCAGCACCGCCAGGGCCGAGGCCATGACTTCGCGGCCGATGCCGTCTCCAGGCAGGACCGCGATGGCGTAGTTCTTGTTCATGAGGGAGGTCACACTTGTTGTAGGTGGAATCGTTCGAAGATGGCGAGCAGCTCGCGGCTGGCGCGTTCGCGATGCTCGCGGTTGACCTGCACGGCGCCTTGCACGTCGCCCGCGCGCAGGCGCTCGACCAGCGCCTGGTGCTCCTGCGTGGACTGCACGGGCTTGGGCCGCAGGCGCAGCGTGAACAGGCGGGCGCGGTGCGCGCGGTCCCAGTAGTTCAGGACGGTCTGGTACAGGTGGCGGTTGCCGCACAGCAGGACCAGCTGCTTGTGAAAGCGCGCGTCCGCATCCGCCCAGGCCTGCAGGTCGTCGGCCGCCAGGGCGGCGGCCATGTCGCCGGTCGCGGCCTCCAGGGCCTGCAACTCGCTTTCGCTGGCGCCGCGCCGGGCCACGATCTCGACGGCCATGCACTCCAGGGCCGTCAACACCTGGTAGATCTCGCGCATGTCGGCCGGCGACATGGGCAGCACGCGCATGCCGCGCCGGGGAATGACCTTAACCAGGCCTTCGCGCTGCAGCATGATGAGCGCCTCGCGCACAGGCGTGCGGCTCATGCCCAGCATCTGCGCGATTTCCTGTTCCAGCGCCTGGTAGCCCGGCGCCCAGGCGTTGTCCAGGATGCGGCGTCGCAGCTGCTGGTAGGCCTGCTCGGTCAGGGAGGATCCCGGGTCGGCGGCAAGGGCGGGGGCTTCGGTCATGATGAATCTACGTATGCATTAACGTATACGTTAATAGGAAAACGCCGTCCCCGACATGCGCGTTTTCCCCAGTCCCCGCGTTGACAAGCGGGTATGCCGCTCGTAACCTTCGGCCCAGTTCCTGGGGGAGTCCGGTTTCGGGCTGAGATTCCGCGGCATGTCGCGGTAACCCTTAGAACCTGATCCGGGTCATGCCGGCGAAGGGAAGGAGGCGTTCGATCGCGCGCGGCCTTTCGCGCCCGCCTTGCCCCTTCCCTCGGTCCCGCGGCGTCTTTCCGGCGCCGCAAGCGGTCCGGCCACCGGGCCGGGCAAAGGCACGCATCATGCTCAGCGACAAGGCTGCGCTGCTCTGGCTCTTCCTGTTTTCCGCCTTGTTCGTGGCCGCCGGCCTGTGGGCGTCGCGCCGCGACCGCGGCAGCCTGGAGGACTACATCGTCGCGCGCAACTCCCAGGGTGCGCTGGCCACGCTGCTGACCCTGATGGCCTCCAGCCTGGGCGCGTGGATCCTGTTTGCGCCGGCGCAGGCCGCCACCTGGGGGGGCCTGGCGGCGGTGCTCGGCTACGCGCTGGGCGCCATGTCGCCGCGCCTGGCGATGATCCCGCTGGGCCGGCGCATGCGCGAGCTGATGCCGCAAGGCCATACGCTGACCGAATTCCTGATCGCGCGCTACGGCCGTGGGCTGTACGGCCTGGTGCTGCTGATCATGCTGTTCTACCTGTTCATCGCGCTGTCGGCCGAAATCACCGCGATGGGGCAGTTGGTGGCGCTGCTGGCGCCGGTGCCCCTGTGGGTGACCGCGGCCGTGGTCATGGGCAGCACGCTGATCTACACGTCTTATGGCGGACTGCGTGCTTCCATTTTCACCGACAAGCTGCAGATGGCCATCATCGTGCCGCTGCTGCTGGGGCTGCTCGCCCTGGGCTGGCACGCCGCCGGCGGCACGCGCCCCACGGTCCAGGCATTGCAGGAGCGGGCGCCGCAATTGCTGGACCTGGGCGACTGGAGCGGCATCAAGGCCGGCCTGACCTTTTTCTTCGCCATCCTGCTCACAGGCGTGTTCCACCAAGGCAACTGGCAGCGCGTCTATGCCGCGCGCAGCACCGCCGACATGCGCCGCGGCTTCCTGCTGGGCGGGCTGATGGTGGTGCCTTTCATCTTCGCCCTTGGACTGTTCGGCCTGGCCTTCGTGGCGCTGCAGCCGCCAGGCAGCAGTTCGGTGGCGGTGTTCGCGCTGCTCAAGCAGCACATGCCCTTGTGGGTCGCCATCGCGCTGGTGCCGCTGGGACTGGCCCTGGTGATGAGCAGCGCCGATACGGCGATCAGCGCGGTCTCCAGCATCATCGCCGTGGACCTGCGCCGCGTCCTGCCGCGGGCCGACAGCCGCCAGCTGATGCGGCTGTCGCGCTGGCTGGTCTATCTGCTGGCGGTCCCGGTGATGATCGTGGCCGCGCAGGGCTACAGCGTGCTGTACCTGTTCCTGCTGGCGGACCTGCTGTGCTCGGCGGCGGCCTTCCCGGTGTTCTATGGCCTGTTCAGCCGGCGCCACGACGGATTGACCGCCATGGCCGGCACCCTGGCCGGCCTGGTGGCGGGGCTGGCGCTGTTTCCCGCGCCGGGCCAGCCCATGGATACGCTGCTCGAATCCTTCCTGGTGGCCGCGCTGACGCCGGTGGCGGTCACCGTGCTGATGCGCTGGCTGCGGCCGGCGCGGGCATTCGATTTTGCAGCGCTGGCCGCGTCGGTACGCCGGCTGGATGGCGACCGGGCGTAGGGTGGGTCAATCCGCCGCGTCCAGCCCCAGGTTCTGCGCCGCGGCCTGCGCCGCCACCCATTCGGCCAGCGCCTGCGCCTCGGGCGCCTGCGCGTGCGGATGGCGCACCAGCCAATAGGCATAGGGCGCGCTGATCCGGCTGTGCGGCGCCAGCGCGGCCAGGCGGCCATCGGCCAGCATGGGCGCGACCAGCGGCAGGCGGCCCAGCGCCACGCCGTGCCCGGCCAGCGCCGCCAGCACCGCCTGGTCGTACTGGTTAAAGCGCAGCATCGCGCGCGGCTTGGCCGCGTGCAGCCCCTGCGCGGCCAGCCAATCGGGCCATTGCAGCCAGGGACGCGCCGGATCGTCGTATTCGAGCAGGGTCAGGCCAGGCAGCGCCTGGGCGAATCCTTCCGGGCCGGCCAGCAGGCCCGGGCGCGCCACCGGGACGAGATGTTCGCCGAACAGGCGCCGCGCCCCTTCCGGCGCGCTGTGCCGCGGGCCGTAGCGGATCGCCAGGTCCACGCCCTCGCGGGCCAGATCGACGATGCGGTTGTTGGCCGCCACCCGCACGTCGATGTGCGGATGGGCGGCCTGGAAGGCGCCCAGGCGCGGCAGTATCCACAAGGCCGCCACGCCGATGCTGGCGGTGATGGTGACCGGCCGGCGCGCATCCTCCTGGCGCAGCCGCTCGGCCAGCTCGCCCATCTCCTGCATCCAGGGGTCGGCCAGCCGGAACAGCTGCGCGCCGGCCGGCGTGAGCGAGATCGCGCGAAAGCCGCGCTCCAGGAGAAGCACGCCCATCTGGGCCTCCAGGCTGCGCACCTGCCTGCTGACCGCCGATTGGGTCAGGTGCAGGTCTTGCGCGGCCAGGGTGATGCTCATGCGCCGGGCCACGGCCACGAAGCCACGGACCAGTTCCAGATTGGGCAGCTTGTGCAGGGGCAGGGACATATCGGCGGCGGACAGGGGTGGCATTCCCATGGCTCATGCGAGCCGGGCGTAAAAGTCGCTTGAGGCAGGGCGGCGGCAGCGATGTAATCAGACCGTAGCGAATTTCCAGGCCGTTGTCACTTGCAGGCGAGGAATGGTTGTCCGGCAATCGCGCCGGCCGTCCCGCCTGGTGGAGCCCCGTCATGCCCGCACCGACCTCGCCCTCCGGCATCGAGATGTGGTTCGATTTCGCCAGCCCCTACAGCTATCTGTCGCTGATGCGCATCCAGCCCCTGGCGGCCCGCGCCGGCGTGCAGGTAAGCTACCAGCCCTTCCTGCTTGGGCCGGTATTCAAGGCACAGGGCATGAACGACACGCCGTTTCGCCTGTTTCCCGGCCGGGGCGCCTACCTGCTGCGGGACGTGGCGCGCCGGGCCGAACGCTTCGGCTTGCCGTTCAAGGCGCCCAGCGAATTTCCCCGCAACAGCCTGCTGGCCGCGCGCCTTGCCTTGCTGGCGCGCGACGAGCCCTGGTATGTCGATTTCTGCAAGGCGGTGTTCCGCCAGAACTTCGTGCACGATTGCGACCTGCAGGCGCCCGGCACGATGGCCGGCGTGCTGCAGGCGCTGGGCCAGCCGGCCGAGTCCTGGATCGCCCGGGCGGGCGGGCAGCCGGCCAAGGACGCGCTCAGGCAGGCCACCGACGCCGCCCAGGCGCGCGGCGTGTTCGGCGCGCCGACCTTCTTCGTCGGCCAGGAGCTGTTCTGGGGCGACGACAGGCTGGAAGACGCGCTGCAGTGGGCCGGCGCGCCGGGCCGCGCGGCCGGAGCCGCGCAATGAGCGCCGGCCTGCCGTCCCAAGGCGCCCGCACCGCCCTGGCGCTGGTGGTCTGCGCGGGTGTGATCATCGGCTTTGCCATGGGCACCCGGCACGTGCAGGGGGTGTTCCTGCCGCCCATGGTCATGGCGCATGGCTGGACGCGTGAGGACTTTGCGCTGGCCCTGGCGGTGCAGAACCTGGTCTGGGGGCTGGCGCAGCCGGCCGCGGGCATGGTGGCCGACCGCTACGGCACCACGCGCGTGGCGGTGGCCGGCTGCGTGCTGTATGCGGCCGGCCTGCTGCTGCAGCAGCAGGCCCAGACACCGCTGCAACTGCTGGTGGGCGCGGGCGTGGTCATCGGGCTGGCCCTGTCGGCCACCTCGTTCGCGGTGGTGTACGGCGCTGTCAGCCGCCTGAGCGCGCCCGAGCGGCGCAGCTGGGCGCTGGGGGTGGCCGGGGCGGTGGCCGGCCTGATGCAGTTCCTGCTGGTGCCCGGGGTGCAGGCTTTCATCGGCGGGATGGGCTGGCCAGCCGCCTTGCTGGCGCTGGCGCTGCTGGGCGTGCTGGTCGCGCCGCTGGCGCGCGCCCTGGACGATCGCAGCGTCACGGCGCAGGCCGGCGGCGCGGCGCTGTCCATGCGCGCGGCCATCGGCCAGGCGCTGACGCACAAGGGCTTCTGGCTGCTGAACGCGGGCTTTCTGGCCTGCGGCTTTCACCTGGCCTTTATCGCCGGCCACCTGCCGGCCTACCTGATGGACCGCGGGCTGAACGCCAGCCACGGCGTCACGGCGCTGGCGCTGATTGCGCTGGCCAACATCGCGGGCACCTACCTGTGCGGCTACCTGGGCGGACGCTATCGCCGCAAGTATCTGCTGGCCGGGCTGTATGCCGTGCGCACCGCGGCCATCGCCGTTTTCCTGCTGCTGCCGGTGTCGGCGCCCTCGCTGTACCTGTTCGCCGTGGTGATGGGGCTGACGTGGCTGGGCACCGTGCCGCTGACCAACGGCCTGCTTTCGCAGATGTTCGGCGTGCGCTATATCGCCACCTTGTTCGGCTTCGTCTTCCTGGGGCACCAGCTTGGCTCCTTCCTGGGGGTATGGCTGGGCGGCTGGGCCTACGACCGGGCCGGCTCGTACCTGCCGGTCTGGCTGGCCTGCCTGGCCATCGGGCTGATCGCCGTGGCGCTGCACCTGCCCATCGACGACCGCGAAGTGGCGCCGGCCGCCGCCCGTCCCGCCTGAGCGGCAAGGCGCGGGCCCGCGCGCCGGCCGGGCCGCCGGGCGGACGGCGGGGCCTTAGCCGTAGTACACGCAGATGCGCCGGCCGTCGATCTCGTGCACCGTCATGGGTATCTGGTAGAGCTCGCTCAGCACCTGGGGCCGGATCAGCTCGGCCGGCGTGCCGTGATGGGCCACCTTGCCGTCGCGCATGGCGATGATGGCATCGGCATAGCACGAGGCGAAATTGATGTCGTGCAGCACCAGCACCACCGTCTTGCCCAGCTCGTCGGCGGCCCGGCGCAGGGTGCGCATCATGCCCACCGCGTGGCGCATGTCCAGGTTGTTCAGCGGCTCGTCCAGCAGTACGTAGTCGGTGTCCTGGCACAGCACCATGGCCACGAAGGCGCGCTGGCGCTGCCCGCCCGACAGCTCGTCCAGGAAGCGCCCGGCCAGCGGCTCGAGCTGCATGTAGCGCAGGGCCTGCTCGACGTGCCGGGCATCCTCGACCGTGGGCCGCCCGCCGGTGTAGGGAAAGCGCCCGAAGGCGACCAGTTCGCGCACCGTCAGGCGCAGCGGCAGGTGGTTGTCCTGCCGCAGGATGGCCAGGCGGCGCGCCAGCAGCTTGCTGTCGGCCCGGCTGACGTCCAGGCCGTCCACCACCACCGTGCCTTGGCTCATGGGCAGCAGCCGGCTGACCATGGACAGCAGGGTGGACTTGCCGGCGCCGTTCGGGCCGATGATGGCGGTGATGCCGCCGGCGGGGATGCGCAGCGAGACGCCGTCCACCACCACGGTCTGGCCGTAGCGCTTGCTCAGTTCGGAAATCTCTATCATCGGCGTACCTTGCGGGTGACCAGGACCAGGAACAGCAGCCCGCCGACGAATTCGATCACCACGCTGACCGTGGCGTCGAACCGCAGCACGCGCTCGAGCAGCGTCTGCCCGCCCACCAGGAACACCACGGCGATCAGCACGGCCGCCGGCAAGGTCAGGCGGTGGCGGTCGCTGCCCATGATGTGATAGGCAAGATTGCTGACCAGCAGGCCGAAAAAGGTGACCGGCCCGACCAGCGCGGTCGAGACCGAGACCATGACGGCGATCAGCACGAGCGTGAGCATCACCGTGCGGCGGTAGTCCACGCCCAGGCTGATGGCGATCTCGCGGCCCAGCGCCAGCACGTCGTAGCGCGGCAGCAGCCGCCAGGCCAGCGCCGAGGCGGCCAGCAGCGTCACCGTGGCGATGCCCAGCAGCCCGGTGTGGATGGTGTTGAAGGAGGCGAACATGCGGTCCTGCAGCATCATGAATTCGTTGGGATCGATCAGCCGCATGATGAAGCTCGACAGGCTGCGAAACAGCAGGCCGAACACGATGCCCACCAGCATCATGCGGTGCAGGCTGTGCGTGGCCCCGGTGAACAGCCAGCGAAACAGCAGGCAGGCCATGCCGGTCATGATCGCCACTTCGGCCAGGAACTTGAGCGGCGAATCCAGGCCCGGCGACTGGTATCCCAGCCCCAGGCCCAGCACCAGCAGCGCCTGGATCAGCACGTAGAGCGCATCGAAGCCCATGAGCGCGGGCGTCAGGATGCGGTTGTGCGTGACCGTCTGGAACAGCACCGAAGAGACCGCGATGGCATAGGCCACCAGCAGCATGGCGGCAAGCTTGGCGCCGCGAAAGGCCAGGATGAACGACCAGTCGCCTTGCGCGCCCAGCGTCATGAAGGCGAGCACGGCGCCGGCCGCGAGCAGGCCGAGCGCGGCCAGCCGCAAGGGCGCGGCCGGTATCGGAAAGGGCGGGGCTGCGAAGCGGGACATCAGGCGTTGGCGCCCTTGCGGCGCAGGATCAGTAGCAGGAACAGGGCGCTGCCGACGATGCCCACCACCGTGCCGATGGGGATCTCGTAGGGCGGGTGCACCAGGCGTCCGAGTACGTCGCAGGCCAGCACGAAACTGCCGCCCAGCAGCGCGACCCAGGGAACCGAGCGGCGCATGTTATCGCCCAGCACCAGGCTCACGGCATTGGGCACGATCAGGCCCAGGAAGGGGATGTTGCCGGCCGTGACCACCACCACCGAGGCGATGGCCGAGACGATGAGCAGGCCCATGAGGGTCAGGCGCCTGTGGTTCAGGCCCAGGTTGGTGGTGAACTGCTGGCCCATGCCGGCCACGGTATAGCGGTCGGCGGCCAGGTAGGCCGCGCAGGCCAGTCCGAAGCCTATCCACAGCAGTTCGTAGCGCCCGCGCAGCACCCCCGAGAAGTCGCCGGTGGTCCAGGCGTACAGCGACTGCAGCATGTCGTGCCGATAGGCGAAGAAGGTGGTGACCGCGTGCACCACGCCGCCCAGCACCAGGCCGATCAGCGGCACCAGGAAGGGCGAGCGCAGCGGCACCCGGCGCAGGATGCCCAGGAACAGCAGGGTGCCGGCCATGGCGAAGGCGGTGGCCGCCAGCATCTTGCCGATCACCGGTGTATCGGGCGCCAGCAGCATCAGGCACAGGATGCCCAGCGTGGCCGATTCGGTCGTGCCCGCCGTCGAGGGTTCGACGTAGCGGTTGCGCACCAGCATCTGCATGATCAGGCCGGCCACGGCCAGGGACATGCCGGCCAGCAGCAGCGCCAGCGTGCGCGGCACGCGGCTGGCCACCAGCAGCGTCCAGGATTCGGACGCGGTGCCGGCAAGCAGGCCGGAAAACGAGAAGTCGCCGGCTCCCAGGCTGACGCTGATTGCCGCCAGGACCAGCAGGCCCAGGCCGGGCAGCAGCAGCCAGGCCAGGGACGGCCGGCGCGGGTCGGGGCCGCCGGGCCCCGGCGCGCCGCTAGGACTTGTCATCGAAGGCGCGGATCAGTTGCTCGACGTTCTGCTGCATGGCGGTCAGCCCGGCGCTGCCCAGCAAATACCAGTTCATGGCGTCCAGGTAGACCACGCGTCCGTTCTGCCAGGCGCGGGTCTTGCGCACCAGCTCGTTGTCCAGCAGGCGCTGGGCCGAGGCGCCTTCGCGGCCGATGGCCGCATCGCGGTCGATGACGAACAGCCAATCGGGATTGGTCTTGAGGATGAACTCGTTGGAGATGGCCTGCCCGTGGTTGGAGGTGTTGAGCTTGGCGTCGGCCGGCGCGATGCCGAAGGCGTCGTGCAGCACGCCGAAGCGCGAGCCCGGGCCATAGGCGCTCATCTTGCCGCCGGTGGTCAGCACGATCAGCCCGGTGCCGGCGCCCTGGGCCTTCTTGCGCAGGGTCTCGATGGACTCGTCCAGCGCCTTGAGCCTGGCCTGGGCCAGGTCCTGCTTGCCGAACAGCCGGCCCAGCGTCTCGGTATTGCGCCGCAGGCTGCCCAGCAGGTCGGCGGTGTCGGCGGTCAGGTCGATGGTCGGCGCGATGCGCGCCACCTCGGCGTACTTGGCGGCCGAGCGCCCGCCCACGATCACCAGGTCGGGCTTGGCGGCGTGGATCACCTCGTAGTTGGGCTCGAACAGCGTGCCGGCGCGCAGATAGCCGTCGCCGTTGTACTGCTTGAGGCGGCCGGGCAGGGGCGTGGTGGGGGCGCCGGCCACCGGCACGCCCAGCGCATCGAGCGTATCGAGCGCGGCCATGTCCAGCACGATGACCTTGGCGGGCGGGCCCTGCAGGGTCAGGCTGCCCTGCGCATGCTCGACCTGCAGGGGCTGGGCCGCGGCGGCCGTGGCGGCGCAGCAGGCGAGCAGGGCGGCCCGCGCGGGGCGCAGGCAAGGAGCGAGCAGGCGGCTAAAAGCGGATTTCAAGACGGACTCCAGGGGGTGAAACGATCTTAATGCTAATGGAAACAATTCTCATATTAAAATTGTAGAGATTTTTGACCGGGAAGCGGCGCGCCCGCAACGTCTTTAACGTTCTTTGCACTTGTTCCCGGCATGCGGCGGCACACTTTCATCCCTATCGATTCATCCATGCCATGGCAGACCTTCTTGCGGACAAGCGCAGCATCCTGCTGATCGACGACGATGCGGAGCTGGCCCAGATGCTTTGCGAATACCTGGCGCCGGACGACTACCGGGTGCGGGTGGCCCACACGGGCGCGCAGGCCGACGCGCTGATGGCGCAGGCGCCGTTCGACATCGCCTTGCTCGACCTGATGCTGCCCGACGTCAACGGACTGCACCTGCTCAAGCGCCTGCGGGCGCGCTGGAGCCGGCCGGTCATCATGTTCACCGCCCACGGCGGCGAGCCCGACCGGGTGCAGGGCCTGGAGCTGGGCGCCGACGACTACCTGGCCAAGCCTTTCAGCGCGCGCGAGCTCAAGGCGCGCATCCACGCGGTGCTGCGCCGCTTCTATGCCGCGCCGCACGAACCCGCGCAGGAAATGGTGATCGCCGGGCCGCTGAGCTACGACCCGGTGTCCGGCCGCACCGTGATCGCCGGGCGCAGCGTCGTCCTGACCGGGGCCGAACAGCGCATCCTGGCCGTGCTGATGCGCGCCTACGGCCAGGTGGTCTCGCGCGAGGCCATCGGCCTGCAGGCGCTGGGACGCCAGCCCGGGCCGTTCGACCGCAGCGTCGAGACGCACATCAGCAGCCTGCGCCGCAAGCTGGGGCTGGAGCAGGGCGAGGCCGGCCTGCAAGTGCGCAACCTGCGCGGGCAGGGCTATGTGCTGGGCGCGCAGGCCGGCGCCGCATGAGATCGCTGTTCTGGCGGTACTTTCTCACTTTCTGGCTGGCGGCCGCCATCGTGGTGTGCGCGGCCGTCTCGCTCACGGCCGGGATCGCCTGGCAGCGCGTCAATTCGCTCGACGGCCTGAGCGCGGCCAACCTGACGCGCGATGCGCAGCTGCTGGGCCTGAACGACGACGAAAGCGCCCTGCGCCGCTGGGTGCGCGCGGTCGAGGAGCGTTATTCGGCCCTGCGTATCTACATCGTCTACGCGGACGGGCGCGACATCCTGACGCGCGTGGTGCCCGAGCGGGTGGAGAACAAGCTGCGCGCCTACCGGCTGGCGCGCGAGGCGGGCACCGCCGCGCCGCAGGCCTACTTTCCGGTGCTGCCCGAATCCGAGGCGGGCAAGGTCTCCTGGTGGGATCCGCAGACCATCACGCTGGCCACCGGCGAGCCCCTGTACATGGCTTTCCTGCCTTACGACGCGCTGCAATGGGAGCGCCTGGAAAGCTGGCAGCTGGCCCTGCTGCTGGGGCTTGCCGCGCTGGTGCTGACCGCGCCGCTGTGCTGGGCGCTCACGCGCGGGTTCACCGGCCCCATGCGCGAGCTCAAGCAGGCGGCGCGGGCGCTGGCCGACGGCCGCCTGGCCACGCGCACGCCCGCGGCCCTGGCGCGGCGGCGCGACGAGCTGGGCCAGTTCGCACGCGATTTCGATGCCATGGCCGCGCGCATGCAGGACCTGGTGGCCGCGCATGAGCAATTGCTGCGCAACGTGGCCCACGAGCTGCGCTCGCCGCTGGCGCGGCTGATGCTGGGCGTGGAACTTGCCCGGCGCAAGGACGACCGGCTGGACTTGCAGCTGGATCGCATCGAGCGCGAGGGCCAGCGCCTGGACGTGCTGGTGGGGCGCACCCTTGCACTGGCGCGGCTGGGGGCAATGCCCCCGCCCACGGCGCGCGTGGACCTGGCCGGGATCGTCGGGCAGGTGGTCGAGGACGGCCGCTTCGAGGCCCGGGCGCGCGGGGTGCGGATCGGATGGGAGCCCCCCGCGGGCGACATGATGCTGGCCGGCGACGCCGACAGCCTGCGCAGCGCGGTCGAGAACGTGCTGCGCAACGCCATCCGCCATACCGATCCGGCCCGGCCCATCCGCGTAGCCTTGCGGGCCGACGGCCCCTGCCTGGTGGTGGAGGTCGCCGACGGCGGGCCCGGCGTGCCGCAAAGCGAGCTGCCGCGCATTTTCGAGCCGTTCTACCGCGTGCGCGAGGGCTCGGCCGGCCAGTCCGGCGGCACCGGCCTGGGCCTGAGCATCGTGGCGGCCTGCGTGCGGCGCCACGGGGGCACGGTATCGGCCCGCAACATCGCCCCGGCCGGCCTGCAGGTGCAGATACGCCTGCCTCGCGCCGGCCAGGGCCGCCCCGCTCAGGCGATCATCTGATTCATCTGGATGATCGGCATCATCACGGCCAGCACGATCACCAGCACCACCCCGCCCATGACCAATATCATCAGCGGCTCGAGCAGGGCCGTCATGGCCATGGCGCGGCGCTCCAGGTCGCGCGAGAGCGTGCTGGCGGCCCGCTCGAGCATGGGCGGCAGCTCGCCGGTGCGCTCGCCGCTGGCGATCAGGTGGATCAGCAGCGGCGGAAACACCTTTTGCGCCTGCAAGGAGGCGGCCAGCGCCGCGCCTTCGCGCACGCGCGCGCTGGCGTCGGCCACCGCGCTGCGCAGGCGGTCGTTGGTCAGGGTCTGGCCCGCCGCGTCCAGCGCCCGCAGCAGCGAGACGCCGCTGCTCGACAGGATGGCCAGCGTCGAGGCAAAGCGCGCCGCGTTCACCCCCAGCGCGAAGCGGCCGATCACTGGCAGGCGCAGGATGCGCGCATGCCAGGCCAGCCGGGCCGCCGGCGCGCGCAGGCGCAGCCGCCATAGCACGATGGCGGCGGCCAGCGCCGCGCCGGCGGCCAGGCCCCAATCGCGCACGAGGCCGCTGGCCCCGAGCATGATGCGGGTGATCAGCGGCAGCTGCTGCTGGGTATGGCTGAAGGCGCCGACCACCTGCGGCACCACGTAGCCCAGCAGGAAGAACACGATGCAGACCGACACCAGCGCGACGATGGCCGGGTAGATGAAGGCCGTCAGCACCTTGCCGCGCAGCGCATTGCGCTCTTCGATGTAGTCGGCCAGCTTTTCCATCACCAGTGCCAGGTCGCCCGACTCCTCGCCGGCGGCCACCAGGGCGCGGTAGATGTCCGGAAAGTCGCGCGGCCGGGCCGCCAGCGCGTCCTGCAGGCGGTGGCCGGCGCGCACGTCGGCGCGCACCGCCGCCAGCGCATGGGCGATGTGGCGCTTTTCGGCCTGCTCCAGCGTGGCCGTCAACGCGGCGTCCAGCGACAGCCCGGCGGCCAGCAGGCCGGCCATCTGCCGGGTCAGCCAGCCCAGGTCGGCATCCGACAGCCGGGTGCCCAGCTGCGGGCCGCCGGCCCCGCGCGCGCGGCCGGTTTCCTTGATGGACAGCGGCACCAGGCCGCGCGCGCGCAGGATGCTGCGGGCGCCGCGGTCCGAATCGGCATCGACCAGGCCGCGTTCGAGCTTGCCGGTGGCGTCCGAGGCTTCGAATTGATAGGAAGGCATGGTGTCCTCGCTAGGCGTCGCGGGTGGCGCGCATGACTTCCTCGGGCGCGGTCACGCCCTCGCGCACCCAGCGCTGGCCGTCCTCGCGCAGCGTGCGCATGCCGGCCTGTCGCGCGGCCGCGCGCAGGGCCGGCTCGCCTGCGTCGGCATGGATCAGGCCGCGCAGCGTATCGTCGATGACGAACAGTTCGTGGATGCCGGTGCGGCCCGCGTAGCCGGTGTGGTTGCAGTGTTCGCAGCCGGCCGCGCGCCAGGCCGGCTGGCCGTGTTCGTCCGGCGCCGGCACGCGGCAGTGCGGGCACAGCTTGCGCACCAGGCGCTGGGCCAGCACGCCCAGCAGCGAGGACGAGAGCAGGAAGGGCTCCACGCCCATGTCGGTCAGGCGGGTCAGCGCCGAGACCGAATCGTTGGTGTGCAGCGTGGCCAGCACCAGGTGGCCGGTCAGCGAGGCCTGCACGGCGATCTGCGCGGTCTCCAGGTCGCGGATCTCGCCGATCATGATGACATCCGGATCCTGGCGCAGGATGGCGCGCAGCGCGGCGGCGAAGGACATGTCGATGCGCGCGTTGACCTGCGTCTGGCCGATGCCCGGCAGGTCGTATTCGATGGGATCCTCCACCGTCAGGATATTGGCGGTGCTGGCGTCCAGCCGCGCCAGCGAGGCGTACAGGGTGGTGGTCTTGCCGCTGCCGGTCGGGCCGGTCACCAGCACGATGCCGTGCGGCTGGCGCAGCAGCCGGTCCAGCTGCGCCAGGATGTCCGGCGCCATGCCCAGCTTCTCCAGCTGCAGGCGGCCGGCCTCCTTGTCCAGCAGGCGCAGCACTGCGCGCTCGCCGTGGCCGGTGGGCAGGGTCGAGACCCGCACGTCGATGGGCCGCCCGCCCACGCGCAGCGCGATGCGCCCGTCCTGGGGCAGGCGCTTTTCGGCGATGTCCAGGTTGGCCATGATCTTGATGCGCGAGATCAGCGCGTTGTGCAGGGCGCGGCGCGGCGAGACCACGTCGCGCAGCGTGCCGTCCACGCGGTAGCGCACCACCGAATGCGTCTCGAAGGCCTCGATGTGGATATCGCTGGCGCCGTCGCGCGCGGCCTGCGTGAACAGCGCGTTGATCATGCGGATGATGGGCGCGTCGTCCTGCGTGTCCAGCAGGTCCTCGACTTCGGGCATGTCCTGCATCAGCCGGTCCAGGTCGATCTCGTTCTGCGCCGTGTCCATGACGGTGGCCGCGTCGCCGTTGCCGGCATAGGCCGCGGCCAGCAGGGTTTCCAGCTCGTCGTCGGGCGCCTCGCGCACTTGCGCATCGGGATGGCAGCGCAGCGCCTCGGCGCGCGCCCATTGCGGGGTGCGCGGGCTGAACGTCAGCCAGGCGCCGTCGGGCCGCTGGGTCAGCAGCGCGCGTTGCGCGCGCGCCCAGGCATAGGGAAGCTGCTTCATGGCCGGCTCCGTGTCATAGCGGCCTGGCGTCGTAGCCCAGCCCGCGCAGCAGGGCCTGCGCCGCCTGGGCCGATTCGTTGCGGGCCACGCGCGTGCGCACCAGCGTGCCGGTGCCCCCGGGCGCGACCTGCGTATAGGCGTTCAGGCCCGTGGCGCGGATGCGCTGCACGATGCGCTGGGCCTCCTGCTGGGAGGGCACGTTGGCCACCTCCAGCACCACGGCCGGGCCATCCCGGGGCACGTCCTCGGCCGCCAGCGCGGCGATGCGGGGCGGGCCTTCGGCCGGCGCGGCGGCGGCCGGCAAGGCGGGCGGCGGCGCGTGCACCTCGGTGGTGGTCCGCGTGGCGGGCGGCGCGGCTTGCCGCAGCGTGCGCTCCTGGTTTTCCGAACGCAGGTCCAGCGGCTGGCTTTCGGGCGCGGTGCCGCGCCCGGGCAGGGCCGGATCCAGCGGCACGGGCGAGGCCGGCTGGCCCTGCGTGTCCAGGGCCGGCAGCAGCGGCGCGTCGGTGACCGGCAGCGGCCAGCGCGCCTCGGGCCGCGCGTTGTCCTGCACCCGGCGCATGTAGTCGTAGCGGTCCAGCGACACGCGGCTGCCGTCGCCGGCCGTGCGCACGATGTGCGGGCGCAGGAAGATCATCAGGTTGGTCTTGGTGCGCTGGCGGCGGTCGTAGCGAAACAGCGAGCCCAGCACGGGCAGGCTGCCCAGGATGGGCACCGACTGGGTGCTGTCGCCGCCCGAGTCCTCCAGCAGCCCGCCCAGCACGATGATCTGGCCGTTGTCCACCAGCACGCTGGTCTCCAGCGCGCGCTTGCGGGTGATGATGCCGGCCGAGGTGGTGGCGGTCTCGTCGATGCTGCTCACTTCCTGGTACAGGTCCAGCTTGACCGTGCCGCCCTCGGAGATCTGCGGACGCAGGCGCAGTGTCAGGCCCACGTCCTCGCGCTCGATGGTCTGGAAAGGGTTGCCCGCGCCGTCGCCCGAGTTGGTGACGTAGGAGCCCGTCACGAAAGGCACGGTGCGGCCCACCACGATGCTGGCCTGCTCGTTGTCCAGCGTCATCAGGTTGGGCGTGGACAGGATGTTGGTGCCCGAGACGCGCTGCAGCGCCCTGGCCAGCACCCCGAGGTTGACGATCTCCTGGCCCAGCACGTTGACCGTGCCGCGCACCACGCCCAGGCTCAGGCCGCCGGCCAGCGCGTCCAGGGTGGTGGCCGCGTTGGGGTTGATGCCGCTGCCGCCCAGGTTCTGGCCGCCGATGAAGCTCGTGCCGCTGCCGTCCAGGCCGCCGCCGCCGGTCATCCACTGGATGCCGAACTCGGCGGCGTTCTCGCTGGTGACCTCGACGATCAGGCTCTCGACCAGCACTTGCGCGCGGCGCTGGTCCAGCTGGTCGATGACCTCGCGCAGGCTGCGGTACAGCGGCTCGGGGGCCGAAATGATCAAGGTGTTGGTGGTGGGGTCGGCCTGCACCGTGGCCCCGCCGGCCGAGAAGGCCACGCCCTGCGTGGCGCCGCCCGCACCGGCCCCGCCCAGGCTGGCGCCGCTGCCCAGCAGGCCTTGCGAGGACGTATCCTCGCCCAGCATGCCGCCGCGGTTGCCGCCGGCGCCCAGCCCCGCGTTGCGCGTGGCCCCGCCCAGCATGTCGCCGCCGCCCAGGCCGCCGCTGCCGCCGCCGACGAAACCGCCGCCAGCCTGCGCATTGCTCTGGCCGGTCAGGCTGCCGCGCAGCACTTCGGCCAGCTTGACCGCCTGCGCGTTGCGCAGGTACACCACGTGCAGATTGCCGGGGCGGGTGTTCGGATTATCCATGCGCAGGACCAGGTCGCGCGCCAGCTGGGCGCGCGCCGGGCTGCTGGCGCGCACCAGCACGCTGTTGCTGCGCGGGTCGGCGATCACCGTCACGCGCTGGGTGGCGTCGGCGCCCTGGGCGCCCTGCGGGCCATCGAGCAGCTGGCCGACCAGCACCGCGATGTCGCTGGCCACGCCGTGGCGCACCGGGATGATGTCCGCGCTCAGCGAGGCCGGGGTATCGATGCCGGCGATCACCTGGGCGATGCGCTCCATGTTGTCGGCATAGTCGGTCACCACCAGGGTGTTGTTGTTGGGATAGGCGTTGATGGGATTCGAGGGCGCGATCATCGGCCGCGGCACCGGCACCAGGTTGGCCGCGTTCTCGTATTGCAGCGTGAATACCCGGGTGACCAGCCCGCCGCCCGTGCTGGCGTCCGGGCCGCCGGCCACCGCGCCGCCCAGCAGCTTGGCGTCGGCCTCGGGCACCACGCGGCTGATGCCGCCGGACTCGACGATGGCGAATCCCTGCATGCGCAAGGCGCCGACCAGCATCTGGTAGGCGGTGGCGGCGTTGACCGGCGCTTCGGACACCAGCGTGAGCTGGCCCTTGACGCGCGGGTCGACGATGAAGTTGCGGCCGGTAAAGCGCGCCAGCGCGCGGACCACCGCCGGCAGGTCGGCATCGACAAAGTTCAGGCTGACCCGCTCGCCGCCGGCATCGGCCTGGCCGGCGTGCGCCTGGGCCGCAGGCTGGGGACCAGGCTGGGGACCAGGCTGGGCGCGCATGCGTATGGGCCCCAGGTCGCGCGGCGGGCTGGGGGGCGGGACGGCCACGCGCGCGGCGCCTTGCGCCGGATAGCCCGGCAGGTCGGCGTTGCCCAGGGTGGTGCCGCGCACCAGCGGCATCTCGGGCATGTCCATCGGAGCGGGCCTCGGATCGTGCGTGGCGCAGCCCGCCATCAGCAGCGCCGCGGCCAGGGCGGCGGCCAGCGGATGGATCCGGAAGGAAGGAAAGGCGTGGCGTTCTCGGGTCATGGGAGTTTGAGCGTGGTGACGTCGTTCTTGCGCGGGCCCAGCAAGCCCAGGATGGGCACGAGCGCTTCGCGGATTTCGGGAGCCGCGTCGGCAGCGGGCTGGACGGTGCCGTCCAGCCGTACCAGGCGCGACCGCTTGAGCTGGCCTTCGGCCTGCACCAGCAGGGGACCTTTCTGGCTGTCGATGAGCAGGGCCAGGCTGCCGTCCTCGCGGCCCAGCAGGCGGGCGCGGTAGCTGCCCAGCGGCTGGATGGGCACGCGCGCCGAGGAGGCATCGAGCCATTGCAGCGTGAGCACCGCGCCCTCGGGCGGCGGCCCCGGCAGGCGCAGGGCAGGCCAGGCGGCGGTCAGCTGGCCGCCGGGCTCGAGCGTGTTCAGCGGCGCGCCCAGGGCCGCCAGGGTGGTGGCCGGCAGGCGCAGGCTTTGCGCCGAGACGTGCAGTCCGGCCAGGCCGGGCGCCAGGATGACCGGGCCGGCCAGCCAGGGATGGACGATGCGCATGGCCGGTCCCTGGGCGCTCCAGCGCCAGTGCCAGCGCACCGCCTCGGGCAAGGTGCGGCGCATGCCGGGCGGGCCTACCGCCACCAGCGCGCTGCCTTGCCAGATGCTGCCTGCGGCATCGACCACCGCTACCGGCCAGTGCGCCGGTATCCAGGCCATCAGCCAGCGGGCCGGCAGCAGCGCCAGCGCGGCGGCCAGCGCGACCAGCAGCGCGGCCAGCGGCAGGAGCAGGCGGCGCAGCCTCATTGCGGCTCTCCGGCGGCCAGCAGCCGGATGCTGCCCGAGACCCGCGCCGGCACGGGCTTGCCGGCGGCATCCTTGCTGCGGGCGATATGCGCGCTGTGCACCGACAGGCGCAGCTGGCCCGGCACCAGCGAAATCCAGTTGAACAGCGCCGTGGCCGGCACCTGCTCGAACGCATAGTCCCAGGCCGGCTCCGCACTGCCGGCCACCGGCGTGATGGCCGCCTCGGCGCCCAGGCCGGCGCGTGCCAGGCTGGCGGCCAGCTCGCGCGGCATGTCCTGCGGCGCGATGCGTCCGCGCACCGCGCCCTGCAGGGCCTGGGCCTCCTGCACCAGGGCGTCGACCTCGGCCGCCTGGGCCCGCAGGCGCGTCAGTTCGGGACCGCTGGCCGAGACGGTTTGCCAGGCCGGCTGGACGGCAAGCTGCCATGCCAGCGCCAGCGCCAGGACGGCCCCCAGGGCCGCCACCAGGCGCTGCTCGCGCGCGCTCAACTGCTTCCAGCGGGCCGCGCCGGCCTCGCTGGCGCGCTGCCAGCGCTGGCGCCAGGCGGGGGGCAGGGCGGGCAGGCGCAGGCCCTTGCGTGGGGCGCTCATTGCAGGCCTCCTTGCAGCCGCACGCGCGGCGTGCCGCCCGGCTCGGGCGCGCTGCCGGCCGCCGCCCGCTCCAGGCGCCAGCCTTGCTCGGTGCGCGAGAGCGACAGGCCCAGGCTGGCGGCCTGCTGGATCGGTCCGGCGTCGGGCGCGGCGGGGGCGTCGGGATCCTCCTCCAGGTCCAGGTGCAGCACGCCGTCCTCGAAGCGCAAGCCCTCGACGCGCGTGCGCGCGGCCGGCAGCAATTGCGCCGCGCTCAGGGCCAGCGGCATGAAATCGCTGTCGCTGGCCGTGCCCTGGGCGGCACGCAGGCTGTCGCGGCGCTGCGTGGCCTGCTTCAGTGCATCGACCACCACCGGAATGTCCGGAAAGGCCTGGCGGACCTGCTGCTGCATGGTATGGCGCAATGCCTGCGCCTCCTGGCGCAGCTGGCTGGCGTGCAGGTTCAGGCCCAGCAGCCAGACCGCCGCCGCCCCCGCGGCCCACCACAGGGGGCGGCGCCAGCGCGAGAGCGGCGCGCCGGCCGGCCGCAGCTCGGGCAGCGCCAGCGACCAGCGCAGCGCCGCGCCCTGCCAGCGCGCATCGGCCGGCAGCGCCAGCGGCTGTTCGGGCGCGGCATCGCCAGGCGGCAGCACGGCGGCGGTGGGCAGGATGTCGGCCACCTGCAGGCCCGCCTGCTCCAGCCGCTGCCAGCCCTGGGCCAGCAGCGCACGATCCATCCACGCGACCGCCACCTGCCCGTCGGGCTGGCGTGGCGCATGGGCGATGGCCAGGTCCTGCACGGCCGACAAGGCCAGCGGCTCGACCAGCGCCGCCACGGCCGCGCCCTGGTGGCGCCGGCCCAGCGGCGGCAGCTGCAGCGCGGTGACCACGGTGTCGGCCGGGTGCAGCACCGCTTCGATGCGCGCGCCCGGCGCGGCCTGGGCCAGCTGCGGCAAGGGCAGCTCGCCGGCGCGCAGCACGCGGCGCTCGCGCCCCAGCAGCGCGAAGGCGATGGGCGTCTGCCCATCGAGCGCGCGCAGCGGGGGCAGGGCGATGCGCAGCACGGTTTTCATTGGACCTCCATCATCCATATCACGCGCGGCATGTCCTGGCCGCTGCGGTGCAGCAGCGCCTGCATGTCCAGCGAAGCGCGTTCCAGGCGCAGCGTGCCGTACACGCCGAACCAATCGCTGTCGGCCACCACCGCGTCGGCGGCAAGCTCGATCTCGGGGTTGGCCAGGCGATTGACGAAATCCGCCCGGTTGTTGAAGTACTGGCCCCGGTCGCGCTGGTCGACCAGGGCCATGGCCTGCGACAGCGACATCGCCGGGCTGAGCATGGCCAGCACTTCGGCGCGCGCCGTATTGACGTTCAGGGGCGTGCGCACGGGCAGCACGGTCAGGTAGGGACGCAGGGCCTGCAGGGCTTGCTCGTCCAGTCCCGGCATGCCGCGCAAGCCGTCGATCGAGCGCAACCCCGGGGCCAGCGCCGTGCCGCGCCGGGGCCGGCCCGCTGCGCCGGCGCCGGACGAGGCCGCCTCGCCTTGCTGCCCGGTGTCGTCCGGCTGGCCGCCGCCGTCCCGGCCATCCAGTCCGTCCTGGCCGTCCTGGCCGGCCGCCAGGGGCCTGGCCTGGGCGCGGGCGATGCGCTCGGCGATGTCCGCCGCCAGGTCGGCGGGCAGGCGCAGCGACTGCAGCAGCCGGCCCAGCGCCTGCACCTGGTCCTCGCGCACCAGGCCGTCCTGCGCCAGGTTCTGCAGGTTGTACTTGCCCTGTTCGTCCTCGGCGCGGCCCGAGAACACCGCCAGCCTGTCGTCGCCCTCCTGGCTGATGCGCAGGTCCACGATGGGCGTGGCCCACAGCTGCCCGGCATGGGTGACGGCGCTGCGCCGCGCATCGCCGCGCAGGGTCGCGCGCGCCCAGTCCATGCCGCCCGAGAGCAGCCAGCGCGCCTGCACGCGGGCCTGTTCGCTCTCCAGGGTGCGCACCTGCGTGGACTGCCGATCAACCATGCCGGCCACCAGCACCGAGACGGCGGCCACCACCAGCAGCGCGCTGATGACGGCCATGCCGGCCTGGGGGCGGCCCGGAACGCGGCGCGGCTTCATGGCAGCGACACCACGCGCCGGTAGCGCAAAGGCGCCTGGCCGGGCCGGCCCTGCTCCAGGGTGAACTCCAGGCCGGTCGCCGGCTGCGCGCCGCCGGCCTGCCCGGCAGGCAAGGGCTGCCAGCCGCGGCCCGGTACGTAGGCGCGCACGCTGAACTGGCTGACGCCCTCCAGGACGACGTCGCCTTGCTGCGGTTCGGGCAGGGGAAACGTGTCGCCCGCCGGCGGGGCCGCGCGGCGCAGCACGCTGCCGTCGCGCCACCAGCCGACCTGCTGCCAGGCGCCCGCGCCCGAGGCGGGGGTGCGCACGATGCGCAATTGCGGCGCGGCCTGGCCGCCGGTCAGTTCGATGGCGGCGGGCAGCAGCCGCGGCGCGGCGCCGGACAAGGGCAGGTTGCCGCCGTCGAGCACGTGGTCGGGGGCGCGCCGGCGCACGTCCAGGTCGATCTGGCCCAGCACGCGCAGCAGCGCCTGGTCGCGGGCATTGTCCCGGTCGAAGTGCTCGCGCAGCCGCGCCACGCTGTCCAGGCCCTGCCAGGAGACCACGCTGAGCACGGCCATCAGCACGATGGCCACCAGCACTTCTATGAGGGTGAAGCCCTGTTGGGCGCGGCGGGCGGCGTTCATGGCGTCACTGCCAGGCCGAGGCGAGGCTGCGCAGCTCGGCCAGGACGGGCCCGTCCGCCGGCATGCGCACCCGCACAGTGATCTGGCGAAAGGCCCGGTTGGCCGTGCCTTCGACGATACGCTCGCAGACCAGTTCGAGCGCGCCTTGCGGACAGGGCTCGCTGGCGCGGCCCAGCGGCGGGTAGGCGCGCAGCAGCCGCAGCTCGGCCAGCGCGTTTTCCGCCGAGACCAGGGCCAGCGAGCGGTCGCGCAGGCGCGCATGGGTATCGGTCATCTGGCCGGTGGCGCGCATGCAGGCCGCCAGCGCCACCGCGACGATGGCCAGGGCCACCAGCACCTCGACCAGGCTGAACCCTTGCTGGGCAGCGGCCGGGGCGACGCCCGGTGCAGCGACGCCCGGCCTCATTGCACCACCTCGTACATGCCGGCGGTGTCGCGGTGGATGGCGATGCGGTGCCGGCCGTCGCTCAGCTCGACATTCAGGGGCGCGGCGATCCATTCGCCGTTGAAGACGAGTTCGGCCATGGGCGCCACGCGCACGGTCACGCTGCCGGCTTCCCAGGCGCGCGGGCGCAGCGCCTCGTCGCGCTCGAAGCGGTCGGCCGGCGCCTGCGTCACGGCGGCATAGGCGGTCGCGGGCGACCAGGGCGCGCGCCGCCGGAAGCGGTATTGGCGCTCATCGGCTTCCCAGACAATGGGACGGCCGCCCGCGCGGGCCTCGGTTTGGGCGATCAGGAACAATTGGACCAGCCTGTCGGCGTCGCGCCGCAGCGCGGTGGAGGGCCGCTCGTAGGCGGCCAGGCCCACGGCGGCGCTTGCGATGCCGATGATCGCCACGACCACCAGCAGTTCTATCAGGGAGAAGCCGGATTGCTGCGCAGGCCTGCGTCGCGACACGCCGCGCTCAGAGCGTCCAGGAACCGATGTCGGCATCGCTGCCGTCTCCGCCGGGCTGGCCGTCGGCGCCCAGCGAGAAAACGTCGAACTCGCCGTGCACGCCGGGGCTCAGGTACTGGTAGGGGTTGTTCCAGGGATCGTTGGGCAGGCGCTCGAGATACTTGCGCCAGTTCGGCAGGTTGGCGTTGGCGGGCCGCTCGACCAGCGCCCGCAGGCCCTGCTCGGTGCTCGGATAGCGGCCGTTGTCCAGCCGGTACAGCTTCAGGGCCTGGCTGATGCTGGCGATGTCCTGGCGCGCGGCCACGGCGCGGGCCTGGTCGGGGCGGTCCAGGACGTTGGGCACGACCAGCGCGGCCAGCACCCCCATGATGACTACCACGATCATGATCTCGATCAGCGAGAAGCCGCGCTGGCGATGGCGGGCTCCCCCGGGAGCCGGCCCGCGGAACTGGCGCGCAAGGGTAGGGGCGGGGGCGGGCAGGCGGCTGGGCATCGGGCGGGAAAGCAAGGAATGGGGAAGGCGGGAAGGCCGGGTAGCGGCACGGGATAAGGTCACAACGTCTACGTCTAACTGTCACACGGTGCTGCTATGATCAACCGATTTTATGACAGTCATATGTAGGTCACGTGTTCGGGACAACCCGTATGCGGTCCCGCCCCCCGCGCGGCATACGGATGCACGCGGCGCACTAGCCTGCGCCCGCGGCGATGCATGCGTGGCGCCGCTTGCGCAGGGCATCATAACCAGCCAGTCTTTCCCTGATATTTAAATAAGTGCCCGAGCCGCCATGCGCTTTTTCCCCCTGCGCCGCCCCGATCCCGTCAAGGCCGCCACGGCCCTGGCCGTGCTGGCCCTTGCCGCCGGCGTGGGCGTGTGGGGCGCCATCCTGCTTGCGCCCAGGCCCGCCGCGCTGCCGCCGGGGCTGACCGCGCCGCCCCCGCCGCGGGCCGATGCAAGCCCGGTGGCCCAATGGTTCGGCGCCACGGCGTCGACCATCAAGGTCGCCATCGTGGGCCTGATCGCGGCGGGCGAGCAGGGTACCGCCGTGCTGCGCGTGGACGGCCAGCCGCCGCAAGCCTATCGCGTGGGCCAGAGCCTGGCACAAGGCGTGGTGCTGGCCGAGGTGCAGCCCGACGGCGTGGTGCTCTTGGCTGACGGCGCCACGCAGCGCGTACAGGCCCCGCCCGCGCCGGCGCTGGGTTCGCCGGGCTTTGTCAAGGAACAGTAAAAGCCACGCGCCGGGAAGGCAGGCCTTCCCGGCGCGCGGGCCGCACCTTGCCAGGCCCCGGGGACCTGGCGGGACTGCCGTCAATGGGCGGCCTGGGCGAAAAGCTGCTCGACGTTGTAGATCGCCGTCGTACCGCTGACCTCATTGCCGACGATCAGCAGCGCCTGGCCATTGGGCGACTGCGAGGCGGGCACGAACTTCAGGCCTTCGGGCCCGAGGTCGCCGGCCGTGGCGGCCACCGAAGCGGTATCCCGGGTGCTCCAGTCGACGCGGCTGTTGTAGTAGTCCACGAACACCGGCGCCTGCGGATCGGTCACGTCGTACACCATGATGCCGCCCATGCGCTCCAGGCCGATGAAGGCGAAGGTCTTTTCGCCGATGCGGCCCAGTTCGATGCCTTCGGGTTCGGGGCCCTTGGCGTCGCTGCGGCTGTCGAAGGCATTGCCTTCATTGTGGCCGCTATTGAAATACGTCTTGCAGGCAATGTCGCGCTGCGGACCGACGCGGCATTCATCCGAGGCCAGGTAGCGCTCGAACTGGTCGCCGGAATCCCACACCAGCTTGCCGTCCTCGTCCCAGATGGAGAACGAGCGCGCGCCGAAGGCGTAGAGCCTGTCGTACATCAGGATGGAACCGGCCGGATCCTCGGCGCCGCTGGCGTTGAAGTACACCGGCGAGCCGTCGGCATTGGTGCGATAGCCCAGTGTCCAGGTCACCTGCAGGCGGCCCAGTTCGGCATCGTCGCGGCAGGCGCCGCTGGTGGTGGTGCCGCCATTGGCCACGGTATTGGCCCCGCAATAGCCGAACACTTCGGGATTCAGGATGGCGCGGGTGGCCAGCATATCCAGCTGCGGCGCCAGGTCGTCGCCGCGGCGGCGGGCAAAGCCGCTGTTGTGCACCAGGTGCTTGACGCGGAATTCCTCCACGAAGCCCTTGCTGCGGTCGCCCGCCCAATAGGCCGGATCGTCCTCGCCCCAGGCGCGCGCGTCGCCCTCGTTGGCCGTGGCCAGGTAGGTCTTGCCGCCAGCCGTGTAGGCCGCGATGGCATCGGGCATGTACATGCCGTACACGCCGGGGCGCGGACGGATGTCCAGCTCGGCCGGATCGTCGCTGGCGTCGATGCCGTTGCCTGGCTGGCCGTGGTCCTTGTAGCCCAGCGGCAGGATGTCGGTGACGGTGGCCGAGGCGATGTCTAGCTTGGCCAGCGCGTTGTTCTCCTGCAGCGTGACCCAGGCGGTGGCGCCGTCGGGCGAGACGGCGATGTATTCGGGCTCCAGGTCCTGCGCCGCGCTGGCAAGGCCGGTGCCGGCCGCATTCGGGCCGAACAGGCGCACGCCTTTATCGCGCAGCGCCTGTTCCTGGCCGTTCCAGGCCGAGAAGCCGGCGGTGCGCACGGTGGGCCTGGCCGGATCGCTGACATCGATGATGCTGATGGAGCCTTCCGGATCGATCTGGTAGTCGTCGCTGGGCTCGCCCTCGTTGGCCACCAGCACGGTCTTGCCGTCGGGTGTAAAGACCAGGTTGTCCGGCAGGGCGCCCACGCCGACGTGGGCGATGGGCTCGAGCGTGTCGGCGCGGTACAGGCCGACGTAGCCGTTGTCCGTCTTGTTGGCGGCCTGGATGGCCAGCGCGATCAGGCCGTCCTGCACGGCGATGCTGTTGACTTCCGCGCCGGCCGCGATGGCGGATGCGTCCAGGCCGCCCACGCGCACGGGCTTGGCCGGATCGCTCAGATCCAGCACGTCCACCGCACCGGCCAGCGCGTTGACCACGAAGGCGCGCCGGGTCGCCGGATCGAACGCGGGGATCTCGGCTGCGCTGACGTCGAACTGGCCGGTTTCGAAACGCCCCAGCAGCGAGAGCTTCAGGCTGTCGGGCGTGCGTTCGGGTTCGGGCGGCGACGGTTCGGCAGGCACCTCGGGGGCCGGGGCGGGCGCGTCGTCGTCATCGTCGGACGAGCCGCAGGCCGCCAGCGCAAGGGCCAGGGAGCAGGCGGCGATGGCGCGCGCGCACGCATTCAGTCGAAATCGGCGTTCAGGAGTCATGGAAAGTTTTTTGAAAGGTGGCTCGAAGAGCGCTCGATTCTCTGTGGCGTTTATGACAGAAAGATGGCTGCCTGTTGCACATATGCCGCGTCGCTTACCAGCAGGGTTGCGGTCATCCCGCATTCACGCGAACGTCATGAAGGCTTCCTACCATCGCACCGGTCCGATAGGAAAGCGTAAGCAAGACACTGGCAAACGCCACCGATGCTTTGCCCCGCGGGGGCTTGCGCTTTCCGTCGCGCGTCCTATGGCGGGCGTATCGGCCGGCTTGCGGCTGGCCGGTGCGCCCGCGATTCCCTTTTTCACCTGACAAGGAATCCACATGAGTTCCGTCGACCTCGAAGACATCCCGACCAATCCCTCCGGCAATACTCCCTTCAATGAGATCGTCGAACGCGCACGCGCACGCCGCGGCTTTCTCAAGACTGGCCTGGGCCTGGGTGCGGTCGGTTTCCTGGGCATGGGCCTGGCGGCCTGTAGCAGCAGCGATGATGACGACGAGGACACGCCGCCCTCGAACGGCGAACCCAACCAGCCTGGCGAACCCAACGAGCCTGGTCCCGCAGGCCCGCTGCTGGGCTTTGCACCCGTGGCCGCCAGCAGCGGCGACACCATCGTGGTGCCCGAAGGCTACCGTTCGGCCGTGTTCTGCCGCTGGGGCGATCCGCTGGTGACCGCGGCCGCGGCCTGGAAGCCCGATGCCACCAACACCGCCGAAGAGCAGGCCCTGCAGTTCGGCGACAACCATGACGGCATGCATTTCTTCCCGCTCGGCGACGAGAACAACAGTACGGAAGGCTTGCTGGTCATGAACCACGAGTACCTGAACGACGAATTCTTCTACCCGCCCGGGATCGAGCCCGGCGGCGCCGGCTGGACGCTGGAGCAGGTGCGCAAGGGCCAGCACGCCCACGGGGTGGCGGTGGCGCACGTGCGCCTGGTCAACGGCAACTGGGAAGTGGTGGTGCCCTCGCGCTATAACCGCCGCATCCACATCAACACGCTCATGCAGCTGACCGGCCCGGCCAGCGGCCATCGCCTGATGCAGACGTCCGCCGATCCGTTGGGCCTGAGCTCCTATGGCACCGTCAACAACTGCGGCAACGGCTTCACGATGTGGGGCACCTACCTGACCTGCGAAGAAAACTTCAACGGCTATTTCGGCACCACCAATCCCGAGACCGCCGGCGACCAGCGCGACGCCGCCCAGCGCCGCTACGGCATCAGCCGCAATCGCAGCGGCTACCGCTGGGAAGACCACGACCCGCGCTTTGACTACGTGCTCAATCCCACCGAAAGCAACCGCTTCGGCTGGATCGTCGAGATCGATCCCTATGATCCCGACTCGGTGCCCAAGAAGCGCACCGCGCTGGGCCGCTTCAAGCACGAGAACGCCGCGCAGACCCTGGCCGCCGACAAGCGCGTGGTGGTCTACATGGGCGATGACCAGGCCAACGACTACATCTACAAGTTCGTCTCGGACGGCAAGTTCGACGAGAGCAACCCCATGCTCAACCGCAACCTGCTCGAGACCGGCACGCTGTACGTGGCCCGGTTCGACGCGGGCGAGGCCACCGGCGACATGATGGGCACCGGCCAGTGGATCGCGCTGCGCCCGGATACCCCGAAGGTGGGCGGCGGCACGCTGGCCGACGACTTCGCCGACCTGGGCGAGATCCTGATCTACGCGCGCCTGGCCGCCGACGCCGTGGGCGCGACCCCGATGGACCGGCCGGAGTGGGTGACGGTGCATCCGCAGACCGGCGAGGTCTACTGCACGCTGACCAACAACTCGGGCCGCTCGGCCGCCAACGTCGATGACGCCAACCCGCGCGCCAACAACGTCTACGGCCAGATCGTGCGCTGGCGCGAGACCGGCAACGACGCCGCCGCGCTGACCTTCGAATGGGACCTGTTCGTGCTGGCCGGCAACCCGACGGTGGGCGACGGCCTGGTCGCCGGTTCGTCCAACGTCACGGCCGAGAACATCTTCAACAGCCCCGACGGCCTGGCCTTCGACAAGTTCGGCCGCCTGTGGATCCAGACCGACGGCAACTTCTCCAACACCGGCGCCTATGCCGGCATGGGCAACAACCAGATGCTGGTGGCCGACCCGCAGGCCGGCGCCGGTAACGGCGAAATCCGCCGCTTCCTGGTGGGCCCCTCGGGCTGCGAGATCACCGGCATCACCTTCACGCCCGACCACAAGTACGTGTTCGTGAACGTGCAGCATCCCGGCGAATACGGCTCGCATCCGAACCGTCCGGCCGTGGGCGCCAAGACCGATCCGCTGGCCTTCTCGAAGTGGCCCGAGGAATCGGGCGGCCGTCCCCGCTCGGCCACCGTGGTGGTCTGGAAGGAAGACGGCGGCGTCGTGGGCAGCTGATGCCCGCCTAGCCTGATCCGCCAGGGCAAAGGCCGCTGCGTGCCGCAGCGGCCTTTTTTTTGCCGCCGGGCCGTCCCAAGGCAAAAAGGCCCCCTCGGGGGCAGCAAGCCGAAGGCGCAGCGTGGGGGCGTTTTTTGCCGCCGGGCCGTCCCAAGGCAAAAAGGCCCCCTCGGGGGGCAGCAAGCCGAAGGCGCAGCGTGGGGGCGTTCTTTGCCGCCGGGCCGTCCCAAGGCAAAAAGGCCCCCTCGGGGGGCAGCAAGCCGCAGGCGCAGCGTGGGCGCGTTTTTTGCCGCCGGGCCGTCCCAAGGCAAAAAGGCCCCCTCGGGGGGCAGCAAGCCGCAGGCGCAGCGTGGGGGCGTTTTTTCAGGCGTGTCATCATTACGGGTTGTTCATCCGTTTGCCTGTCGCCTTGCCATGACCATCCGTATCGACGAATCGCTGCGCCGCTATATCGACCCGCTCACCGAAGACGAATACGCTGCCCTGGAGCGTAGCCTGCTCGAGGAAGGCTGCCGCGACGCGCTGGTGCTTTGGGGCGACCTGCTGGTCGACGGCCACAACCGCTACGGCATCTGCCAGAAGCACGGCATCGCCTTCCAGACGGTGCAGAACACGCGGTTTCGCAGCATGGAAGACGTGCATCTGTGGATGATCGACAACCATCTGGGCCGGCGCAGCGTGTCCGATTACCAGCGCGGCGTGCTGGCCTTGCGCAAGAAGGAGATCCTGGCCGCCCGGGCCCGCCAGGCCCAGGACGGGCCGCAGGCCGCGCCGGCCGCGCTCCAGGGCCAGGCCGGCGCCGGGGACACGGACGAGCCGCCATCGCAGGCGCCCAGCGCCAGGGCCCAGGCCGTGCTGACCCGCCAGGCGCTGGCCCGGGCGGCGCGGCTCAGCAGCGCCACGCTGGGGCAGATCGAAAAAATCGAGAAATCCGCCGCGCCCGAGGTGGTCGAGGCGGTGAAAGCGGGGATGATTTCCATCAATGCCGCGGCCGAGGTGGCAGCGTTGCCCGAGGCCGAGCAGGCCGCCGCGGCGAGCGGTGGCGGCAAGGAACTGCGCCAGTTGGCCAAGCAGCTGCGCGAGGCGCGCAAGCCGGCCAAGCCCAAGCCCGCGCCCGAACCGCCGGCGCTGCCTGCCGACGCCACGCCCGAGCAGGTCGAAATCGCCCGGTTGACGCACGCGCTGGCGTGCATGACCGAAGAGCGCGACCAGCTCAAGAAGAAAGTGCAGCAGCTGACCATCGCCCTGGCGCAGGCGCGCGGCGGCGAGGCCGGCCCGCCTTTCTAGCCGGCCGGGCGGCGTGGGCAGGCGCGGCGCGGCCTAGCCGCCCCGGCGCGCGCGCACGGCCTGGGCCAGCATTTCCAGCACCGGCTCGGTCTGGGCCCACCCCAGGCAGGCGTCGGTGATGGACACGCCGCGCGCCAGCGGCACGCCGGGCTTGAGGTCCTGCCGGCCTTCCTGCAGATGGCTTTCGATCATCACGCCCATGATGCGCCGCTCGCCGGCGGCCAGCTGCGCGGCAACGTCGCGGGCCACGTCGGCCTGGCGCTGGTGGGATTTGTTGGAGTTGGCGTGCGAGCAATCGACCATCACCTGCTCGCGCAGGCCGGCCTTGGCCAGCACCGCGCAGCTGGCGGCGATGCTGGCCGCGTCGTAGTTGGGGCCATGCTTGCCGCCGCGCAGGATGACGTGGCAGTCGTCGTTGCCGCGCGTCTCGAAAATGGCGGCCATGCCCATCTTGGTCATGCCCATGAAGGCATGCGGCGAGCGCGCCGAGACGATGGCGTCGGCGGCCACCTGCACGCCGCCGTCGGTGCCGTTCTTGAAGCCCAGCGGACAGCTCAGGCCCGAGGACAGCTGCCTGTGGCTCTGGCTTTCGGTGGTGCGCGCGCCGATGGCGCCCCATGCGATCAGGTCGGCGATGTATTGCGGGCTGAGCAGGTCCAGGAACTCGGTGCCGGTGGGCAGGCCCAGTTCGCCGATCTCCAGCAGCAGTTCGCGTGCGCGGCGCAGGCCTTCGTTGATGCGAAAGCTGCCGTCCAGGCGCGGGTCGTTGATGTAGCCCTTCCAGCCCACCGTGGTGCGGGGCTTTTCGAAGTACACCCGCATGATCACCAGCAGCTCGCCGGCCAGCCGGTCGGCCGCGCCCTTGAGCAGGCGCGCGTATTCCATCGCCTGGCCGTGGTCGTGGATGGAGCAGGGCCCCACCACCGCCACCAGGCGGTCGTCGCGGCCGTGCAGCACGTCGGCGACGGCGGCGCGGTTGCGCTCGACCAGCTCGAGTACCGCCGGCGTGGGCGGCAGTTCGTCCAGCAGCAGGGCCGGCGAGATGAGGGGCCGCACCGCGCTGATGCGGGTGTCGTCGATACGGGTGGTGTCCTGGGTGGAATCGGCCTGGCCGACCTCACGGTCATGCCTGGGGTCGTCGATGCGCTGCAAAACGGTCTCCGGCTCACGGGAAAGAGGCGGGCATTATCTCATTGGCGCGGCAGCAGCCGGGCCAGCTGCGCGGCATCGAGCAGCTGTATGCCCTGCTCGCGGGCAAAACGGGCCGCCGGTTCGCTGACCTCGCCCAAGGCGACATAAAGGCATTCGCGGGCTTGTTGCGCCTGGGCGGCCTGGGCCAGCTCGCGCAGCGCCTGCACCCCCACGCGCTGCGCCTTCCAGCGCCGGGCGCCCACCAGCGCAAGATGCTGGCCGCGCCGCAGCGCAAAATCGGCCGGGCCCTGGGCGCAACGCTGCACCTGGCAGCCGTCGCGCTCGAACGCGGCATGCAAGGCATCGGCGAAGACAGGCCAGGACATCGCGGCCACCGCCTCATGGACCTGCTCGATGCGCCGGCTCGAAGGCGCCTTGAGCTGGCGCACCAGGGCAATGCCGGCGATGACAAAAAAGGGCAGGGCGCCGAAGGCGCCGGCCCAGGCATATTGCGCGGGCAGGAGCGCGGCAGACAGCGCCACGATGGCCAGGGCGATCAGCGCGCTGATCCACCACGCCGAGCGCAGCAGGATCGCAAAAACCGAGTTCTGGGCCATCTTCAGCTTCATGGGACTGCCTTGGACAAAAGGCTGCAGTATAGGGGCCCGGCGCGTGCGCCTAGCGGCCCGGCGGCGGCGGCATGCCGGTATCGGCCTGCGGCGCCGGCTTTGCCTCGGCAGGGGGCGCGGAGGCAGGGGGCGCGGAGCCGGCGGGCGGCGCCTGCTGCGCCCGGGCGGCCGCGTCGATGTGGGCCTGCGCCAGGTTGGCCGCCGGCTTGGCCGCGGCGGCCTGCGCGGCGGCCGCGGTGGCCGCCACCTGGCCGGCATCGCTGCGGGCCATCCAGGCGATCAGCGACGAGCGCATGGCTTCCTCGACCGACATGGCGATGGGCTGCACCCAGCTGCGCGGCACGAACACCGTATAGCCGCCGATCATGTAGCCCATCGGCAGGTAGACCGCCACGCGGTCTTCCCTGAGGAACCCGTCGGGCAGGCCGTCCACGCCGTGGCGCGTCACCAGGCCCACCAGCTCGAGCGGATGGCCGGGAATGCGCAGCAGCACCACCTGCTGCTTGTCGCCGTCGTGCTTGCTGCGGGGCGAAAAGTAGTCGGCAAAGCTCTTGAGGGAGGAATAGATGCTCTTGACCACGGGCACGGTGGTGAAAGGCAGCTCGACCACGGTGATCATCTGCTGGAAACGGGGCTGCGACACCAGCACGCCCAGGGCGACGATGCCCAGGATGCCGAGCAGCAGGCCCATGCCGGGGATGTAGAAGCTGCCCACGAAGGGGCTGAGCACCATCAGGGCCGTCGATTCCATCCATGACAGGAACATCACCAGCAGGTAGACGGTCAGCGCCAGGGGCAGGATGGTGATCAGGCCGCGGATGAAGTATTTGGAGAAGCGTTTCATGGAGACTCCTGGGCCGGACAGGCAAGGCCTGCCCATGCACGGTCAGCGCACGGAGCATAGCAGCAGGATGTGACAGCGGGGGCTACGCAGGGTAACCAATTGGGCCGCGCGGCGCATTGCCGGAGGGCCGTCACGCCGTTGCGCCGGTGCCGCGCGGGTGTTGCAAGGCGCAAGAAGCGCCCGGCGCCCGGGTAGGGAATGGAAAGAGTCTTTGCCAGAAGTAAGGGACGGGTATGCCGGCGCGCGGGGCGTATCCATAATAGTGCCAGTCATATCGCTCCCCGTATCTGCGCGACAAGGAGGTCCTCATGCATCACCGACATCGACGATTCCGAACCCAAGCCCTGCTGCTGGGCATCGCGGGCGCCGTACTGGCCGGCGGCGCGATGGCCGCCGGCGATTCGCGGCAGGCCCAGTACGAAAGGGACGTGGCCGCCTGCAGGAGCGGGGCCACGGGGCAGAACCTGGAAGATTGCCTGCGCGAGGCCGGGGCGGTGCTCACCGAGGCCAGGCCGAACCGGCATGCGGCTTCGCCCGAGGAATTGCAGCGCAACGCCCAGCAGCGCTGCGCCAAGCTGCCGCCCGACCAGCAGCAGACCTGCCTCGAAACCATGACCTCGCCGCAGACCCGCACGCACGGCAGCGTGGCCGGCGGCGGCGTGCTGCGCGAGCGCACCATCACGGTCCCGGTGGACAGCACCGGCATGCAGCCCATGCCCGCGCCCGGGACAGGCAGCCCCGCCCCGCAGCCCATGCCGGGCACGAGTGTCCCGCAGCCGATGCCGGGCACGGGGACGCCGCAGCCGATGCCGGGCACGAGCGCCCCGCAGCCGATGCCGGCGCCCACGCCGGCCCCCGGCACCGGCACCATGGCGCCGCAGCCCCTGCCTGCGCCGGGCGGCCCCATGGGCGCGCCCGGGCCGGCCGGCACCAACGTGCGCTGACGCCAGGACCCCGTCTCCAGGGTTGGCCGCGCAGGCCGGCATCTCGGCCGGCCCCACGCCCGCCAGCCGTTTTTCCAGGGCCCGCCCGCGGCGCGGCCCTGGTTTTTTTCGCCGTCCGGCCATCCCGGGGCGAAAACGCTTCTTTTGGACGGCGGCAAGCCGGCTCGCCTTACAATGCGGCTTTTTAGCCCGCCGGCTCCGGCCCCATGTCAGACGTTATCGCGCTGATCTTCGACTTCGACGACACCCTTGCGCCCGACAGCACCTCGGGTTTTCTTGCGCATATCGGCGTCGATACGGCCGCTTTCTGGGCCGGGCAGGTCGATCCGCTGCTGGCCCAGGACTGGGACCCCGTGCCGGCCTACCTGTACCGCATGATCGAGCTGTCGCGGGCGGGCGCCCACGGGCCGATCACCCGCGAGCGCCTGCGGCGCTGGGGGGCCGGGCTGCCGCTGCACGAGGGGGTGGCCACGGTGTTCGGCAGGCTGCGCCAGGCCGTGAGGCAGGTCCATCCGCAGGTCCAGCTGGAGTTCTACCTGATCTCCAGCGGCATCGGCGACGTGGTGCGCGCCACGCCCATCGCGCCGGAGTTCACCGACATCTGGGCCTCGGAATTCACCTACGACGCCCAGGACGCCATCGTGTTTCCCCGGCGCATCGTCAGCTTCACGGACAAGACCCGTTACCTCTTCCATATCCAGAAGGGCATCATCGGGCCCGCCTATGCGGGCAAGCCCTTCGAGGTCAACCGCAAGGTGCCGCCCGAGCGCCTGCGCGTGCCGTTCGACCAGATGATTTTTGTGGGTGACGGCTATACCGATATTCCCTGCTTCTCGGTGGTGCGCCGCGGCGGCGGTTTCGCCTTCGGGGTGTGGGATCCGCGCCATCGCGACAAGCGCAGCCGCGCCTGGGGCTTCATCGAGGACGGCCGGGTCTCCAATCTGAACCAGGCGCGCTACGACGAGCAGGCCGAGCTCTACCAATGGCTGGAAGAGGCCGTGACCAGCCTGGCCAAGCGCATCGCGCTCAAGAGCAGGACCTACGGTGGCTGAGACGGCAGCGGCCGGCGCGCCGCACGTTCCCGTGGACGACGAAACCGCCATGCGGCTGGCCCTGGCGCAGGCGCAACTGGCCTGGCAGGCCGGCGAGGTGCCGGTGGGCGCCGTGCTGCTCGATGCCGCCGGGCAGGTGGCCGGCCGGGGCCACAACCGTGTCATCACGGATAGCGACCCGACCGCCCACGCCGAGATCGTGGCGCTGCGCCAGGCCGCCGCGCAGGCCGGCAATTACCGGCTGCCCGGCGCGACCCTGTACGTGACGCTGGAGCCCTGCGCCATGTGCGTGGGCGCCATGCTGCATGCCCGGCTGGCGCGCATCGTCTTTGGCGCCGCCGATCCCAAGACCGGCTGCTGCGGCAGCGTGCTGGACATCGGCGCCCACCGCCAGCTCAATCATCAAACCCAGATCATGGGCGGCATCCTGCAAGAGGCCTGCGGCGACCTGCTGCGCCGCTTTTTCCGGGAACGCCGCCGCAAGGACCTTTCCGAATGAGCGCAAGCAAACGAACCCCGGCCCGCCAGGGCGCACCGTCCTCCGACAACGGCCCGCGTCATGCCGGCGGACAGGCCGGCGGGCAGGGCCCTTGCCCGGCCTGCGGCGCACACGGGCAGGACGATTGCGGGCACGATCATGCCGCCCTGGCCGCGCAGGCCAGCGGCATCTACCTGTTCTCCCCCTCGAGCGCGGTGGCCGATCCGCAGGCGCTCGAGCGCGCCCGCAAGCGTCTGGCCCAGCTGGGATTTCGCAACGCGGTGGACCGTACCGCGCTGGCGGTGCACCAGCGCTTTGCCGGCACCGATGCGCAGCGCCTGGCCGCCTTCGGGCGCGCGGTCAAGCAAAAGCATCCCATCGTGATGGCCACGCGCGGCGGCTACGGGCTGGGGCGCCTGCTGCCCCAACTCGACTGGCGCGCACTGGCCGACAGCGGCAAACGCTTCGTCGGCCTGAGCGACTTCACCGCCTTCAACCTGGCGCTGCTGGCCCGGACTGGCACGGTCAGCTACAGCGGGCCGACCGCCTGCACGGATTTCGGGGCGGCCCGGCTCGACCCGCTGACGCCGGACCTGTTCGCCGAAACCCTGCGCGGCGAGCTGGAGGTGCTGAGCTTCGAGTCGCCCGACTCCGATCCGGTGGACTGCCGCGGCGTGCTGTGGGGCGGCAACCTGGCCATGGTGGCCTCGCTGCTGGGTACGCCCTACCTGCCCAAGGTGCGCGGCGGCATCCTGTTCCTGGAGGACGTGGGCGAGCACCCATACCGGATCGAGCGCATGTTGGCGCAGCTTTGGCAGGCCGGCGTGCTGGGACGCCAGAAGGCGATCCTGCTGGGCCGTTTCACCGGGTACCGGCTGGCGCCGCACGACCGGGGCTACGATATGCCGGCCGTGCTCCAGTGGCTGCGCCAGACCGTGAAGGTGCCGGTGGTCACGGGCCTGCCCTACGGGCACGTGCCGACCAAGGCCACCTTGCCGGTGGGGGCCAGGGTCGGCCTGGCCACCGAGGACGGCATGGCCTACCTGGTGCTGCAGGAACACGATCACTGAGCCCGTCCCCGCCGGCGCGAAAGCGCGGGCGGGGCTGCGGCCTGCGTGGCAAGGCGGGCGCAAGCAAGCAGAAGGCGTGCGTAAGGCAGCCGTAAGATTTGCGTAAGGGCGTGGACCGCAAAGGCAGGGAGGGCAGGGGATAAAACGGGGACGGGATGGCGCGGGGCCGGGAAGGCGGGGGGCGGGGAAGGGTCTTAGCAGAGCGTGCGCAGCAAGGCCTTGGTGCCTTGCACCGCCGGGGCGCTGGACATCATGAAGCCGCCGAGCAGGGCGTCGATGCGCGGGTCCAGCTCGGCCAGGTTGCACACGTCGTGCACGAAACCGATGCGCCAGGCTTCGTTGGCCCCGAAGGTCTCGCCGGTAAGCAGCCAGCGCTGGGCGGCGCGAAGGCTCATGGCGCGCACCACGTAAGGGGCGGTCAGGGCCGGCATCAGGCCCAGCCGCGTCTCGGGCTGGCCGAAGGAGGCCGTGCGCGAGGCCACCGCGATGTCGCAGACGGCGGCCAGGCCCATGCCGGCGCCGATGCAGGCCCCGTGTATCCGGGCCACCACGGGCTTGGGACAGTCGTCGATGGTGCGCAGCAGCTCGCGCATGGCTTCTACGTCGGCCTGGTCCTCGGCCTCGGTATGGGACGAGGCCGAGCGTATCCAGGCCAGGTCCGCCCCCGCGCAAAAGGCGCTGCCACGCCCGCCCAGCACGATCGCACGCACCCGCTCGTCGTCCACCAGGCTGTTGAAGGCCTGGGTCAACTCGCCGATCATGACGCCGTTCAGGGCATTGCGCATGTCGGCCCGATTCATCCATATCGTTGCAGTGCGATGGCCAATCGCAAGTTCCAGCGTCGTGAACATGGCCTGTTCTCCCGGACGAGCTGCCTTTCCATAGGCCGCAGGAGGCGGTATAGCACGCCCCGGCAAGCCGCAGTGCCTGGGATTGGCCCGATATATCCCGCCAGTTGGGCCAATGCAACGCTCGCGTTACACTGGCGGATTAGCGTGTAGCGGGCTACACCGCCTTTTTCTGCCAGCATCGTGATTTCTACAGCCAATCTCACCATCCAGTTCGGTCCCAAGCCCTTGTTCGAGAACGTCTCGGTCAAGTTCGGAGAGGGCAACCGCTATGGCTTGATCGGAGCCAACGGCTCGGGCAAGTCCACCTTCATGAAGATCATCGGCGGCGACCTGGAGCCCACTTCGGGCAATGTTTCGCTCGAGCCGGGCGTGCGCCTGGGCAAGCTGCGCCAGGACCAGTTCGCCTACGAGGACGTACGCGTGCTGGACGTGGTGATGATGGGCCACACCGAGATGTGGCAGGCCATGTCCGAGCGCGATGCCATCTATGCCGATCCCGAGGCGTCCGAGGACGACTACATGCGGGCGGCCGAGCTCGAGGCCAAGTTCGCCGAGTACGACGGCTATACCGCCGAGGCGCGCGCCGGCGAACTGCTGCTGGGCCTGGAGATTCCCGTCGAGCAGCACCAGCTGCCCATGCGCGAGATCGCGCCGGGCTGGAAGCTGCGGGTGCTGCTGGCCCAGGCGCTGTTCTCCAATCCCGACGTGCTGCTGCTGGACGAGCCCACCAACAACCTGGACATCAACACCATCCGCTGGCTGGAAGGCGTGCTCAACGGCTACCAGAGCACCATGATCATCATCAGCCACGACCGCCACTTCCTGAACGAGGTGTGCACGCACATGGCCGACCTGGACTACCGCGAGCTGCGCGTGTATCCGGGCAACTACGACGACTACATGCTGGCCTCGGCCCAGGCGCGCGAGCGCATCGCCGCCTCCAACGCCAAGGCCAAGGAGCGCATCGCCGACCTGCAGGATTTCGTGCGGCGCTTCTCGGCCAACAAGTCCAAGGCCCGCCAGGCCACTTCGCGCTTAAAGCAGATCGACCGCATCAAGGCCGAGGCCGTCGAGGTCAAGCCATCCTCGCGCCAGAATCCCTACATCCGCTTCGAGCAGGGCAAGGTCATGCACCGGCAGGCGGTCACCATCGAGGGGCTTTCCAAGGCCTACGACCAGCCGGTCATCGGCAATTTCTCGGCCATGGTCGAGGCCGGCGAGAAGATCGCCATCATCGGCGCCAACGGCGTGGGCAAGACCACCTTGCTGCGCCTGCTGGCCGGCGACCTGGCGCCGGATTCGGGCACGGTCAAGTGGTCCGAGAACGCCGACCTGGGCTACATGGCGCAGGACGTCTCGGACCAGTTCGATTCCGACGAGAACCTGTTCGACTGGATGAGCCGTTTCCGCCAGCCGGGCGACGACGACCAGGCCATGCGCTCGGTGCTGGGCCGGCTGCTGTTCTCGGGCGACGACATCCCCAAGGCGGTGCGGGTGCTCTCGGGCGGCGAGAAGAATCGCATGAGCTTCGGGCGCCTGATGCTGGGCCGGCACAACGTGCTGCTGATGGACGAGCCCACCAACCACCTGGACATGGAATCGATCGAGTCGCTGCAGTTCGCCCTGGAGAAGTACGAAGGCACGCTGGTGTTCGTCTCGCACGACCGCGAATTCGTCTCGGGGCTGGCTACGCGCATCTTCGAAGTCACCCCCGGCGGCAAGGTCGAGGACTACCGCGGCGGCTACGAGGACTTCCTCGCCTCGCGTGAAGCCCAGTCCTGACCTGCTCGATACGCTGGCCGGCCCTTGCACCTTCGAGGAGACGGTGCGCAAGAGCCGCTTTCTGACCCACGCCGCGCCGGTCTGCGACCCGCAGGCGGCGCTGGCATTCATCGCCGCGCGCAGCGACCCCACCGCCACGCACAACTGCTGGGCCTACCGCATCGGGCAGGTCTACCGCAGCAGCGACGACGGCGAGCCGGCGGGCACCGCCGGACGCCCCATCCTGCAGGCCATAGACGGCCAGCAGCTCGATCATGTCTGCGTTCTGGTGGTGCGCTGGTTCGGCGGCATCAAGCTGGGCGCGGGCGGGCTGGCGCGCGCCTATGCCGGCGGCGCGGCCCAATGCCTGCGCGCAGGCGTGCGCCAGCCGCGCGTGCGGCTGGCCCGGGTGCGCCTGGGCTGTCCCTTTGCGGAACTGGCGCGGCTGCAGGCGCGGCTGGCGCAGTGGCAGGCCGTGATCGAGGAAGAGGCCTTCGATGCGGCCGGCGCCCGGCTGACGGTAAGCCTGCCGGCGCACCAGTGCCAGGCGCTGCATGACTACCTCATGGCCGCCAGCCGCGGCCAGGGGCGCTGGGAGCCGCTGCAGGAAACCTGAAGCGCCGGGCCGGCGCACGCGGGCCGGCGCACGCCCGGCCCGCGCGGCGGCCTACTCCGGAAAGAAGGCGTAGCGCACCACGAACAGCCCGGCCACCAGCCACATGGCAGGATGAACCTGGCGGGCGCGCCCCGTGGCGGCCTTGAGCACCACGTAGCTGATGAAGCCGAAAGCCAGGCCGTTGGCGATGGAATAGGTAAAGGGCATCGCCAGGGCCGTCAGCGCGGCCGGCGTGGCTTCGGTGACGTCGTTCCAGTCGATGTCGATGAGCTCGCGCATCATCAGGCCGGCCACGTACAGCAGCGCGGGCGCGGTGGCGTAGGCCGGCACGGAGGCGGCCAGCGGCGAGACGAACAGCGCGGCCAGGAACAGCAGGGCCACCACCAGCGCCGTCAGGCCGGTGCGCCCGCCCGCCTGCACGCCCGAGGCGCTTTCGACATAGGCGGTGGTGCTGCTGGTGCCCAGCATCGAGCCGGCCACGATGGCGCTGCTGTCGGCCAGCAGCGGTCGGCCCAGGCGCGCGGGCTGCTTGTCATCGACCAGGCCGGCGCGCTTGGCCACGCCGATCAGCGTGCCGGTGGCGTCGAACACCTCGACCAGCACGAACACCAGGATGACGTGCAGAAAGCCCGTCTGCAGCACGCCCATGATGTCCAGCTGCATGAAGGTGGGCGCCAGGCTGGGCGGCGCCGAGAACACGCCCTGGAACTGGGTCAGGCCCAGCAGCATGGACAGCGCGGTAATGGCCAGGATGCCGATCAGGATGGCGCCGCGCACCCGCATGGCGTCCAGCGCGGCGATCAGGAAAAAGCCCAGGATGGCCAGCAGCGGTCCCGGCTCGCGCAGGTCGCCCAGCGTGACCTTGGTGGCGGGGTGGTCGACCACGATGCCGGCGCTGCTCAGGGCGATGATGGCCAGGAACAGCCCGATGCCCGCGGCGATCGCGCTGCGCAGCGAGCGGGGAATGCCCGCGATCAGCCAGCTGCGCACCTTGGTCACGGTCAGGATCAGGAAGATGATGCCCGAGATGAACACCGCGCCCAGCGCCTGCTGCCAGGTGTAGCCCATGGCGCCCACCACCGTGAAGGCGAAGAAGGCATTCAGCCCCATGCCCGGCGCCATGCCGATGGGCCAGTTGGCCAGCAGGGCCATGATCAGCGAGCCGAGCGCGGCGGCCAGGCAGGTGGCCACGAAAACCGCGTTGCGGTCCATGCCCGTGCTGGACAGGATGTCCGGATTGACGAAGATGATGTAGGACATCGTCAGGAAGGTGGTGAACCCGGCGATGGCCTCGGTGCGCACCGAGGTGGCGTGTTCGCGCAGTTTGAAGAGTCGTTCGAGCATGTCGGTCGAAAAGAAGGGTTGCGTAGCGGAAAGCCGGGTGCGGGCGCGGGGCTGTAAACTCTCGCGCCATGATCATTCTAGGTTTTGAAAGCTCTTGTGACGAGACCGGCGTGGCTGCCGTGTGCACCGAGCGCGGGCTGCTGGCCCATGCGCTGCATACGCAGGCGGCCATGCACGAGGCTTTCGGCGGGGTGGTGCCCGAGCTGGCCTCGCGCGACCACATCCGCCGCGTGCTGCCCCTGTCGCGCCAGGTGCTGGCCCAGGCGGGCCTGTCGCTGCGGGACGTGGGGGCAGTGGCCTACACGGCCGGCCCTGGGCTGGCCGGCGCGCTGCTGGTCGGGGCAAGCTTTGCCTGTTCGCTGGCCTGGGCGCGCGGCATTCCGGCCATTCCCATCCATCACCTGGAGGGCCATCTGCTCTCGCCGCTGCTGGCCGAGCCGGCGCCGCAGTTTCCCTTCGTGGCGCTGCTGGTCTCGGGCGGGCATACGCAGCTGATGCGCGTGGACGGCGTGGGCCGCTACACCCTGCTTGGAGAGACGCTGGACGATGCGGCCGGCGAAGCCTTCGACAAGACCGCCAAGCTGCTGGGCCTGGGCTATCCGGGCGGGCCGGCGCTGGCCAGGCTGGCCGAATCCGGGCGTGCCGAGGCCATCGAGCTGCCGCGGCCCAAGCTGCACAGCGGCGACCTGGACTTCAGCTTCAGCGGCCTGAAGACGGCCGTGCTGACCCGGCTGCGGCAGGCCCAGGCAAACGGCGCGCACAGCGAGTCGCTGGCCGCCGACCTGGCCGCGGCCACGCAGCAGGCCATCGTCGAGGTGCTGGTGGCCAAGTCGGCCAAGGCCCTGCGCCAGACGCGGCTCAAGCGGCTGGTGGTGGCCGGCGGCGTGGGAGCCAACCGCCTGCTGCGCGAGCGGCTGGCCCAGGCCTTGCGGCCGCTGGGCGGGCAGGCGTTCTTTCCTCCGCTGGCGCTGTGCACCGACAACGGCGCCATGATCGCCTTCGCGGCCGCGCAGCGGGTGCGCGCCGGGCTGCAGGACCTGGGCCAGGCCGCCCAGGCCGGGCATGGCTTTACGGTGCGGCCCCGCTGGAGCCTGGACGACATCCAGGCCGGGCCGCGCTAGGGCGGGGCGGCGCACGGCTTATTTCTTGCCCTTGCCGCCGATGCGGCTTTCCGTGCCCGCCAGCAGGCGCGAGATGTTGGCGCGGTGGCGGTAGATCAGGAGCAGCGAGATCGCGCCGATGGCCACGCCGATGGGCCGCGAGGCATACCAGGCCACGCCCGAGCCGAACACGTAATAGACCGGCGCGAACAGGGCCGCCACCAGCGCGGCCAGCGAGGAGTAGCGCAGGAAGAAGGCCACCAGCAGCCAGGTGGCGGCGGTGGCCAGCGCCAGCCAGGGCTGCAGGGCCAGCAGCACGCCCAGGGCCGTGGCCACGCCTTTGCCGCCCTTGAAACGCAGGAAGACCGGATAGAGGTGGCCGAGAAACACGGCCACGGCGACCAGCGCGATCGTCGCGGACGAGAACCCCAGCTCGGGCGCCCAGCGCTGCGCCGCCCACACCGCCAGCCAGCCCTTGGCCGCGTCGCCCGCCAGGGTCAGGGCCGCGGCGGTCTTGTTGCCCGTGCGCAGCACATTGGTGGCGCCCGGGTTGCCCGAGCCGTAGCTGCGCGGGTCCTTAAGGCCCATCAGCCGGCTGACCACGACGGCAAAGGGCACCGAGCCCAGCAGGTAGGCGAGCGCCAGCGCGGCAAGAACCAGGGCCAGGGAAGGGGATCCGATCATGTATGCGACTCGCCTGTTTTTGATGTGGCGGCATTCTACCGTCCGCCGGCCCCCCGCGGGCAGGGACGGCGGCGCCCGCCCGCGCACAGCGGCCGCAGCGGGCGTGCGGGTACAATCGGCTGCGTTCGGTCACGTTTTTTTTCGGGTCGCTGCATGCACATCCTCGTTTCCAACGACGACGGCTATACCGCCACCGGCCTGGAGGCGCTGGTCGCCGCGCTCCAGGGGCTGGGCAAGCTCACGGTGGTCGCGCCCGAGACCAACCATAGCGGCGCCTCCAATTCCCTGACGCTGGCCCGCCCCCTGGCGGTGCGCCAGGCGGCCAACGGCTTCTACTACATCAACGGCACGCCCTCGGACTGCGTGCACGTCGCGCTCACCGGCCTGCTCGACGAGCGCCCCGACCTGGTGGTCTCGGGCATCAACAACGGCGCGAACATGGGCGATGACACGCTGTATTCCGGCACGGTGGCCGCGGCCACCGAAGGCTACCTGTTCGGCATACCGGCCATCGCCTTCTCGCTGGTGGACAAGGGCTGGGCGCATATCGAGGCGGCCGCGCAGGTGGCGCGCCGCGTGGTCGAGCGCCAGATCGCCGAGCCGCTGGCCGCTCCCGTGCTGCTGAACGTCAACATTCCCAACCTGCCCGAGGCGTCGCTGCGGCGCATCGAGGTCACCCGCCTGGGCAAGCGGCATCCTTCCGAACCCGTGGTCAAGACCACCACGCCTTATGGCGAGACGGTCTACTGGATCGGGCCGGCCGGCCACGCGCTGGATGCCGCCCCAGGCACCGATTTCCATGCCACGGCGCAAGGCAGCGTCTCGATCACGCCCCTGCGCCTGGACCTGACCCACAAAGAGCAGTTGCCGCAGGTGCGTGACTGGGCGGAGCCGCTGTGAGCAAGCGCCCCGGCGACACTTCCTCCTTCTGGCCGCGCGCCGGCCGCGCGGGCGGCGCCTCGCCTTTCGGCTCGAAGCCGGGCATCACCGCCAGCAACAGCAACACCCGCATCCTGACGCCGGGCATGCCGCAGCCCGGGCCGGCGCGCCCGCGGCCGCCGGCGGCCGTCCCGGCCTCGGTGTCGGTGCCGGGCATGCCCGGCAACCTGGGCCTGAATTCGGACCGCATGCGCGCGGCCATGGTGCAGCGCCTGCGCCAGCAGGGCATCGACGACGAGCGGGTGCTGGCCGCGATGATGGCCGTGCCGCGCCATCACTTCGTGGATGAAGCCCTTGCCAGCCGGGCCTACGAGGATGCCGCGCTGCCCATCGGCTTTGGCCAGACCATTTCGCAGCCCTGGGTGGTGGCCTACATGATCTGCGCCGTCTGCCGCGACCGCGCCCCGGCCAAGGTGCTGGAGGTCGGCGCGGGCTGCGGCTACCAGGCGGCCGTGCTGGCGCAGCTGGTGCGCGAAGTGCACGCGATCGAGCGCGTCAAGGGCCTGTACGAGTCGGCCCGGCAGCGGCTGCGGCAATTGCGCCTGCACCGCGTCAAGCTGTCTTTCGGCGACGGCATGGCCGGCGCGCCCAGCGCGGCTCCGTTCGATGCTATCGTGGTGGCCGCCGCGGGCATGCAGATCCCGCGCGCGCTGCTCGAGCAACTGGCGCCGGGCGGCCGGCTCATCGCCCCGGAAGGCGGTGCCCAGCAGCGGCTGGTGCTGATCGAACGCACCGGTCCGGCCAGCTGGGTGCGCACCGAACTGGAGGCCGTCCGCTTCGTGCCCTTGCGGGCAGGGATACAATCTTGAGCAAACAGGAGAATCGTATGCTCGACGGGCAGTTGGCACTGACCGATCCCCAAGGCCGCCAGCCTGTGCCGGGCGGCCGTGCCGCGCTGGCGGCGCTGGCCTTGGCGCTGGCGCTGGCCGGCTGCGCTTCGCAACAACGCGCGCCGGTGGTCGACCTATCCGAGCAGCCCACGGCATTGCCGCAAGGCACCGCGCCCGCACCGGGCAGCACCTACGTCGTCAAGCCGCGCGACACCCTCTACCAGGTCGCCCGCGCCCACAACCTCAATCCCAACGACCTGGCGCGCTGGAACAACATCACCGATCCCGATCACTTGCGCATCGGGCAGGTGCTGCAGCTCTCGGGCAGCGGCGCGGCGGCAGCCGCCTCGGCCGCCGCCGCGTCCAGCCAGCCCGCGCCCGGCGCGCAGGCGCCCGCTCCGGGCGGAGCGGGCGTCTCGCAGGATGGCAAGATCGAAACCCGGCCGCTCGAGCCGGTGCAGCCCGGCCAGATCGCCGGCGCCCCGGGCACGCCGCCCGCCGCCACGCCCCCGGCGGCCGCGCCAGCCCCGGCCCCCGCGCCGGCCAGCAGCCCGGCGCGCGCGGCCGACGCCTCGCTCATCAACTGGGGCTGGCCGGCCAACGGCCCCATCATCCAGGGCTTTACCCCCGCCACCAAGGGCATAGACATTTCCGGCAATCCGGGCGACCCCATCGTGGCCGCGGCCGACGGCAAGGTCATGTACAGCGGCAACGGCGTGCGCGGCCTGGGCAACCTGATCATCATCAACCACCAGAACGGCTTCATCACCGCCTACGCCCATAACCGCACGCTGCTCGTGCAGACCGGCCAGGACGTCAAGCGCGGCATGCGCATCGCCGAGATGGGCAGCACCGACGCCGCCTCGCCGCGCCTGCATTTCGAGCTGCGCCGCCAGGGTACGCCGGTCAATCCGCTGCAATACCTGCCGCCGCGATGACGCCGACCCTGGTCTTCGACCTGGAGACCCTGCCCGATGTGCAGGGTCTGCGCACCCTCAACGGCTGGGGGCCGGAAGTCCCCGACCTGGAAGTGGCCGAGCGCGCCTTCGCGGCGCGCCGCGAAAGCCACGGCAGCGACTTCATGCCCTTGCACCTGCAGCAGGTGGCGGTGATCGGCTGCGTCTTTCGCGACGACCAAGGCTTTCGCGTCAAGACGCTGGGCCAGCCGGGCGATCCCGAGGCCGCGCTGATCTCGGGCTTTTTCAAGACCATCGAGCGTTATACGCCGCGCCTGGTCAGCTGGAACGGCTCGGGCTTTGACCTGCCGGTGCTGCACTACCGCAGCCTCATCCACGGGGTGCCTGCGCCGCGCTACTGGGACACCGGCGACGAGGACCGCGATTTCCGCTACAACAACTACATATCGCGCTACCACACGCGGCATATCGACCTGATGGACCTGCTGGCCAAGTACAACGGCCGCGCCAATGCGCCGCTGGACGAGCTGGCCAAGCTGTGCGGCTTTCCCGGCAAGCTGGGCATGGACGGCAGCCAGGTCTGGCCGGCGTGGAACGCCGGGCGCGCCGACGAGGTCAGGGCTTATTGCGAAACCGACGTGGTCAACACCTGGCTGGTGTATTGCCGCTTCCGCTATCTGCGCGGCGAACTGGACCGCAGCGCCTACGACGCCGAGATCCAGCTGGTGCGCGACACGCTGGCGGCCAGCGACGCGCCGCACTGGCGCGAGTACCTGGCGGCCTGGCCCGCGTAACCGCCTGAAGCAAGCGGGCGCTTGCGCGAAACGCCCGCGTAACGGTCCCGGCCCGACACTGCGTCCACGTCCAAACCATAGGAGTGACGCCATGTCCCGCAGCTACTTCCGTCCCGTCATCGCCGGCGTTGCGCTGGCCGTTTCCTCGGCGCTGATGAGCACCGGGGCCCTGGCCCAGGCCCCGGCCGACGCCGCGCCCGCCAAGCCGTCGGCCGCGCAGGCCGAGCGTGGGGGCAAGCACGCCAAGCACGCCAAGCACGGCGACCCGCGCCAGCGCGCCATGTTCCAGGCCATGCGCGAAGGCCTGCTGGTGCCTGGCCTGGGTCCCGTGCCCAAGCAGGTCGTCGACACGCTGAACCTGAACGAAGCCCAGCAAAAGCAGCTGGCCCAGACCCGCGCCAGCCAGCGCGAGCTGGGCAAGTCCCTGCGCGAGGCCGGCAAGAGCCGGCACGAAACCCTGCAGGCCCAGCTCTCGGCCGGCAAGCTCGATCCGCGCGCCCTGGTCGCCGAAAACCAAGGCAAGCGCGAGCAGTTGGCCGATGAGCGCAAGGCCGTCCAGGACCGCTGGCTGGCCTTGTGGGACAGCCTGGACGCCACCCAGCAAGCCAAGGTGGCCGACTACGTCAAGCAGCGCCACGAACGCATGGCCCAGCGCGCCGAGGCCCGCAAGGCCAAGGCGGCGGGCTAGCAATAGGCCCGCCAGGCCCGTCTCGCGGCGGGCTATAGGCGGCGGCCCTGCCATGCAAGATCCCCGGAAGGTTGGATTTGCGTCCAACTTTCCGGGGGCAGCCCAGGGACGGCGCTTTCTTCTTGAAATGTTTTTCCCCATTTTGATGCAAGGCCGGGCCGGCTGCGGCCGGGCCTGCGCCTCGTGATGGTGCATCGCGGCGCGGCGCGCCGGTCCGGGCGCCGTTTGGCCTGGCCGAAAGGCGCTTGAAAGGCGCTGGCACGAAAAATGCTTTGGAAGACTTGAACCCGCATTACGAAATCGAACGCGGGCCATACCGGGGCACACCCCGCTTATCAAGCCTTCCAGGAAATCCATCATGAAGAAGACGCTGCTTGCCTCCACGCTTTCCGCTGCCTTGGCCACGTGTTTTGCTTCACCCAGCTTTGCCCAGGACGCCACGGACCTTGGCGCCGGCTTGACCCTGACCGGCAACGCCACCATCGTCAACGACTACCGCTTCCGCGGCTACACGCAGACCAACTTCCGGCCCGCGATCCAGCTGGGGTTCGACATCGCCCACGAATCGGGCTTTTACATCGGCAACTGGAACTCCAACGTCGCCGACAGCCTGTTTCCCGAAGGCAACCTGGAGATGGATTTCTACGGCGGCTGGGCCGGCGAGATCGGCGGCGGCCTGGGCCTGGACGTGGGCGTGCTGCGCTACTGGTACCCCGGGTCCAGCTCGCCCAAGGGCGGCAACTACAACAACACCGACCTGTACGTGGGGCTGAGCTACGACGCCTACAGCATCAAGTATTCGTACACGCCCAGCGATTTCTTCAGCACGCCCGACAGCAAGGGCACCTGGTACCTGCAGGGCGATGCCGAATGGGACCTGGGCAACGGCTGGGGGCTGACGGCGCACATCGGCTATCAAAAGCTCAAGAAGCAGGTCGACGTGAACGGCGACTCCATCGGCCACTACATCGACTACAGCGTGGGCGTGACCAAGGACCTCAAGGGCTGGGTAGTAGGCCTGGCGGCGGTAGGCGCCAGCGATGACAACTGGTATGCGACCAAGAGCGGCAAGGATGCCGGACGCTTGGGCGCGGTGTTTTCGGTCGCGCGCGCGTTCTGAACCCCTTCCGGCCGGGCCGCAGGCGTGCCGACGCAGGTGAAGGGGCGTCGGCATCCCTGCAGGCTTAGGCCCGGCCGGAAATGGACGCGCCAGCAGACCGGGCGGGTTGGCCGATTTCAGGGCGGCCGACCCGCTTTTTTTGGGGGGACAGCAAGCCGAAGGCGCAGCGTGGGGGCCTTTTTTGCCGCCGGGCCGCCCCAAGGCAAAAAGCGGCCCCCTCGGGGGGCAGCAAGCCGCAGGCGCAGCGTGGGGGCTTTTTTTGCCGCCGGGCCGCCCCAAGGCAAAAAGCGGCCCCCTCGGGGGGCAGCAAGCCGCAGGCGCAGCGTGGGGGCCTTTTTTGCCGCCGGGCCGCCCCAAGGCAAAAAGCGGCCCCTCGGGGGGCAGCAAGCCGCAGGCGCAGCGTGGGGGCCTTTTTTTGCCGCCGGGCCGCCCCAAGGCAAAAAGCGGCCCCCTCGGGGGGCAGCAAGCCGCAGGCGCAGCGTGGGGGCCTTTCTTCCTCTTCTTCTACAATGCCGGCTGCCTAAAAAACCCCCATCCTTTCAAGCAATGTCGGAAGAACTGAGCATCGAGTCCCTGGATCTCGAGGCGCGCGGTATCGCGCGGCGCGAGGGCAAGGTCATTTTTGTCGAAGGCGCCTTGCCCGGCGAGCGCGTCACCGCCATAGCGGTTCGCAGGAAACCGTCCTACGAGATCGCGCGCGTGGACCAGGTCCGCCGCGCCTCGTCGCAGCGCGTGGCGCCGCGCTGCCCGCACTTCGGCGTGTGCGGCGGCTGCGCCATGCAGCACCTGGAGCCGGCCGCGCAAGTGGCGGTCAAGCAGCGCGCGCTGGAGGACTCCTTCAGGCACGTGGGCGGCCTGTCGCCGGCCCGCATCCTGCCGCCGCTGCACGGCCCGACCTGGGGCTACCGCTACCGCGCGCGCCTGGCCGTGCGCATGGTGCCCAAGAAAGGCGGCGTGCTGGTGGGGTTTCACGAACGCAAGAGCAGCTTCGTTGCCGACATGCGCACCTGCTTCGTGCTGCCGCCGAAGGTGGCCGCCCTGCTGGTGCCGCTGCGGGAGCTGATCGCGGGCATGTCGCGGCCCGACCGCATGCCGCAGATCGAAGTGGCGGTCGGCGACCAGGCCGTCGTGCTGGTGCTGCGCCATCTGGAGCCGTTGACCGGGGACGACCGGGCGCTGCTGCGCGCCTTCGGCCAGCGCCACCAGGTGTGCTGGTGGCTGCAGGCCAAGGGGCCCGATTCGGTCATGCCGCTCGAGCCCGGGGACCACGACGTGCTGGCCTACCGGCTGCCCGAGTTCGGGCTGCGCATGCCGTTTCGGCCCACCGACTTCACGCAGGTCAATCCGCACATCAACCAGGCGCTGGTTTCACGCGCGCTGAACCTGCTGCAGGTCCAGCCGCAGGACCGGGTGGCCGACCTGTTCTGCGGCCTGGGCAATTTCACCTTGCCGCTGGCCACGCAGGCCCGCGAGGTCGTGGGCGTGGAAGGCAGCAAGGCGCTGACCGACCGGGCGCTGGAGGCGGCGGCCCGCCACGGCCTGGCCGAGCGCACGCGTTTTGCCACGCTGAACCTGTTCGAGGTGGATGCGCAGTGGCTGCGCGAGCTGGGCCGGTTCGACCGCATGCTGATCGATCCGCCGCGCGAGGGCGCGCAAGCCGTCTCGCAGGCGCTGGCCCAGCTGCAGGCGGACGAGCGGCCGCGCCGCATCGTGTATGTGTCCTGTAATCCGGCCACGCTGGCGCGCGATGCGGCCATCCTGGTGCACGAAGGCGGCTATGCGCTGCGCAGCGCCGGCGTGGTCAATATGTTTCCCCACACCGGGCACGTGGAATCCATCGCGGTATTCGAGTAGGGGCGGAGCGCCCGCCCGCGCGGGCGGGCGCCGGCATCCGGCTCAGGCCTGGTCCGGCTGGGTCTCGTCGAGTATGCGCTGCGCCTCGATGCGCACGCGCTCGGGCGCCGTGCCGCCGATGTGCGAGCGCGAGGCCACCGAGCCTTCCAGGGTCAGCACCTGGTGCACGTCGTCCTGGATGGCCGGATGAAAGGCCTGCAGCTCGGCGGTGCTCAGGTCCGCCAGGTCGCAGCCGCGCTCCTCGCAAGCGCGCACGGCGTGGGCGACCACTTCGTGCGCGTCCCGGAAGGGCAGGCCGCGCTTGACCAGGTAGTCGGCCAGGTCGGTGGCGGTGGCAAAGCCCTGCAAGGCGGCGCTACGCATGGCTTGGGGCTTGACCTTGATGCCGGCGGCCATGTCCACGAAGATGGTCAGCGTGTCGCGCACCGTGTCGGCGGTATCGAACAGGCCTTCCTTGTCTTCCTGGTTGTCCTTGTTGTAGGCCAGCGGCTGCCCCTTCATCAGCGTCAGCAGGCCCACCAGGTTGCCGTTGACCCGCCCGGTCTTGCCCCGGGCCAGCTCGGGCACGTCGGGGTTCTTCTTTTGCGGCATGATCGAACTGCCGGTGCAGAAGCGGTCGGCCAGCTCGATGAAGCCCACCCGCGGGCTCATCCAGATGATCAGTTCTTCCGAGAGCCGCGAGATGTGCGTCATGATCAGCGCGCCGGCGGCGCAGAACTCGATGGCGAAATCGCGGTCGGACACCGCGTCCAGCGAGTTGCGGCACACGCCGTCGAACTGCAGCGTGGCGGCCACGCGTTCGCGGTCGATGGGGTAGCTGGTGCCGGCCAGCGCGGCCGCGCCCAGCGGCAGCTGGTTCACGCGCTTGCGGCAATCGGCCAGGCGCTGCGCGTCGCGGCCGAACATCTCCGCGTAGGCCAGCAGATGGTGGCCGAAGGTAACGGGCTGGGCCACCTGCATGTGGGTAAAACCCGGCAGGATCACGTCCGCGTGCGCCAGCGCCACGCTGGCCAGGGCGCGGCGCAGCCGGCCCAGCAGGGCGATGGCGGTGTCGATCTCGGCGCGCAGCCACAGGCGGATGTCGGTGGCCACCTGGTCGTTGCGCGAGCGGCCGGTATGCAGGCGCTTGCCGGCATCGCCCACCAGTTCGACCAGGCGTTTTTCGATGTTCAGGTGCACGTCTTCCAGGTCGAGCAGCCAGCGGAACTGGCCGCGCTCGATCTCTTGCAGGATCTGCGCCATGCCGCGCTCGATGTCGGCCAGGTCCTGGGCGCAGATCACGCCCGCCGCCGCCAGCATCTCGGCGTGGGCCAGCGAGCCCTGGATGTCGAAACGGGCCAGGCGCTGGTCGAAATCCACCGAGGCGGTATAGCGCTTGACGAGGTCGGAAACGGGTTCGGAGAACCGGGCGGACCAGGCTTGGGCCTTGTTGGCGAACTGGTCCTGCGGGGAAGGGGTGGGAGTATTTGCCATGGTGGGGCGATTATAGAGTGACGGCGGAGGCGGGCGGCCCGTTTGGAACCGCCGGCATCGTGCTTCAATGAATGCGCGCTTCCATGCATGGGCGGGACGCTTGCCGCCGCCCCCACCCGAACGAACGGAGACACCATGACGAATCAGCCAGGCACGACTTCCTCCGCCCCCGCCCAGGCCGGCATCGCCGGCGGTGGCCTGCTGGGCACCGGCATCGCCATCCAGCTGCTGCGCCACGGCGCGGCGGTCACCATTGTCGATGCCGACCCGGCCGCCAGAACGCGCATCGAGCGCCAGGTCCATGCGGTCTGCGCGGAGCTGGCCGATTGGGGCCGCGCCGGGCCGCACGAGGCGCAGCGCCTGCTGTCGCGGCTGTCGGTCACGCAGGACCTGGACGCCCTGGGCCAGATGCCCTGGGTCATCGAGGCCGTGCCCGAGATCCTGCAGGCCAAGCTCGACCTGTACCGCGAACTGTCCCCGCGGCTGGCCGGGCACTGCATCCTGTCGAGCAACACCAGCGGCATCGTGCCGGCCTTGCTCGAACCGGCCATCGCCGATCCGTCCCGCTTCCTGATCACGCACTATTGGAACGCGCCCCATGCCGTACCGCTGGTCGAGGTCGTGCCGGGCACCCGGACCGACCCGGGGGTGCTGGAGCAGGCCCAGGCCTGGGTGCGCGCCACGGGCAACGAGCCGGTGCTGCTGCGCAAGGCGGTGCCGGGCTTCGTGGGCAACCGCATCCAGTACGCCGTACTGCGCGAGGCGCTGAGCCTGGTCGAGCAGGGCGTGGCCACGCCCGAGGCGGTGGACGAGGTGGTGCGCGCCACGCTGGGCAAGCGCTATCCCTGGGCCGGGCCATTCCAGATCGCCGACCTGGGCGGGCTGCAGACCTTCGCGCAGGTCTCGGGCCATCTCTTTCCCGAACTGGCCGGCGGCACTGCGGGCCTGGCGGTGCTGCAGGAGAGGGTGGCGGCCGGCAAGCTGGGCGCGGCCAGCGGCGAAGGCTTCTACAAGTGGGACGACGCGCGCCGGAAGGCGGTGGCGCAAGCCCGCAAGCGCGTGCTTTCCTGAACGCGCGCCAGGGCCGGCCCCGGGGGCCGCGGCACGCCCGGCACGGCGCGGCCTCATGCGATAATCGGGCGTTTCCTAATGCTGAATCCGGGATGTCCATGAGTGCCGCACGGGTCGCGATCGCCCAACTGAACCTTTGCGTCGGCGACCTGGCCGGCAACGTCCGCCGCCTGGCCCAGGCCGCGCGCCAGGCGCATGCCCAGGGCGCCGACATCCTGCTCACGCCGGAGCTGGCCATCACCGGCTATCCCCCCGAAGACCTGCTGCTGCGCCCGCGCTTTCTGGACGACGCCCAGGCCGCATTCGAGACCCTGCGCCAGGAACTGGCCGGCCTGAAGGGCCTGCACGTGGTGCTCGGCCACGAGACCCGGCGCGGCGGCAAGCTCTACAACGCCGCCTCGGTCCTGCTCGAAGGCGGCGTGCTGGGCACCTATTGCAAGCGCGAGCTGCCCAACTACGCGGTGTTCGACGAGCAGCGCTACTTCGCGTCCGACACCGCGCCGCTGGTCTTCGAGGTCAAGGGCGTGCGGTTTGGCGTGAACATCTGCGAGGACATCTGGTTCGACGCCGCACCCAAGGCCGCCGCCGAGCAGGGCGCGCAGGTGCTGCTGGTGCCCAACGCCTCGCCCTTCGATATCGGCAAGCAGCGCCAGCGCGCCGAGATCGCCGGGCGCTGCGTGCGCGAGACCGGCTGCGCGCTGGTCTATGCCAACCTGGCTGGCGCGCAGGACGAACTGGTCTTTGACGGCGCTTCGTTCGCGCTGGACGCCGCCGGCCGGCTGGCCGCGCGCCTGCCCGATTTCACCGAAACCGTGGCGGTGCTGCAGGTCGGCGCCGACGGTTCGGTGCAGTGCCCGCAAGGCCCCGAGCCGGTGGTCGAGGCCTTGCCGCTGGAGGCGCGGGTCTGGGAAGCCCTGAAGCTGGGCGTGCGCGACTACCTGGGCAAGAACGGTTTTCCGGGCGCCATCATCGGGCTGTCCGGCGGCATCGATTCGGCCGTGGTGCTGGCCATCGCGGTCGATGCCCTGGGCGCCGAGAACGTGCGCACCGTGATGATGCCCTCGCGCTATACGGCCGACATCTCGCTGGACGACGCGCAGGACATGGCCCAGCGCCTGGGCGTGCGCCACGACGACATCCCCATCGTGCCGATGGTGCAGGCCTTCGAGCAGGCGCTGGCCGGGCAGTTCGCCGGGCTGCCGGCCGACGCCACCGAAGAGAACATCCAGGCGCGCGTGCGCGGCGTGCTGCTGATGGCGCTGTCGAACAAGACAGGGCGCCTGGTGCTGACCACCGGCAACAAGTCCGAGCTGACCACCGGCTACTGCACGCTGTACGGCGACATGGCCGGCGGCTTTGCGGTCATCAAGGACGTGCCCAAGACGCTGGTCTACCGCCTGGCGCGCTGGCGCAACACCTTGTCCGAGGTCATCCCCGAGCGCATCATCACCCGCCCGCCCTCGGCCGAGCTGCGGCCGGACCAGACCGACCAGGACAGCCTGCCGCCCTATGACGTGCTGGATGCGATCATCGAGCGCTACATGGAAGAGAACCAGTCGGTCGACCAGATCATCGCGGCCGGCCATCCGGCCGAGGCGGTCGAGCAGGTGGTGCGCCTGCTGCGCATCAACGAGTACAAGCGGCGCCAGGCGCCGCCCGGGCCGCGCATCACGCCGCGCGCATTCGGGCGGGATTGGCGCTATCCTCTTACCAACGGATTTCGCGAGCGGCCGCGCGGCTGATGCCCGCGCCGCGCGCACGCACCGGTTCCAACAAACAGAACATTCCAGGACAGGCCCAACGTGAAGCAAGTCACCGCCATCATCAAGCCCTTCAAACTCGACGAAGTCCGCGAGGCGCTGGCCGAGGTCGGCGTCAGCGGGCTGACCGTGACCGAGGTCAAGGGTTTCGGCCGCCAGAAAGGCCATACCGAACTGTACCGGGGCGCCGAATACGTGGTCGATTTCCTGCCCAAGATCCGCGTCGAGGTGGTGCTGCCCGACACGCAGGTCGAGCCGGCCGTGGAAGCCATCCTGAAGGCGGCGCGCACCGGCAAGATCGGCGATGGCAAGATCTTCGTCACGCCGGTCGAGCACGCCGTGCGCATCCGCACCGGCGAGACCGACGAAGCGGCGCTGTAGGCGGCACAGGGCGCGGCCGCCGTGCCGCGCGGCCTTGGCGCCTGGACGCGCGGCCTGGCGCCTGAACGGCCTGCAGCGGTTCTAGACCCGCCAGTCGGCCCGTGCTTGCGCCTGCCGCCAGAAGGCGGGCAGGAAACATTCCTCGACCATCAGCGGCTGGCCCAGGCGCCGGAACACCGAACGGCGCGCCAGCGGCCGGCGCACGTGCGGCTCGCCGGCGCAGGGCAGGCCGCGCACGGTCTTGTGCAGCGCCTGGCGCGCATGCAGCCGCGCGACCTCGAAGGCGCTGCGCTGGACGCTGCGGTCGTGATAGAGCATGTCGGCCAGCGGGCGGGTGCGCAGCCGGCGCATGCCTTGCCACACGCCGTGCGAGGCCGCCAGCGGCGTGAGGCTGCGCGCCGCCACGCAATCGGCGCCGTTCACGGCCATGACGACTTCGCGGATCCAGACCGGCGTACCCGCGGCCAGGCCCATGCCGTGGGCCTCGTCCGCCGGCGCGCCGCCGGCGTATTCGCGCAACACGCGCAGTTCGAAGCGGCCCAGGGCGCGCAGGCCCGCGGTCAGGGCGCCGGGGCGAAACAGCCAGTAGCGGTGCAAGGCGGCAAGGCTGGGCGGCGCGCTCGGCAGCCAGCCCGGACGGGAAACGGATGCTGCATTCATGGCCGCTATTATGGGGGATGGGGCAAAGCAAGTAAGATGCCGCCGATGGAAAAAGTCCGTATCTCCAAGCTGATGTCCGAGCGCGGCCTGTGTTCGCGCCGCGAAGCCGACGACTACATCGCCCGCGGCTGGGTGCGCGTGGACGGGCAGGTGGTTTCCGAACTGGGCGCGCGCGCCTTGCCCAGCCAGACCATCACGCTCGAGCGCGCGGCCCAGGCGCGCCAGGTGGCCCGCGTCACCATCCTGCTGCACAAGCCGGTGGGCTACGTGTCCGGCCAGGCCGAGGATGGCCATGCGCCGGCCGCCACGCTGATCCGGCGCGAGACGCAATGGCGCCAGGGCCGCGGCGGTCCGGCTTTCGAGCCGGCGCACCTGCGCGGACTGGCGCCGGCCGGCCGCCTGGACATCGATTCGACCGGCCTGCTGGTGCTGACCCAGAACGGCGCCATCGCCAGGCAGTTGATCGGCGAGGACTCCAGCATCGACAAGGAATACCTCGTGCGCGTGCAGGGCAGGCTCACGGCCGAAGGGCTGGCCCTGCTCAATCACGGCCTGTCGCTGGACGGGCGGGCGCTCAAGCCGGCCCGCGTGGCCTGGCAGAACCAGGACCAGCTGCGTTTCGTGCTGCGCGAGGGCCGCAAGCGCCAGATCCGCCGCATGTGCGAACTGGTCGGCCTGAAGGTGGTGGGCTTAAAGCGCGTGCGCATCGGGCGGGTGATGCTGGGCGAGTTGCCGCAGGGCCAGTGGCGCTACCTGCGGCCCGACGAGCGCTTCGCTTAGGCGGCCTGCGCCAGCCTACTTCTGCCGGCCGTCCAGGCGCCAGCCGGCGCGCTCGTCCTGGGCCAGTTCGCGGGCCAGCCAGGGCAGCGCCTGGCGCAGCGCGGCCATCAGCGTCCAGGGCGGGTTGACCACGAACATGCCGCTGCCGTGCAGGCCCAGGCCGTCGGCGGCGGGCTTGCGCACGGTCAGGCTGGCGTCGAGCCAGTCCTGCACGGGCAGGCGCGCCAGCTGGCGCGGCAGCTCCTGCGCCTCGCGCCGCTGCACCAGCGGATACCAGACCACGAAGGTGCCGGTGGCGAAACGCTTGAGGCCCTCGCGCACGGCCTCCAGGGCGCGGCGGTAGTCGCGCTTGTCTTCGTAGGAAGGATCGATCACCGTCATGCCGCGCCGGGTCGGCGGCGGCAGCAGGGCCTGCACCCCGTCGAAGCCGTCGGCCGCGTAAAGCGTGACCTGGCGCAGGCGCTTGCGCTCGAGCTTTTCCAGGTTGCCTTGCAGGACCTGGGTTTCGGTCGGATGCAGTTCGAACAGGCGCAGGCGGTCGCGCTCGCGCAGCGCCTGCAGGGCCAGCCACGGCGAGCCCGGATAGCGCCGCAGCGCGCCGTCCGGATTGAGCTGCGCCACCGCCTCGACGTAGCGGGCCAGCAGCGCAGGCAGGTCGCGCCGGGGCCAGATGCGGGCGATGCCGTCGGCATACTCGGCCCGCTTGTTGGCCCAATCGCCATCGAGCGCGTACAGGCCCGCGCCGGCGTGGGTATCGATCACCCAATACGGCGCATCCTTGTTGCCGAAGTGATCGAGCATGTGCACGAGCATGGCGTGCTTGAGCACGTCGGCATGATTGCCTGCGTGAAAGGCGTGGCGATAGCTGAACAAGGCGGTTATCCGTAGCAGCGCCGCGGCTCAGGGCCGCAGCAGGTCGATTCGGTCGGTGATCAGGCTGTCCACGCCCCAGTCCCTGAGCAGCGCGGCGCGCGCCGGGTCGTTGACGGTCCAGGCGCCCAGGCGAAAGCCCGCCGCGCGCACGCGCTCGGCGATCTCGGCGGTAATGTGGCGCTCGTTCATGTTCAGCGCGATGCAGCCGTGGCGCCGCAGGCGTTCGAGCCAATCGTGCGGCAGCGCCGCTTCGAGCAGCAGGGCGCGGGGCAGCTCGGGCGCGGCGCGGGCCGCGGCGGCCAGCGCGGTCTCGGAGAAGGACGAAAGCAGGGGCGCGCGCGCCGCCTCGCGCCAGAGCTCGCGCACGGCCTGGGCCACCAGCGTGCCGGTCTGGGCCTCGCGTCCCGGGCACGGCTTGATCTCGACGTTGCTGGCCATGCCGTTGGCCAGCGTATAGCGCGCCACCGCGCGCAGCGCGGGCACCGGCTCGCCGGCATAGGGCGGCGAATGCCAGCTGCCGGCATCGAGCGCGGCCATTTCGGCATAGGTCTTTTGCGCCGCCGCCCCCGTGCCGTCCGTGGTCCGGTCCACGGTGTCGTCGTGCATCAGCAGCGGCACGCGGTCCAGGCTGAGCTTGGCGTCGTACTCGGCCATGTCGTAGCCGTGCGCGCGGCCGGCGCGCAGGCCCGCGAGCGTGTTCTCGGGCGCGAGCACGCCGCCGCCGCGGTGGGCGATCAAAGGCGGATAGGGCCAGTCGGGCAGGGCGGTCAGGGACATGGAAGCGGCAAGGGCGCAGGCGCGCGGCGGCGCAAACGCCTAGGATACAGCAGGCCCGCCGGCGCGCCGGCGGCCCGCTTAAAGGCCGCTGACATGGTGGTAAACTGCGGTCGTTTTGCCCGGCCCGTCCGGGCAGGTGGATGCGAGGCGAATCCGGTTCGCCTTTTTTTATGCTGCCCTGGCCGTGTGCCGGGCGGCTCAGTCGGATACCCCATGTTCGATATCATTCGCAATAATCGCCGCGTGGCGATGTTCCTGCTGCTGTTGCTGGTCGTGCCGTCGTTCGTGTTTTTCGGCATGGAAGGCTACATGAGCTTTAATTCGCGCGACACCGAACTGGCCAGCGTGCGCGGCGAGCCGATCACGCAGCAGGAGTTCGACCGGGTGCGCGCCCAGCAGCTGGAGCAGTACCGCGCCATGCTGGGTTCGCAGTTCGACGCGAGCGCGCTCGATACGCCGGAGCTGCGCCGCCGCCTGCTCGACCAGATGATCGACACGCGGGTGGTGGCCAACGCGGCCGCCGAAGGCCGCTATTCGGTCTCGGACGAAACCCTGCGCCGCACCATCGCCGGCATCCCGCAAGTGCAGGAGGACGGCCGCTTCTCTCCCGAGCGCTACCGCCAGGCCCTGGCCGCCCAGGGGCTGACGCCGGCCGGCTTCGAGGCCGGCCTGCGGCGCGACCTGGCCACGGCGCAGGTGCTGCAGCCGGTGGCCGAATCGGCCGGCGTGCCCGATACCGTGCTGGCCAGCCTGCAGGCGGCCCTGACCGAGACCCGCACGCTGCGCCTGCGCCGCTTCGAGGCCGCGCAATACCGCGACGGCGTGCAGGTCAGCCAGGCCGATATCCAGGCCTGGTACGACGCCCACGCGCAGTCGCTGGAAGTGCCCGAGCACGTGCGCGCGCAATACGTCGTCATCGACGAGGCCGCCGCCAGCCAGGGCATCGAAATCGGCGACGCCGACATCGCCGGCTACTACGAACAGAACAAGTCTCGCTTTGGCACGCCCGAGCGCCGGCGTGCCGCGCACATCCTGATCGAGTCCGGCGGCGATGCGCAGGCCGCGCGCGGCCGGGCCGAGGAACTGGCCCGCCAAGCCGCTGCCGACCCCGGCCGCTTCGCCGAGCTGGCCCGCGAGCACTCGCAGGATCCGGGTTCGGCCGCCAGCGGCGGCGACCTGGGCTGGATCAGCCCCGGCATGCTGGTCGAGCCGGTGGAAAAGGCCATCTACGGCCTGAAGGACAAGGACCAGGTGTCGGGCGTGGTGCAAAGCCAGTTCGGCTTTCACGTCGTCAAGCTGACCGACCTGCAGCCGGCCGATATCAAGCCGCTGGACGAGGTGCGTGAACAGATCCGCGACGAGATCCGCAAGCAGCTGGCCAGCGAGCGTTTTGCCGACATGAGCACCAAGCTGACCCAGCTGGTCTACGACCAGCGCGACAGCCTGCAGCCGGTGGCCGACAGCGTGGGCGTGCAGGTGCGCAGCGCCGGCGGCATCACCCGGACCGGCCTGCTGGATGCCGGGCAGGCCGGCCCGGATGCCGCGGCCGCGGGCCCGGATGCCGAGCTGCTGGACAATCCCCGCGTGCGCGAGGCCTTGTTCTCGGCCGAAGTGCTGGGCCAGAAGCTCAATTCGGGCGTGATCGAGGTTTCGCCCGGCGTGCTGGTGGCGGTGCGCGTGGCCGAGGTCACGCCCGCGCAGGTGCCGGCGCTGGAGCAGGTCAGCGCCCAGGTGCGCGAGCGCCTGCTCGCCGAGCGTGCCGCGCAAGCGGCCCATGACGCCGGCCAGGCAGCGCTCAAGACGCTGGAGCAGGCGCCGGCTTCGGACAGCGCCCCCGAAGGCTTCGGCGAACCGCATTCGGTCAGCCGCCAGACCGCCGAAGGCCTGCCGCGCGAGGTGCTGGAGGCCGTCATGCGCGCGCCCCACGAAACGCTGCCGGCCTATGTGGGCACGGCGCAAGGCAGCGACTACGTGATCGCCCGCATCGAAGCGGTCGAGCCGGGCAAGCCGTCCGAAGAGCAAGCCCAATCCCTGCGCGCGCAACTGGCGCGGATCTGGGGCGAGGCCGAGCAGGAGGCGGTGCTCAGGATGATGCGCCAGCAATTCGACACACGGGTGCTGCCGGCGGCTGAGGCGGCGATTCAGGGGGAAAGGAGCGAGTAGGGTTGGCGGGGGAAGCGCTAGGGGCTGGACCGCTGGCCCGACGGCCGTCGGGGTAAGAGAGAAAGACTTTGCAGGGCCGTTCAAGAGGGGTTGCGCAGGCAACCCCTCTTGAACATTCGACCGCCGCTTTTGAGAGCTAGGGCATCGGGGCAGGGCCGAAGATTTCAAGGGCGGAAGACCGAGGATGGCGTGGCGTCGTTCAGAGCTTGGCCCTGCGCGTTGGTCTAGCGTGTTGGCTTGCGCTATAGCCGAACCGGCGTGCCGTGATTGGACGCGTCAGCCCCGTGACTGGCGCGCTGGCCACGTTCTTGGACGCAGTGATCGGCTGGCATGGCGTCGTACCGTCCGCTCGCCATTCGCCGGGAAATCCGCCATTCGCCTGAAATCCGGCCACCCCGCCACACACCCCCAGCGTCGGACCAAGCCCGGACTCGGCGGACGTGTCGTGTCCGAGCGCCCCCCCGAACGTATCGCCGTCCATCTTCACCCCTTCACCCCGCCAACCTCCCGCACCACCGGCTCCAACACCCGCCACACGTTCTCGAAGATCACCGGCTGCGCCTTTTCGGTCGGATGGATGGCGTCGTCCTGGAACATGGCGCGGTCCTGCGCCATGCCTTCGAGCAGGAAGGGGATCAGCTCGGCCTGCTCGGCCTGCGCGACCGACTCGAACAACGTGCGGAAGCGCTCGGCATAGGGCCTGCCGTAGTTGGGCGGTATCTGCATGCCCGCGATGATCACCCGTGCCCCCGCGGCCCTGGCCGCCTGGGCCATGGTGCGCAGGTTCTTCTCGGTCATGTCCAGCGGCAGGCCGCGCAAGGCGTCGTTCGAGCCCAGCTCCAGGATGACGATGTCCGGCTGCACGCGTTCCAGTTCGGCCGGCAGCCGGCTGACGCCGCCGCTGGTGGTGTCGCCGCTGATGCTGGCATTGGCCACTTGGGCGCCCGGGTAGTCCCGCGCCAGCCGCTCCTGCAGGATGGCCACCCAGCCGCTGCCGCGTGTGAGACCATATTCGGCGCTCAGGCTGTCTCCGACGATCAGGATCCGGACCGGCGGTTGGGCGGAACCCTGCGCGGGGGCGGCGGTCTGAGCGAGGGCGGCCAGCCACGGTGCGCAGGCCAGGACGATGCAGGACAACAAACGGATGATCATGGATTCCAATTCCGATGTGACAGCGGCGCTTGACCCTGGCCGGCACGGCGCCGCCCGCGCGGCCGGCCCCGGCGCGGCGCCCGGGGCCGGCGATGCGATCATGGTCAAGGGCCTGGGTAAACGGGTAAGCGATGCCGCAGGCGAACTCGTCATACTGGACGATATCGACTTTACCGTGCCCAAGGGCGCGGCGCTGGCGATCACCGGCAGCTCGGGTTCGGGCAAGTCGACCTTGCTGGGACTCATGGCGGGGCTGGATGTTCCTTCGCAAGGCCGCGTGTGGCTGGCCGGGCACGACCTGTTCGCCCTGGACGAGGATGGCCGGGCGCGGCTGCGCGCCAGCGAAGTGGGATTCGTGTTCCAGTCCTTCCAGCTGCTGCCCAACCTGACCGCGCTGGAGAACGTGATGCTGCCGCTCGAACTGAGCGGCAAGCCGGCCCGCGAGCCGGCCCAGGCCATGCTTGAGCGGGTGGGACTGGGCCAGCGCCTGCATCACTACCCGCGCACCCTGTCCGGCGGAGAGCAGCAGCGCGTGTCGCTGGCGCGCGCCTTCGTGGTGCAGCCGGCCCTGCTGTTCGCCGACGAGCCCACCGGCAGCCTGGATGCGGCCACCGGCGCGGCGGTGATCGAGCAGATGTTCGCGCTGCACCGCGAGCACGGCACGACGCTGGTGCTGGTCACGCACGACCCGCAGCTGGCCGCGCGCTGCGGCATGCAGATCGTGCTGCAGGGCGGGCGGCAGGTGCAGGCCGAGGCGGCGGTGCCGGCTTAGCGCGGTTCAGGCCGCGCGCTGGCGGCGCCACTCCAGCACGGCGATGACCACGCCGCTGCCGCAAGTGATGCCGATGCCCAGCCAGGTCAGCGGGCCGGGAAAGTGGCTCCAGATCAGCCAGCCCAGCGTGGCCGCGCAGGTGATCTGCAGATAGGCGAAGGGCGCCAGCATCGAGGCCGGCGCGTTGCGATAGGCCTGGATCTGCAGCAGGTGTCCCAGGCCGCCGCTGATGCCGGTCGAGACCAGCACCAGCCATTCGAGGGTGCCGAGCCGGGCGATGGCGGGCAGGCCGGAGGCCAGCGTGAAAGGCAGGATCAGGCTCATGCCGACCGCGCCCACGCCGCCGCTCCAGAGCAGGGTGGTGAAAGGGTTTTCGCCGGCCAGCCTGCGCGTGGCGATGAACTGCCCGGCGAACAGGCAGGCCGTGACCAGGCCGCACAGCACGCCGACCGGATGCAGGCCCGAGCCGGGACGGATCACGATGAGCACGCCGGCAAAGCCGACGCCGGCCGCCACCCAGCGCGACAGCCGGGGCGGCTCCTTGAGCACCCAGGGGGCGGCGGCCAGCACCAGCAAGGGCGCCAGGAACACGATGGCGGTCGCCTCGGCCTGCGGCAGGTAGCGCAAGGTGGAAAAGAACATCAGCGTGGCGGCCAGCATCACCAGGCCGCGCAGCAGCTGGTCGCGCAGCTGGCGCGGCTTGAGCACGGACAGCCCGCGCAGCGGCACGATCAGCAAGGCCACCAGCACCACGTGCACCACATAGCGCATCCAGCTCACCAGCACCAGCGGCGCGCCCTGGGCCATGGCCCACTTGCCGCTGGCGTCCAGCGTGGCCAGGCACCACATGGACAGGTACAGCAAGGCCACCCCGCCCAGCATCTGGCCGGCGGGGGGCAGGGCGCGAGCGGGGGAGCCGGCGGTGGGGCTGGCGCCGGTCCGGGGCATGAATCGTCTCCAGTCGTTCGGCGGACGGCGAGCCTTGCATGAAGGCTGCCGCCCTTGGCATGCCGGCGGCAAGGGGCTGCCGCCGCGAGGCTGACATAATACGCCCATATCCCGACCCCTACTGCCGCCTGCCATGATAGACCTGCGCAATATCGAGACCTTCGTGTGGGTGGCCGAACTGGGCGGCTTTCGCGCCGCGGCGGAAAAGCTCAACACCACCCAGCCCGCCGTATCGCAGCGCATCGCCTCGCTCGAATCGCACCTGGGCGTGCGGCTGTTCGACCGCGATGCGCGCGGCATACGGCTGACGGCCAAGGGCGCCGAACTGCTCTCGCATGCCGAGCGCATGCTGCAGATGCGCCACGACATGCTGCAGGCCGCGCGGCAGGAGAACGTCATGAGCGGCACGGTGCGCATCGGGGTGGCCGAGACCATCGTGCAGACCTGGCTCTCGACCTTGCTCGAGCGCCTGCATGCCGCGCATCCGGCGCTGATCCTGGAGATCGAGGTGGACACCACCCACGTGCTGCGGCCCCAGCTGCTGAGCCGCCAGATCGACGTGGCCTTCCTGATGGGGCCGATCCAGGAGCCGCGGGTCGAGAACATCGCGCTGTGCCGCTATCCGCTGGCCTGGGTGGCCAGCCCGGCGCTCAAGCTCGGTTCACGCACGCTGTCGCTGGCCGAGGTCGGCCAGCATCCGATCATCACCTATCCGTCCAACAGCCAGCCCTACCAATCGGTGCGCGCGATGCTGCTGCGCGCCGGGGTACGGGCGCCGCGCATGTACGGCAACGCCTCGCTGAGCATGGCGGTGCGCATGACGCGCGACGCCATCGGCGTGAGCGTCATCGCGCCGGTATTCCTGGGCGAGGAACTGCGCAGCGGCGAACTCGAGCTGCTGCAGGTCGAGCAGCCCGAGCCGCTGGAGGCGCTGAACTTCACCGCCACCTGGCTGCAGGGGCCGGACGCGCACGTGGGGCGGGCCATCGCGCAGCTGGCGCAGGAAGTCGCCCGCCAGGCGCCCGGCTCGACCCTGTCGCGCAGCGGCGCAGCCTTATAAGCAGAATTTATAACCCGGCATCCGAACATACGATTGGACGCGCCCCGGGCGATCGCGGTGCAATGCGTCCTGTCGTATCCACAGCGCGCGCCGCCCCTCGCGTGGGCAGGCGGGCCCAAGAAAAACACAGTATGCCGGGGAAATACCGCATGGTTGCGCCAGCGCTTCGTCCGCCCATCGAAAACGCCGCCCGCCAGGCTCGCCTGGACGCACGCAGGCAGGTGGCGACCGGCCCGACCGCCGGCGTGGCGCCGGGCTGCGTGCAGGCCAACCTGGCCATCCTGCCGGCCGGGCTGGCCGGCGATTTCCTGCGCTTTTGCCAGCGCAACCCCCGTCCTTGCCCCTTGCTGGCGGTGTCCGAGCCGGGCGATCCCTTCCTGCCCATGCTGGGCCAGGACGTGGACATCCGCAGCGACGTCACCCGCTATCGCGTCTGGCAGGGCGGCGAACTGGTCGACGAGCCCCTGGACATTTCGCACCTATGGCGCGATGACCTGGTTTCCTTCCTGATCGGCTGCTCCTTCTCGTTCGAGGAAGCGCTGCTGGCCGACGGCATCGACGTGCGCCACATTTCGCAGGGCTGCAACGTGCCCATGTACCGCACCAACATCCAGACCGCGCCGGCCGGCCCCTTCAGGGGCCCCATGGTGGTGTCCATGCGGCCCATGGTGGCGGCCGATGCCATCCGCGCCGTGCAGATCACCTCGCGCTTTCCGTCGGTGCATGGCGCGCCCGTGCACCTGGGCGATCCGGCGCTGATCGGCATCCAGGACATCGGCCGGCCCGACTACGGCGACGCGGTCCAGGTCCGCCCCGGCGAGATCCCCGTATTCTGGGCTTGCGGCGTCACGCCGCAGTCGGTGGTGGCCTCGACCCGCCCGCAATTCTGCATCACCCATGCGCCAGGCCACATGCTGGTCACGGACCTGCGCAACAGCCGTATCGCAGCACTGTAGTTCGCCCGTTTTCTTTTTCGGCGCGTCCGAAGGCCACGGGAGCCGGCCGCGCTTTGCAATGTCCCGCCCAGGAGTCTTTCCATGAATATGCGTCTGCTTGCCGCGGCCATCGCCGGCACCCTGATGTTCGGCGCCGCCCAGGCCCAGGATCTGCCCAAGACCCACCTGAAGATCGTCGGCGGCCTGTCCAACCTGACGGCCTACAACGACTACGAGAAGCCTTTCTGGACCAAGACCATCCCGGAGAAGTCCGGCGGCCAGGTGACCGCGGAGATCCGCGGCTTCAACGAAATGGGCCTGAAGGGACCGGAACTGCTGCGCCTGATGTCGCAGGGCGTGATCGAATTCGGCACCGCCACGCTGTCGTACTTCGCCAGCGACAATCCCATCAACGAGGCCATCGACCTGGCGGGCCTTGCGCCGGACGTGGAAACCGCCCGCAAGGTGACCGATGCCTTCACGCCGGTGTATGCCAAGCTCTACGGCGAAGGCTCGAACGTCAAGCTGCTGGGCGTATCCACCTATCCGGCGCAGGTGCTGTTCTGCAATGCGCAGGTCAACAGCCTGGCCGACATCCGCGGCAAGAAGGTGCGCACCAGCAGCCGCACCACCGCCGAGTTCGTCGAGGCCCTGGGCGGCTCGGCCGTGACGATGGCCTTCGGCGAAGTGGTGCCGGCCCTGCAGAACAGGGTGGTGGACTGCGCCATCACCGGCTCGCTGTCGGGCTATTCGGCCAAGTGGTACGAGGTTTCCACCCACCTGTACGCGCTGCCGATCAACTGGAACCAGCAGATCCATGCGGTCAACCAGCGCGCGTGGGACAAGCTCGATCCCAAGGTGCGCGATTTCCTGGAGGCCGAAGTCAAGACGCTGGTCAACGACATCTGGGACGCGGCCGCGCGCCAGACCCAGGAAGGCTACGACTGCAATACCGGCTCGCACGCCTGCCCCTATGACGTCAAGGGCAAGATGACCCTGGTGCAGCCCAGCGATGCCGACCGCGAACTGCTCAAGAAGGTGACGCAGGAAACCGTGGTGCCCAAGTGGGCGGCGCGCTGCTCGGCGCAGTGCGTGTCCGACTTCAATGACACCGTCGGCAAGGTGGTGGGCGTGACGGCCAAGAAGTAGCGATCCGCCCTGGCCGCCGTGCCGCCCTCGGGCCCAGGCGACCCCTGCACGGGGGTCGGCCTGGCCCAAGCGCGGCACGGCGGCGTTGTCTGCCAACGCGCGGCCCGGTCCTGGGGCCGGCCGCGCCTTGCGCGCGCTTCTTGCGCGCAGCCGGGAACATCATGACCAACAATACACGCTTGCCCTTGCTCGGACGCGCGCTGGCGCTGGCCGGCACGCTTTCGAATGTCGCGGTCTGGGTCGGGGGCGCCCTGACCCTGGCCAGCGTCGCGCTGATCTGCTTCGAGGTGATCGCGCGCAAGTTCTTGGGCTTTACGCTTAGCGGCGCCGACGAGCTTTCGGGCTATGCCTTCGCCATCAGCACCTCGTGGGCGCTGGCTTTCGCGGCCATCAACCGCGCCAACGTGCGCGTGGACGCCATCTACCAGCGGCTGCCCGTGCGCGCGGCGGCGGTGCTGGACTGGATCGCGCTGGTGGCCACCGCCGTCTTCATGGTCTACCTGACCCGCTATGCCGCGGACGTGGCGATGCAATCGTGGCAGCAGCAATCGAGCGCCAATACGCCGCTGGCCACGCCCTTGTGGATCCCGCAGGGCCTGTGGGTGCTGGGCCTAGCGTGGATGTGCATCGTGCTGGCCCTGATGCTGGTGCGCGCCTGCTGCGCGCTGGTCACAGGCGACCTGGCCGCCTTGCAGCGGCTGTGCGGCGTGCGCAGCGCGCAGGAAGAGGCCGAGGAAGAGGCCGCCGCCGGCGCCCGCATCATCGAAGGAGAACGCGCATGATCGCCACTTCCCTGATCCTGCTGCTCGTGCTGATCGGCGCGAGCATTCCCGTGGGCGCGGCGCTGGGCGTGCTGGGCCTGATCCTGGATCCGCTGTATTCCATGCTGCCGCTTACGCGGGCGATGGGCGAGCTGGCCTGGGGCACGGGCAACGAGTTCCTGCTGGTGGCCATCCCGCTGTTCATCATGCTGGGCGAAGTGCTGCTGCGCGCCGGTTTTGCCGAGCGCATGTACGCGGCCATGTCGCAATGGCTGTCCTGGCTGCCGGGCGGTCTGATGCACGCCAACATCGGCGCCTCCACCGTGTTCTCGGCCACCTCGGGATCGAGCGTGGCCACCGCGGCCACGGTCGGGACCGTGGCCATCCCCCAGATCAAGAAGTACGGCTACAACGAATCGTTGTTCCTGGGCAGCCTGGCCGCCGGCGGCACGCTGGGCATCCTGATCCCGCCCTCGATCAACCTGGTGCTGTACGGCGTGCTGACCAACTCCTCGGTGCCCAAGCTCTATCTGGCCGGCATCGTGCCGGGCCTGCTGCTGGCCGCGCTGTTCATGCTGATGGTGGTGATCGCCTGCGTGCTGCGGCCGCAATGGGGCGGCCGCAAGATCCAGGCCTCCTGGGGCCAGCGCATGAAGGGGCTGGTGCACCTGCTGCCGCCGCTGGGCATCTTCCTGCTGGTGGTCGGCTCGATCTACGCCGGCCTGGCCACGCCCACCGAGGCCGCGGCGCTGGGCGTGGCCGGCGCCATCGCGCTGGCGGCGGCCTTCGGGCGCCTGAGCTGGAAGATGCTGCGCGAGGTCGTGGAGAACACCATGAAGGCCACCGCCATGATCATGCTGATCGTGATCGCGGCGGGCTTTCTGAACTTCATCCTGTCGGCCACCGGCATCACCGACGCGCTGGTCAGCAGCATTTCGGGCCTGGGCCTGTCGCCGGCGTGGATGCTGGTGATCCTGGTGCTGTTCTACCTGGTGCTGGGCTGCTTCATGGAGACGCTGTCGATGATGATCACCACCATCCCCATCGTCGCGCCCATCATGATCGCGCTGGGCTACGACCCGATCTGGCTGGGCATCGCCATCATCGTCATGGTCGAGACCGCGCTGATCACCCCGCCCGTGGGCCTGAACCTGTTCGTGGTGCAGAGCCTGCGCAAGAGCGGCTCGATGAACGCGGTGATCCTGGGCAGCCTGCCCTTTGTCATCGCGCTGCTGGCCATGGTGGCGCTGCTGGCGCTGTTCCCGGGCCTGGCCCTGTGGCTGCCCAACGCCGTAGGCAATTGAGCCCCCTTTGAGATAGCACCGTATTCGGAGTACCTGGAGCATCATGAAACTGACATTCGACTTGTTGACGGAGCAGGGCGCAAGGCCCCTGCAGGCGGACCTGTGCAGCGTGATCGTGGCGGGCTGGGCCGGCCGCGACCTGGCGGCCATCGAGCATCACATCGAGGAACTGGCCGCGCTGGGGGTGCCGCGGCCCAGCGCGGTGCCGCTGTACTACCGCATTGCGCACAACCAGCTCACCCAGGACGACCGCATCCAGGTGGTGGGCGATGCCTCTTCGGGCGAAGTCGAGACCTTCGTCTTTGCCGTGGACGGCGAGCTGTACGTGAGCATTGCCTCGGACCATACCGACCGCAAGCTCGAGGCGGTCAGCGTGGCCCTGTCCAAGCAGGTGTGCGTCAAGCCCGTGGGCCGGCAGGCCTGGCGTTTTGCCGATGTGGCCGATTACTGGGACGAGCTGGTCATCCGCGCCCGCATCGTCGAAGGCGGCCGCAGCGTGCTGTACCAGGAAGGCACGCTGGACAGCCTGCGCAACCCGCTGGACCTGATCCAGGGCTATACGGGCGGGCAGCGCATGCTGCCGGCCGGCGCGGGCATGACCTGCGGCACCGTGGCGGCCATCGGCGGCATCCGGCCCGCGCCGGTGTTCGAAATGGAACTGCACGATCCGCGGCGCCAGCGTTCGATCAAGCATCGTTATGATGTCGAGATTCTGCCCGAGATAGCCTGAAGACCATGTATCCGACCATCGCCGAACTGGCGGCCGCGCTGCAAGCGGGCCGCAGCACTTCCGTCGCCCTGACCGAGGCGGCCCTGGCCCGTGCCCAGGACGCCTACGGAGAGGGCGCCAAGGTATTCACCGACCTGTATCCCGAGCAGGCCCTGGCGGCCGCGCGCGCCTCCGATACGCTGCGCGCGGCAGGCCTGGCGCGCTCGCCCATCGACGGCCTGCCGATCTCGGTCAAGGACCTGTTCGACATCGCCGGCCAGCCCACGCGGGCCGGTTCGGTGGTGCTCAAGACCGCGCCGCCCGCCCAGCGCAGCGCCCTGGCGGTGCGCCGCCTGCAGGCGGCCGGGGTGGTGGTGGTGGGCCGCACCAACATGACCGAGTTCGCCTATTCCGGCCTGGGCATCAATCCGCACTACGGCACGCCGCGCAACCCCTGGGACCGCGACACCGGCCGCATTCCCGGCGGCTCGTCCTCGGGCGCGGCCGTCTCGGTCAGCGACGGCATGGCGGTGGCCGGCATCGGCTCGGATACCGGCGGCTCGGTGCGCATCCCCGCGGCCCTGTGCGGCCTGACCGGGTTCAAGCCCACCGCCCGGCGCATCGACATGCAGGGCGTGCTGCCCCTGTCGGCCGAGCTCGATTCGCTCGGTCCGCTGGCCGCCTCGGTGGCCTGCTGCGCCGTGCTCGACGCGGTGCTGGCCGGCGAGGAGCCCGAGGTCCCGCCGGCGGCCGAGCTGGCCGGCGCGCGCCTGGCCGTGCCTACCACCGTGGTGCTGGACGACATGGACGAGACGGTTGCCGCAGCGTTCGCCCGCGCCCGCGAGCGCCTGCAAGCCGCCGGGGTCCGCATCGCCGAGATCGAGATCCCCGAGTTCGCCGAGCTGGCGTCCATCAACGCCAAGGGCGGGTATACGGCGGCGCAGGCCTGGGCCTGGCACAAGGACCTGATCGCCCGGGCCGAGGAGGAATACGACCCGCGCGTGGTCTCGCGCATCCGCCGCGGCCGCGACATGAGCGCGGCCGACTTCATCGCGCTGCAGGCCGCGCGCCAGCGCTGGATCGCGCAAGTGCAGGCGCGCATGGCCGGCTACGACGCGCTGCTCATGCCCACGGTGCCGCAGGTCGCGCCGCCGATCGCGGCGCTGGTCCAGGACGAGGCGCTGTACTTCAGGATGAACGGCCTGATGCTGCGCAACCCGACCTTCATCAATTTCCTGGACGGCTGCGCGCTGTCCCTGCCGTGCCACGCGCCGGGCCAGGCCCCCGTGGGCCTGATGCTGGCCGCCGGCGGCGGCCAGGACCGCCGCGTGCTCTCGCTGGGCCTGGCGGTGGAGGGCGCGCTGCGCGCCTGAGCCCGGCCGGCGGCCGCGCTATGCTTGCCGGCATGACAGCTGGATACGACGTTTCCGACGGGCCCGCCCGGCACGGCCCGGGCGCGCCGGCGCCGCAAGAAGGTCGGCCGGCCGGCAGCGCCCATCGCCGGCTGGTGGCGCACCTGGACATGGACGCCTTCTACGCCTCGGTCGAGCTGCTGCGCTATCCGCACTTGCGCGGCCTGCCGGTGGTCATCGGCGGGCATGCGCAGCCGCCTCGCCAGCGCGAGGACGGCAGCTGGGTCCACAGCCTGCTGCGCGACTACGCCGGCCGGGCAGTGGTAACCACCGCGACCTACGAAGCGCGCGCCTTCGGCGTGCACTCGGCCATGGGCATGATGAAGGCGGCGGCCCTGGCGCCGCAGGCCGTGCTGCTGCCGGTGGATTTCGACCGCTACCGCCACTATTCGCGTCTGTTCAAGGCGGCCGTGGCCGAGATCGCGCCGCACATCGAGGACCGCGGCATCGACGAAATCTATATCGACCTGACCGAGGTGCCGGGCGCACAGGAGGGCACCGCGCAAGATCCGCTGGCCGGGGCGCGCGCACTGGGACAGCGGCTGCGCCAGCGGGTGTTCGAGCAGACCGGCCTGAGCTGCTCGATCGGCATATCGCCCAACAAGCTGCTGTCCAAGCTGTGCTCGGAACTGGACAAGCCTGGCGGACTGACGGTCATCAGCGAATCGGACATTCCCCGGCGCATCTGGCCGCTGCCGGTGCGGCGGGTCAACGGCATCGGCCCGAAGTCCAGCGCCCGCCTGGAATCGCTGGGCGTGATGACAGTGGGCGAGCTGGCCGCCGCCGATCCGCACTGGCTGGTGCAGGAGTTCGGCGCCAGCTACGGCGCCTGGCTGCACGAGGCCGCGCACGGCCGCGACGAGCGTCCGGTGGTGACCCACAGCGAACCGAAGTCCATCAGCCGCGAGACGACCTTCGAGCGCGACCTGCATCCGGTGCGCGACCGCGCCGAGCTGGGCGCGATCTTCACCCGCCTTTGCACGCGGCTGTCCGAGGACCTGCAGCGCAAGGGCTACCTGGGCCGCAGCATAGGCATCAAGCTGCGCTACGACGACTTTCGCACCGTCACCCGCGACGCCACCTTGCCCGAGTCCACGCGCGATGCCGCGGCCATCCGCAAGGCGGCGGGGCAGTGCCTCAAGCGCGTGCCGCTGGACCGGCGCCTGCGCCTGCTGGGCGTGCGCATCGGCGCGCTGACCCGGCCGGGCCAGGAGCAAGCCGAAGCCGCGCGCGGCCGCGCGCCCGGGAACGATCCCTATACATTGCCCTTGTTCGAGGACGATCCGGCGGCCTGAGGCGCCAGGGCCGGCGCCGGGCGCCGGCAGGCGTGGATATCCCGGGCCGGCTCAGCCCTTGACGCGCACGATCTTCTGCACCTGCGGCACGTGCCGCACGGCGCGGATCACCTGCGCCAGGTGCTTGCGGCTTTCCACCTGGATGGTCAGGTGCAGCGCCACGGTGGAAACCGCGTCGTCGTGCATGGTGACATGCACGATATTCGCGTCGGTGGCGGTCACCTCCGCGGCGATGCGGCCCAGCACGCCGCGCTCGTTGCGCGTGACGATGTCCAGGCGGGTCGAGAAATGCTTGGCCGGCTGCGCGTCCCAGGCGACCTGCACCCAGCGCTCGGGCTCGCGCGCGCGGGCGCGCTGGGCGACCGGACAGTCTTCGGTATGCACGACCAGGCCGTGGCCCAGCCGGATGCCCGCGACGATGGCATCGCCCGGCAGGGGGCCGCAGCACGGCGCCAGCTGCACCGCCTGGCCCTCGTTGCCCTGGATGGTGATGGGAGCGGCGCGCGCGGCGGTGATCTCGTCGACCGCCGCGGCGGTGGTGGCCACCAGCGCATGCTCGGGAGCGAAGCGGCGCGCCACCACGGCGGCCAGCCGCTTGCCCAGGCCGATGTCGGCCAGGATCTCGTCGCGCGAGCGTGCGCCCGAGGCGCGCGCCAGCTTTTCCCATACGGGGTCGTCGGCCGGCGGCAGCTCGAGCTTGAGCTCGGCCAGCGCCTGGGTCAGCAGCCGCTCGCCGAAGCCGACCGACTCGGCATACTTGACGGTGCGCAGGTAGTGGCGGATTTCCGAACGCGCGCGGCCGGTGCGCACGTAATTGAGCCACTGCGCGCTGGGACGCGAAGCGGGCGAGGTGATGATCTCGACCGTGTCGCCGCTGGTCAGCTCGGTGCGCAGCGGCACGAAATCGCCATTGACCTTGGCCGCCACCGCCTGGTGGCCGATGTCGGTATGGATGGCGTAGGCGAAATCGACGGGCGTGGCGCCGCGCGGCAGCGAAATGATGGCCCCGCGCGGGGTGAAGACGTAGACGGCGTCGGGAAACAGGTCGACCTTGACGTGCTCGAGGAATTCGCCCGAATCGCCCGTCTGGCTCTGGATGTCCAGCAGCGACTGCAGCCACTGGTGCGTGCGCTTTTGCAGGTCGTTCAGGCTCAGGTCGTCTTCCTTGTAGAGCCAGTGCGAGGCCACGCCTTCCTCGGCCACGTGATGCATGTCGCGCGTGCGGAACTGGAATTCCACGGGCGTGCCATAGGGGCCGACCAGCGTGGTGTGCAGCGACTGGTAGCCGTTGACCTTGGGGATGGCGATGTAGTCCTTGAACTTGCCCGGCACCGGCCGGTAGAGCTGGTGCAACGTGCCCAGGGCCAGGTAGCACTCGGGCAGGGTATGCACGATGATCCGAAAGCCGTAGATGTCCAGCACCTCGGAAAAGCTCTTCTTTTGCTCGACCATCTTGTGATAGATGCCGAACAGGGTCTTTTCCCGGCCGCTGACCTCGGCCTCGATGCCCGCTGCCGGCAGCGCGGCCTTGACCGCATCGCCGATCTTGCCGATGACTTCGCGCCGGTTGCCGCGCGCGGCCAGCACCGCCTTTTTCAGGACCTGGTAGCGGTTCGGGTACATGGCCGCAAAGCACAGGTCCTGCAGTTCGCGAAACAGCACGTTCAGCCCGAGCCGGTTGGCGATGGGCGCGTAGATGTCCAGCGTCTCGCGCGCGATGCGCCGGCGCTTTTCGGGCGAGACCGCATCGAGCGTGCGCATGTTGTGCACACGGTCGGCCAGCTTGATGAGAATGACCCGCACGTCGCGGGCCATGGCCAGCAGCATCTTGCGAAAGCTCTCGGCCTGCTGCTGGGCCTTGGTGGCAAAATCCAGGCGGTCGAGCTTGGACAGGCCGTCCACCAGCTCGGCCACCTCGGGGCCGAAACGCTCGGCCAGCTCGTGCTTGGCGACGTGCTGGTCTTCCATCACGTCGTGCAGCAAGGCGGCCATCAGGGCGTTGGCATCGAGCTTCCAGCCCGCGCAGATCTCGGTGACGGCGATGGGATGGGAGATATAGGGCGCGCCGCTGGCCCGGAACTGGCCCAGGTGCGCCTGGTCGGAAAACCGGTAGGCTTCGCGCACGCGCGCGATGTCTTTTTCGTCGAGATAGGTGGAGATGATCTCGGTCAGGCCCGCCAGCGAGGCGATGGGCGCGGCCGCGGGACCGGCCGGGGCAGGGGGGGCGGCCTCGGCGGGCGCGGCCGGCGAGGCGTTTTTTTTGCGGGCGCGCCGCCCCAGACGAGAGCCCGCCTTCAGGGCGGCGAGCAGGCCCGAGGATGCATGCCTGAAACCGGAAAACGCCATGGACGCGCGGCCGCCCGCTCAGCCGTTCAGGTAGGAACCTTGCGCAGCATTTCCAGGCCGGTATGGCCCTCGGCCACCTCGCGCAGCGCCGTGACGGTGGGCTTGTCCTTGCTGTCGATGCGCGGCGCATGGCCCTGCGCGAGCTCGCGGGCGCGGTAGGTGGCAGCCAGCGTGAGGTTGAATCGATTGGGAATGCGCTTAAGGCAATCTTCGACGGTAATACGGGCCATGGCGAACACCTGAGGAAAAAGGGAGAAAAACGAAAAACCGGGCCAGCGCCTGGGCGCGGCGGACATCAGCCCTTGGCGCCGGGCGCGATGCCCAGTTGGGAAAACAGCTCGGCGTGGCGGGCGGCCTGCGACGCGAAGCGCAGGCGCGCGGCCTGAACGATCTGCTCCAGCTCGTTCAATGCAACGCTAAATTCTTGATTAATAATAACATATTCGAATTCGCCGGCATGCGCGATCTCGCCGCCGGCCGCCAGCAGGCGACGCGCGATCACATGGCTGTCGTCCTGGCCGCGCTTTTTCAGCCGGCTCTCCAGCGACTCGATGGAAGGCGGCAGGATGAATATCCCGATGGCCGAGGGATAGTGTCCCCGCACCTGGCGCGCACCCTGCCAGTCGATCTCCAGCAGCACGTCGCGGCCCTGGGCGGTGGCCTGTTCGATGAAATCGCGCGGGGTGCCGTAGAAATTGCCGTGCACCTCGGCCCATTCGAGCAGCGCGTTGTCCTCGCGCAGCCGCTTGAACTGCTCGACGTCGACGAAGCGGTATTGCTTGCCGTCGGTTTCGCCGGGCCGGGGAGGGCGGGTGGTGCAAGAGACCGACAGGCAGATGCTGGGATCGCGCTCGAGCAGGGCGTTGACCAGGCTGGACTTGCCGGCGCCGCTGGGGGCCACCACCATGAAAACGTTACCGGCGCGCGAAAACGACATACGGGCTGCAATGCAAGGGCTGGACGAAGGTGCAAGAATACCAAAACTGACACCTTTGTTTCCGTCCCATGAATGGCGCGCGCGCCTGCCGCGCCTTTTTTCCTGAAAGGAGCCCGCGTCCATGCCCTATACCACGCTCATCCAGCCGGCCCCGCTGCAGGCCCTGCTGCAGGCCGATCCCGCCGCGGTCCTGGTGCTGGACTGCAGCTTCGACCTGGCCGATCCGGGGGCGGGCCGCCGGGCCTACGAGCAGGCCCACGTGCCCGGGGCGCTGCACGTGGACCTGGACCGCGACCTGAGCGGCGCCAAGACCGGCAGCAACGGCCGCCACCCCTTGCCCGAGCCCCAGGCCTTCGCGGCCCGCATGGCCGCGCTGGGCGCGCATCCGGACACGCAGGTCGTGGCCTACGACGGCAGCGGCGGCATGTATGCCGCGCGCCTGTGGTGGATGCTGCGCTGGATCGGCCACGAGGCGGTGGCCGTGCTGGACGGCGGGCTGGCCGCCTGGCGCGAAGCCGGCTTCCCCGATACCGACAAGCCGCCCATGGCCCGTGCGCCCGGCACGCTGTCGGTGCGTGCCCCGCTGGCCGCCCTGGTCGACTACGACACCTTGCTGCGCCACGTGCGCCAGGGCGAGCGCCTGGTGCTGGACGCGCGCGCCGCCGACCGTTTCCGCGGCGAGAACGAGACGCTGGACCCGGTCGGCGGCCATATCCCCGGGGCGCGCAACCGTCCCTTCAAGCAGAACCTGGACGAGCGCGGGCGCTTCAAGCCCGCCCAGGCGCTGCGCCAGGAGTTCGAGCAGGCGCTCCAGGGCCATGCGCCCGCGCTGAGCGTGGCGCAATGCGGCTCGGGAGTAAGCGCCTGCCACAACCTGCTGGCCATGGAGGTGGCCGGCCTGCCTGGCGCGTCGCTATACGCCGGCTCCTGGAGCGAGTGGTGCGCGCGCCAGGGCGCGCCCGTGGCCACCGGGCCCGAGCCGGGCCGAATCGGTTAGGATGCCAGGCGGCCGCCCGCGGGCGGCCGCGGCGACGAACGACAACCAGGAGAAACAACAATGGCTGCACAGAACAAGGTGGCGGTGGTGACCGGCGCAGGAACCGGCATCGGGCGCGCGGTGGCGCTCGAGCTGCTGGCCAACGGCTATCGCGTGGCGCTGGCGGGGCGTCGCCGCGAGCCTCTGGAACAAACCCGCACGGCCGCCGGCGAGGATGCCGTGCGCGCCCTGGTGGTTCCCACCGACGTCACCGACGAGCACTCCGTGCGCGCCCTGTTCGACCAGGCCCAGCGCGAATACGGGCGGGTGGACGTGCTGTTCAACAATGCCGGGCGCAACAGCCCGGCCGTACCGATCGACGAGCTGCCAGTGGCCCAATGGCGGGAGATCGTCGAGGTCAACCTCACCGGCATGTTCCTGTGCGCCCAGGCCGCCGTGCGCGTCATGAAAAACCAGGATCCGCAAGGCGGGCGCATCATCAACAATGGCTCGATCTCTGCATATTCGCCTCGTCCGCTGTCGGCGGCCTACGCGGCCACCAAGCATGCGGTCACCGGGCTGACCAAGTCCCTGTCGCTGGACGGGCGGGCCCACAACATCGCCTGCGGCCAGATCGACATCGGCAATGCCGCCACCGACATGACCACGCGCATGGCCGAGGGCGTGCTGCAGGCCGATGGCAGCCTGAAGGCCGAACCGCGCATGGACGTGGCGCACGTGGCCCGCGCCGTGCTGCACATGTCCGAGCTGCCGCTGGAGGCCAATGTGCAATTCATGACCATCATGGCCACGGCCATGCCCTTCGTGGGCCGCGGCTAGGCCTTCAGCGCAGCCGCTCAGGCGCGCGAGGCCGCATCCTTGTCCAGGTAGCGCCGCGCGCCGGTATAGCGCTTGGCCCAATAGCTGTTGCTGAGCTTGTCCACGCGTACCCGCGCGCCGCGCGAGGGGGCGTGGACGAATTCGCCGTTGCCGATATAGATGCCCACGTGCGAGGCGGGGTGGCGCATGGTGTTGAAGAACACCAGGTCGCCCGGCTGCAGGTGCTTGCGCTGCACCGGGCGGCCCAGCGGGCGCTGCTGGCGCGCGCGATGCGGCAGGTCTATGGCGGCGATGCTGGCGTACACGAAACGCACCAGCCCGCTGCAGTCGAACCCGCGCTGCGGATCGTCGCCGCCCCAGGCATAGCGCACCCCCAGTTCGGCCAGCGAGGCGCTGACCAGCCGCTCGCGCAGGGGGACGCTTTCATCGTCGCGCAGCCAGGCATGCAGGACGGCGGGCGCCTGGGCGCCGGACAGCAGTTCGCTATCGTCGATCTCCTGGCTCAGGCTGGCCAGGATGGGCGCGGGCTGGGGGGCAAGGGACTTGGCGTGGGCGCCGCAGGCCGCGGCGGCAAGAACCAGGGCGGCAAGCGGGCGGGCGCAGGAAGCGAGGCGGGATGAAACGGCGAAAAGGCGCTGTGGCGGCGTCATGACGCGTGCGGACTCCTGGGCAGCGGCAAAAAAAAGATACGGGCGATTGTAAAGGAAATGTCTTTTGCGCGATTTTTGTCGAAGATGAAAGCAATTGCCAACGGTTACGGCGCCGCGCCGCCGCGCCGCCGCGCGCGCCGGCGCCGCCGCGGCAAAGCGCCATGGGCTAAAGTAGGACCCTCGTTTGCCCAGCGTCCCGACCATGACCGACATCCGCCACGCTCCCGATACCCTCACGGAAACCCGCATCGACAGCCAGCTCGTGCTGGACGGCCGCTTCCTCAAGGTCTGGCGCGACCAGGTCCGCCTGCCCGACGGCCGCCAGGCCGACCGCGAATACGTCGTGCATCCCGGCGCCGTGGTGGTGATCCCGCTGCTCGATGACGGCAGGGTGCTGGTCGAGCGCCAGTACCGCTACCCGGTGGGGCAGGTGATGACCGAATTTCCGGCCGGCAAGCTCGATCCGGGCGAGGATCCGCTGGCCTGCGGGCGGCGCGAGCTGCTGGAGGAAACCGGATACCGGGCCGCCCAATGGGCCCGGGCAGGGATCATGCACCTGGCCATCGCCTATTCGACCGAGATCATCCACATCTATTTCGCCCGGGGGCTGCAGCCCGGCGCGCAACAGCTCGACGACGGCGAGTTCCTTGAAGTGCAGGCCGTCGAGGTGGCCGAGCTGGAGGCCGCCTGCCGCCAGGGCCAGGTCACCGACGCCAAGACCCTGGCCTGCATGATGTGGCTGCAGAACGTGCGCCGGGGCGACTGGCAGCTCGAGTGGCAATGAGGTTGCGGCCGTTCGTTTGCCGCCGTGGCATGCCGCGTGACGGACAACTGAAGTGAAGACCGATCTGCAACCGGGCTTCATGGCCGTGCACGGCAACCATGCCGAATCCTTGCGCGACCTGCTGCTGGCCTGGATCACGCGCCATCCCCTGGCGCCCCTCGAAGACGAGTGGGTGCTGGTGCAAAGCAACGGCGTGGCGCAATGGCTCAAGCTGTCGCTGGCGCGCGACCGCGCGCAGGGCGGGGCGGGCATCGCCGCGGCCTTGCGCACCGAGCTGCCCTCGCGCTTCATCTGGCGGGCCTACCGGGCCGTGCTGGGCGAGGACCAGGTGCCCGAGGCCTCGCCGCTCGACAAGCCGGCGCTGCTCTGGCGCCTGATGCGGGTGCTGCCCGGGCAGCTTGCCGACCCGGCGTTCGAGCCGCTGCGCCGCTTCCTGCGGCAGGACCAGGACCTGCGCAAGCGCTTCCAGCTGGCCGAGCGCCTGGCCGATCTGTTCGACCAGTACCAGGTCTACCGGGCCGACTGGCTCTCGGGCTGGGCGGCCGGGCGCGACGATATCGCCACCAGCCGGGCCGGCGTGCAGCCCTTGCCCGAGGACATGCGCTGGCAGGCCAGGCTGTGGCGCGCGCTGCTCGATGACGTGGGGCCCGCCCAGGCGGAAAACAGCCGCACGGCGGTGCACACCCGCTTCCTGCAGGGCCTGCGGACCTGGGGCGAACAGCGTCCGCCGGCACTGCCGCGCCGGCTGCTGGTGTTCGGCATTTCCTCCATGCCGCAGCAGTCGCTCGAAGTGCTGGCCGCGCTGGCGCGCTGGATGCAGGTGCTGCTGTGCGTGAACAACCCCAGCGAGCACGATTGGTCGCACATCGTGGCCGACAAGGATCTGCTGCGCGCCGAGCGCAAGCGCCAGCGCGCCCGCGCCGGCCAGCCGCCGCCCGAGGCCCTGGACGCCGGCCTGCATGGCCACCCGCTGCTGGCGGCCTGGGGCAAGCAGGGGCGGGACTTCATCAGCCTGCTCAACGCGTACGACGACCACCAGGCCTACGCGCAGCGCTTTGCCGCCATCGGCCAGCGCATCGACATCTTCGACCCGAACCCCGGCGATACGCTGCTGCGCCAGCTCCAGGACGACATCCGCGACCTGCGTCCGCTGGCCGAGACACGGCAGGCGTGGCCGCCGGTCGATCCAGCCGTGGACCGCTCGATACGTTTTCACGTGGCCCACAGCGCCCAGCGCGAGGTGGAGGTCCTGCACGACCAGCTGCTGGCCGCGCTGGCCGAGGATCCGACCCTGCAGGCGCGCGACATCCTGGTCATGGTGCCGGACATCGCCGCGTATGCGCCGCACGTGCAGGCGGTGTTCGGGCTGCCGGGGCGGGACGATCCGCGCCGCATCCCCTACACGCTGGCCGACCAGGGCCAGCGCCATCGCGATCCTCTGGTGGGCGCGCTCGAACGCCTGCTGGCCCTGCCGCAGTCGCGCATCGCCGTCAGCGACGTGCTGGACCTGCTCGAAGTGCCCGCCCTGCGGGCGCGTTTTGGCATCGGACCGGACGATCTTCCCTTGCTGCGGCGCTGGATAGCCGCGGCCAACGTCCGCTGGGGCCTGCACGCCGGCCAGCGCCAGGCCCTGGGGCTGCCCCAGGCGGGCATGCAGAACACCTGGGATTTCGGCCTGCAGCGCATGCTGCTGGGCTATGCCTGCGGCGCGGGACAGGCCTGGTGCGGCATCGAGCCGCTGGATGAAATCGGCGGGCTGGAGGCCGCCTTGCTCGGGCCGCTGGTGCGGCTGCTGCAGACGCTCGAGCGCCACTGGCGGGCGCTGTCCGAGCCCGCCAGCCCGGAGCAATGGAGCGAGCGCCTGCGCGCGCTGCTGGCCGACAGCTTCGCCGCGCAGACCGAGGCCGACGGCTACACGCTGCAGCGGCTGGAGTCCACGCTGGCCCAGTGGCGCCAGGCCTGCCAGGACGCGGACCTGCGCGAGCCCTTGCCCTTGTCGGTGGTGCGCGAGCATTGGCTCGCGCAGCTGGACCAGCCCAGCCTGAGCCAGCCCTTTTTCGGCGGGGCGGTCACCTTCGCCACGCTCATGCCCATGCGGGCGATCCCGTTTCGCCACGTGGCCCTGCTGGGCATGAACGACGGCGACTATCCGCGCACCCGCGCGCCCATGGATTTCGACCTCATGGGACGCGACTACCGGCCCGGCGACCGTTCGCGCCGCGAAGACGACCGCTACCTGTTCCTGGAAGCCTTGCTGTCGGCGCGCGAGCGGCTGCACATCAGCTGGGTGGGCCGCAGCATCCATGACGATACCGAACGCGCGCCCTCGGTGCTGGTGGCGCAGCTGCGCGACCACCTGGCCGCCGGCTGGCGCCTGGACGGCCCCGCGCCGCAGGACCTGCTGGCGGCGCTGACCGTCACCCACCGGCTGCAGCCGTTTCACCCCGACTATTACACGCAGCCGGGGGACGGGCGGGGCAGCTGGCCTTATTTCACCTACGCGCGCGAGTGGCGCGCCGCGCCCGCCTCGGCCGGACCGGCCGCGAGCGGCCCGGCCACGGCCGAACTGGACGACAGCCGCTTCGAAGGGCCGCTTACGCTGGCGCTGCTGGGCGATTTTCTCAAGGACCCGGTCCGCGGTTTCTTCCAGCTGCGCCTGGGCATCCGTTTCGGCGAGGACGATCCCGTCGGCGAGGACATCGAGCCGTTCTCGCTGGACGCCTTGCGCAACTGGCAGCTGCAGGATGAGCTGATCCAGCAGCAGCGCCTGGCCGTGGAAACCGGGCGGGACCGCCAGCTGGCCCTGGCCGAGGGACTGCAACGCATGGCCCGGCGCGGCGACCTGCCCGAGGGCCGCTATGCGGAACTGGTGCAGGCCGACCTGGCCGAACCCATGGCGCAGATGTTCGGCGACTATGCCCAGGCCCTGCAGGCCTGGCCCCAGGCCTTGCCCGAACAGCCGCTGGAGCACCTGCCGGCGGGGCTGCCCGACACGCTGCGCCTGGCCGATTGGCTGCACGGCGTGCGCGCCAACGGCCAGGGCGAACGCTGCCGGCTGCTGCTCGACAGCGGCAGCCTGGTGCGCCAGAAACCCAAGGTGCAGTACCGGCGCGAGCGCCTGGTGCCGTATTGGCTGGCCCACGTGGCGGCCCACCTGGACGGCCCGCCCATGCAGACCCACGTCATCAGCAAGGCGGGCAGCGTCACGCTGGCCCCGCTGCCGCGCGAGACCGCGCGGCGCTACTGGCTCGCGCTGCTGCAGGCCTGGCGGCAAGGGCTGCGCGCTCCCTTGCCGCTGGCGCTCAAGACCGGCCTGGCATGGCTGGAGGCCGGCGGCGCCGGCGAGGACCCGTCCGGGCCCGGCCAACCCGCCTACGAGGCGGCCCGCCGCCATTACGAAATCCACGAACCGGCCTTCATGCGCTACGGCGAAGGCGTGCAGAACCCCTACTTGGCGCGCGCCTTCCCGGACTTCGCCGCGCTGTGGGCCGAAGGACGCTTCGCGCACTGGTGCCTGGCGCTGCTGCGCCCCATGGCCGATGCCGTCGGCGGCGCCCAGGCCGCCGCGCCCCGGCCCGACGCCAAGGAGCCGGCATGAGCCCGCCGGGCCGTCCCAAGGGCGAATACCGGAGTGCGCAGCACGAAGGCGGCCCGGCCAGCCCGCCGCAGCCGCTCGATCCCTTGTCCTTTCCGCTGCGCGGCAGCCGCCTTATCGAGGCCAGCGCCGGCACCGGCAAGACCTACACCATCACGGCGCTGTACCTGCGGCTGATCCTGGGCCACGGCGGCGAGCCGGCGGGTTTCGGCCGGGCGCTCACGCCGCCCGAGATCCTCGTGGTGACCTTCACCGAGGCCGCCACGCAAGAACTGCGCGACCGCATCCGCACCCGGCTGGCCGAAGCGGCGCAGGCCTTCCAGCAAGACGCGCAAGGGCCGGCGCCGGACGGCCTGCTCGATGCGCTGCGCAGCCAGTATCCGCCCGGGCAGTGGCCGGCGCACGCGCGCACCTTGCGCCTGGCGGCCGAATGGATGGACGAGGCGGCCGTCTCCACCATCCACGCCTGGTGCCACCGCATGCTGGCCGAACACGCCTTCGACAGCGGCAGCCTGTTCACCCAGACGCTGCAGGCCGACCAGCGCGCCCTGCAGGCCGAGGCCGTGCGCGACTACTGGCGCACTTTCCTGACGCCCTTGGCCGCCGCGCACGCCCGGCAGGTGCGCCAGTGGTGGGACGGGCCGCAAGCCTTGCAGGCCGACCTGGCCCGGCTGGGCGGCTTGCGCGAAGCGCTGTCCGAAGGACAGGCGCCCGAGCAGGCCCTGCAACAGGCCCGCGCGCAATGCGAGCAGGCCCTGGCGGCCCTGAAGGCGCCCTGGGCCGGCGAATGCGGCTGGGCGCACGAGCTGGCCCAGGCGCTGGACGCCGCCGTGGCGGCCAAGCAATGCAAGATGCCCAGGCGGCGGGAATGGATGCAGGCGCTGCGGCAATGGGCCGAAGGCGATGCGCTGCTGCCGGCGCTCACGTCCACGGCCTGGGAACGGCTGAGCCCCGCCGGCCTGGCCAAGGACTGGAGCGGCGATGCCGCGCTGCTGTCCCATCCCTGCTGGCAGGCGCTGGCCGGGCTGCGCGCCACGGTGCAGGCGCTGCCCGATGCGCGCGAAACCATCCTGCGGCATGCCACGGGATGGTGCGCCGAACGCATGCAGGCCGAGCAGGCGCGCCGCGCCGAAATGGGATTCGACGAGCTGCTCGCGCGGCTGGACGCGGCGCTGCAGGGCCCGAACGGCCCGCGGCTGGCGGCGTCCATACGGCGGCAGTTTCCGGCCGCGCTGATCGACGAATTCCAGGACACCGACCCCCTGCAGTACCGCATCTTCGACGCCATTTACGGCGTGCGCCGCAACGACCCGGACACCGCGCTGATCCTGATCGGCGATCCCAAGCAGGCCATTTATGCCTTTCGCGGCGCCGACATCTACACCTACCTGGCGGCGCGCCGGGACACCGAAGGGCGGCACGCCACGCTGGACATGAACTACCGCTCATCGGCGGACATGGTGCAGGCGGTCAATCACCTGTTCCTGCAGGCCGAGCAGCGCCCGCAAGGGCAGGGCGCTTTCCTGTTCCGCGATGCCCAGGGCGAAGTCCCGCCCGGCGGCGCTGCGCCGGACGACTCCCGGCCGGGCGGCACCCCGCTGCCGTTCGTTCCCGTGCGCGCGCGTGGCCGGGGCGAAAGCTGGCTGTGCCAGGGCAGGCCGGCGCCCGCCCTCACTTGCTGGACCCTGGCCGAGGACGCGGTGCAGGGCGGCGACGCGCAGCATGCCATGGCGCAATCCTGCGCCACCGCCATCGTGCAGCTATTGCAGCAGGGCCAGCAAGGACAGGCCGGCTTCGGCTCGCCCCAGGGCCCCTTGCGCCCGGTCGGGCCCGGCGATATCGCCGTCCTGGTGCACAACGGCCGCGAGGCTCGCGCGGTGCGGCAGGCGCTGGGCCAGCGCGGCGTGCGCAGCGTCTACCTTTCGGACAAGGACTCGGTGTTCCAGACCGGGGCGGCGGCCGAACTGCAACGCTGGCTGGCCGCTTGCGCCGAGCCCGAGGACGACCGCCTGCTGCGCGCCGCGCTGGGCACCGCCTCGCTGGGCCTGGACTGGAGCGAGCTCGATCGCCTGAACCACGACGAAGCCCGCTGGGAAGAACGGGTGGCGCAGTTCCACGCCTACCAGGGCCGCTGGCGGCGCCAGGGCGTGCTGCCCATGCTGCGCCACCTGCTGCACGACTTCGGCGTGCCGGGCCGGCTGCTCGCGCTGGGCGAGGAACGCCGGCTGACCGACCTGCTGCACCTGGCCGAACTGCTGCAGCAGGCCAGCGCCAGCATAGACGGCGAGCACGCGCTGATCCGCTGGCTGGCCGAGCAGCGCCAGGAAGGCGGCGACAGCGAGGCCCGCAAGCTGCGGCTCGAAAGCGACGCGGACCGTGTCAAGGTCGTGACGGTGCACAAGTCCAAGGGCCTGGAGTATCCCCTGGTCTTTCTGCCCTTTGCCAACACGTACCGCGCCGTCAAGCCCAGGGACCTGCCCCTGCGCTGGCACGACGGGCAGGGCAGGCTGCAGGTATCGCTGCGCCCCGATCCGCACGCGCTGGCGCGCGCCGACCACGAAAGGCTGGGCGAAGACCTGCGCAAGCTGTACGTCGCGCTCACGCGGGCCCGCCATGCCACATGGATAGGCGCGGCCCCGCAGGACAAGCCGGGCGCCGGCGCGCTGGGCTACCTGCTAGGCCTGGACCAGCCGCAAGGCCCGGCCAGTCTCGAACAGGCCTTGCAGGCGCTGGCCCGGGCCTGCCCGGCCATCGTGGCCGAGGCCGCCCCGGCGCCCGGCACGCAGGCGTATCGGCCGCCGGCGCACACCGCCCGCGCCGCGCCCGAGCCCAGCATGCCGCCGCCGGCGCCCGCGTGGTGGATCGCCAGCTATTCGGCGCTGGGCATCGCCGCACCCCGGCCCGAGGACGAGCTGGACGATCCCGACCCGCAGCCTGCGCAGGCGCCGGCGGACGCGGCGCAAGACATCTATGCGGACAGCCTAGGCGAAGCGGGCGGGCCGCTGCCCGAGCCCCAGCCCGCGGCCCAGGCGGGCACGCTGCATGCCTTTGCACGCGGCCCGCAGGCCGGCAGCTTCCTGCACGGCCTGCTCGAATGGGCGGGCAGGGCGGGCTTTGCGCGAGCGGCCGGCGACCCCGCCACCCGGCGCGCCCTGGCCGGCCAGATCGAACAGCGTTGCACGCTGGCGGGCTGGCCGCAATGGGCCGCGCCGCTGCAGGATTGGATGGAACAATGGCTGCGCACCGGCTGGCCGCTGCCCGCCGCGCCCGGACAGGCGCCCGCGCGGGTGGCGCCGGCCGCCATGCAGGCCACGCAGATCGAAATGGAGTTCTGGTTCTCGGTGCAGGGCGTGCAGGCCCAGGCCCTGGATGCGCTGGTCTGCCGCCACACGCTGGACGCCATGCCGCGGCCGGCGCTGGCGCCGCGCCGGCTGCATGGCATGCTCAAGGGATTCATCGACCTGGTGTTCGAGCACGAGGGCCGCTATTACGTGGCAGACTACAAATCCAACTGGCTGGGGCCGGCCGACGAGCACTACGGCCCCCAGGCCTTGCGCCAGGCCATCGCGCACCATCGCTACGACGTCCAGTACGTGCTGTATATCTTTGCCTTGCACCGCCTGCTCATGGCCCGGCTGCCCGGCTACGATTACGACAGCCACATCGGCGGGGCCGTCTACCTCTTTTTGCGCGGCCACGGCGCGGCCAGCCAGGGCGTGCATGCCGAGCGTCCGCCGCGCGCGCTGATCGAGGCGCTCGAAGCCCTGGTACGCGGCGTGGGCCAGGACGATGCCGCGCCAGCCGCCGGAGGCCGGGCATGATCCTGGGCGACCTGCCGGCGGCGCTGCAGCCGCTGTTCGACGAGCTCGACCGCTGGGTAGAGCATGGCTGGCTGCGCGAACTGGACCGCAGTTTCGCGGCCTTCCTGGCGCGGCAGGTCCCCGACGCGGACCGCCTGCTGATCCTGGCCGCCGCGCTGGCCAGCCACCAGCTGGGCCGCGGCCACGTCTGCCTGGACCTGGCCGCCACCTTGCAGGACGCGCCCGGCACCCTGTCGCTGCCGCCCGAAGGCCGCGAGCCGGCGCACCGGCAGGCCGCCGCCTTGCCCGCCGCCTTGCTCGGGCGCATCTCGCTGTCCGGCTGGCTGGACCGCCTGGCCGATCCGCGGCTGGTATCCCCGGGCGAGGGCGACACGCCCCTGGTGCTGGCTGGCACGCGCCTGTACCTGCGGCGCTACTGGGCGCACGAGCAGACCGTGCGCCGCGCCATCGCCGAACGCGTGCGGGCCAGCGAGCAGACGCCGGCGCTGGCGCGCCAGCTTTCGGCCACGCTGGCGGCGCTGTTCGGCCGCGCCGCGGCCGGGCCGGCGGGCCACCGCGCCACAGCGCACGGCCAGTCCGGCGGCGCGGCTGAGGCGCCGGACTGGCAGCGCATCGCCTGCGCGCTGGCCATGCGCCAGCGGTTCTGCATCATCACGGGCGGACCGGGCACGGGCAAGACCACCACGGTGGTCCGCCTGCTGGCCGTGCTGCAATCCCTGGCCCTGGCGCGGCCCGGCGGGCGGCCCCTGCGCATCCGGCTCGCGGCCCCGACCGGCAAGGCCGCGGCGCGGCTGAACGCCTCCATCGCCCGGGCGGTGGCGGACCTGCCGCTGGACGCGCTGGATAATGCGCAGGCCGTGCGCGCCGAGATTCCCACCCAGGTGGGCACCGTGCATCGCCTGCTGGGCAGCCGCCCCGATACCCGCCGCTTTCGCCATCACGCCGGCAACCGGCTGGCCCTGGACGTGCTGGTGGTGGACGAGGCCTCCATGCTCGACCTGGAGATGGCGGCGGCCTTGTTCGACGCCTTGCCCGGCAAGGCCACGCTCATCCTGCTGGGCGACAAGGACCAGCTGGCCTCGGTCGAGGCCGGCGCGGTGCTGGGCGACCTGTGCCGGCGCGCCGATGGCGGCCATTACACGCCGCCCACCGCACAATGGCTGCGCACGGCGGCCGGCCAGGCCATCGACCCGGCCTATCTCGACCCGCAGGGCACGGCGCTGGACCAGGCCATCGTCAAGCTGCGCGTCAGCCATCGCTTTCGCGGGGACAGCGGCATCGGGCAGCTGGCCGATGCCGTCAACGCCGGCGACGCGCGCGCCGCGCGGCAGGTGCTGCAGGCCGGGTATCCCGACCTGGCCCAGGCGCCGGCCGGCGACGATGCGGCTTTTGCCCAGCTGGTGGTCGAAGGCGGGCTGCAACCGCCGGCGCAAGGCCAGTTGGCCTTGCAGGCCGAGCCGGCCGGGCAAGGCTATGGCCATTACCTTCGGGTGGTGCGGGCCGGGCAGCCGCCTGCCGACGCCCCGCAGGCCGCTTTCGACCAATGGGCCGCGCGGGTGCTGGCCGCCCACGCCGGATTCCAGCTGCTGTGCGCCTTGCGCGAAGGCCCGCAAGGCGTCAGCGGCCTGAACCAGGCCGTCGAGGCCGCGCTGGCCGCGGCCGGGCTTATCGCGCCGGACACCGTCTGGTACCCGGGCCGTCCCGTGCTCGTGACCCGCAACGACTACGGCCTGGGCCTGATGAACGGCGACGTCGGCGTCACGCTGGCCCTGCCGCTGTCCGACTCGCAGGGCCGCACGCGCTGGGCGCCCCGGGTGGCCTTCGCCGCCGGCGACGGCAGCGGCGCCATCCGCTGGGTGCTGCCCAGCCGCTTGCACGCGGTCGAAACGGTCTACGCCATGACCGTGCACAAATCGCAGGGTTCGGAGTTCGCGCATGCCGCGCTGCTGCTGCCCGAGCGCGCCGGGCCGGGCCTGACGCGCGAACTGCTCTATACCGGCATCACGCGGGCGCGCCAGCGCTTTACGCTGATCGCCGCGCCCGCGGTGCTGCAAGAGGCCGTGCGCCGCAAGGTGGCTCGCACCGGCGGGCTGGCCGGGCCGCTGTTCGGGCACGAGTAGCGGGCCCGGGCGCCGCTACTCGATGTTCTGCGCCTGTTCGCGCATCTGCTCGATCAGCAGTTTCAGGTCCATGGCCGCGCGCGTCACTTCCAGGCCGCCGGCCTTGGATCCCAGGGTGTTGGCTTCGCGGTTCATTTCCTGGAACAGGAAGTCCAGGCGCTTGCCGGCGCTGCCGGCGCGCTTGCCGGCGGCTGGTTCGCCACGCGTGAGGATGTGCTCGAGTTCCTGGATGTGCGAGCGCAGCCGCGCCAGTTCCTCGGCCACGTCTATGCGTAGCGAGAACAAGGTGGCCTCCGCCGCCAGGCGCTCGGAGAGCTCGGCGCCGCCGATATGGGCGAAACCGCCCGGGAAGGCCTGCTCGACCACGTCGCGCAGCTTGGCCGCCTGCTTCTCGCGGTGATCGGCCAGCAATTGCGGCAGCAGCGTTTCGACTTTCTGGACGATATCGCCCACCTGCCGGGCGCAATCCATCATCACGGCCGCCAGGCGCTGGCCTTCGCGGCGGCGGGCCTGCTGCAGCTGGGCCAGGGCCTGGCGGGCGGCCTCCACCACGGCTTGCGACCAGGCCTGCAGGTCCGGCCCGGCGCTGGCGCGCTGGCTGGGCCAGTTCAACAGCTCGCTGAGCGTGGGTTCGGCGGCATGGGGAAACACGGCGCGGGCCGCCTGCAGTTCCTGGGCCAGCGATTGCAGCCACTGCGGATCGAGCTTGCCCGTCTCGGCCGAGGCGCGGCGCGTATAGGCCGCGCGCACTTCCACCTTGCCGCGCGCCAGGGCTGCGCCAAGCAGCTCGCGCAGCGGGGCTTCGGCCAGGCGAAGGTCTTCGGGCAGACGAAACTGCAGATCCAGGAAACGGCTGTTGACACTGCGCAGCTCCACGGTCACCGACACGTCGTCGAGATCGACCTGGGCGCTGCCGAAGGCAGTCATGCTATCGAGTATGGAGTTCATCGTTCGCATGATACGCGGATTGCCGGCCTCCTGGCTGGCTCCAGGGCGGTAGCAGGCGGCAGCCCGCCCGCGGGCGACGCGGCTTGCCCACGTGCAGGCCCGGTCCCCCCGCCTTGTAACGTCAGCAGCGGGGCAGGGCGGGCAGTTCGGCCGGCTCCACGCCGTAGTCGCGCCGCAGCGCCGCCTCGTCCAGGTAGCCGTTGCGCAGGTCGCACGCCAACGCTTGGCGATCGCGCCGCGCCGGATCACCGAAGCCGCCGCCGCCGGGCAGTTCCAGGATCAGGTGCTGGCCCGGCGGCACGTGCTGCGTGCCCTTGCCGCGCAGCAGGGTGCCGTCGCTCAGCGATACGCGGCCTGGCGCGCCGCTGCCGCCGCCGGCGCGTCCGCGCGCGGGATTGGCGATACGGTCGAACATGGCGTTGAACCTGAATGCATAGCCTTCGCGTGGCCCCAGCTCCATGACTTGGCCCAGGCCGCCACGGTATTGGCCCGCGCCGCTGGAGTGTTCGCGCAGCTCCTTGCGCCAGACCACGATGGGGCCGGTCTGCTCGGTGGCTTCGGCCGACATGGCGTGCACGCCGCTGGGAAAGGCCGTTGCCGACAAGCCGTCGAGACTGGGGCGCGCGCCGGTGCCCCCGCTGTTGAACATCAGGATCTCGGCCGCGGGCAGGCCGGCCTGCGGGTCGATGGGCCGGGCGCTGACATGCAGGTTCCAGAGCGCGCCCGAGCCTTCGGCCGGGATTCGGTCGGGCAGGAAGCGATGCAGCGCGCCCAGCACCAGGTCCGGCACGAAATGGCCCAGTACGTGGCGCACCGCCACCGGGCTGGGACGCTGTGCGTTGAGGATGCAGCCGGCCGGCGCCCGCACCGCAAAGGGGGCGAGCGAAGCGCTGTTGTTGGGCACCTCGGGCGCGATCACGCACTTGAGCCCGTAGCAAGCGTAGGCCTTGGTATAGGTCAGCGGCACGTTGATACCCATGCCGCTGGCCGCAGAGGTGCCTTCGAAATCCGCGAGCAACCCGTCCGGGCCGATCTCGAGCGCCACGGCCAGGGTGACGTCGCGATCGTAGCCATCCAGCGTCATGCTGTTGGCGTAGCGCCCGCGCGGCAATTCGGCGATGCGCGCCAGCGTGGCGGCCAGGCTGCGTTCCAGGATGAAGCCGCCAATGCCTTCGAGGTCGCGCAGTTCGAATTCGCGCATCATGTCCAGCAGCCGACGGTGGCCGGTATCGTTGCTGGCCGCCAGCGCATAAAGGTCGCCCACCACCTTGTCGGATTCGCGCACGTTGTTGTGCAGGATGTTGACCAGGTCGCGATTGACCGTGCCGCGGTCGGCGAACTTCATGATGGGCACGCACAGGCCTTCCTCGTAGACCTCGCGGCCGTCTGGCCCGAAGCCGCGGCCGCCCACGTCCACCACGTGAGCGGTGCTGGCGAAGTAGCCTATCAGCTCGCCCTCCAGGAAGGACGGCGTGACTACCGTGAAATCGTGTAGATGGCCCGTGCCTTTCCACGGGTCGTTGGTGATGTAGACGTCGCCTTCATGGATGTTGCCCTGGCCGATGTCGCGGATGAAATGCGGCACGGCGTCCGCCATGGAATTGACGTGGCCGGGCGTGCCGGTGACGGCCTGCGCGAGCATGCGGCCCTGGCGGTCGAACACTCCCGCAGACAGATCGCCCGCCTCGCGCACGCTCGTGCTGAAGGCGGTGCGGATCAGGGCCAGGGCCTGCTCCTCGACGACCGAAATCAGGCGGTTCCACATGACCTGCATGTGAATGTGCTGCAGCGTGCTGTCGGACATGGCGTTTCCTGGGAGTGAGGGCCGATGGACTTCAGGCCGCGTCGTCGCGGCGGCTGACCAGCAGGCAGCCGTCGGCCTGCACCACGGCCTCGAAGGCCGAGGTGATCAGGGTGGAGGTTTCCCGCTCGGCCACGATGGCCGGGCCCGGGATGCGCGTGCCCGGCGCCAGTCCTTCCCGCTCGACGATGTCGGCTAGTACCTCGCGCCCGAGCCGGGCGTCGAAGACCGGGCGCTGCGCCCCTGCGCTGGCGGCGGTGCCGGCCGGGACCGAGGGCACGGGCTGCACCGGCGGCAGGGGTGAACTGGCCTTGACCGACCAGCTGATCACTTCGATGTCCAGCCCATCAATAGGACGGCCGAAGTAGCGGGTATAGGCGGCCTCGAATCCGGCGCGCAGCGACTGCGCGGCTTGCCCGGGCAATCGCGCGTCGTGCAGCGGCACCGGGATTTCCCAGCCTTGGCCGACATAGCGCATGTATGCCTTCGCCTCCAGTTGCGGCTGCACGCCGTCTGGCGTGCCCTGGCGGGCAAAGGCCAGCGCCTCTTGACGCAATTGTTCGAGCAGGCGCGCGGCCGCCGGCGCGTCGAAACGCGACAGGCGGAAGTTGGCGCTGCGCACGCTTTCATAGCCGAACGGCGCTCGCAGGAAACCGATGGCCGAGCCGACACCGGCGCCGGGCGGCACCAGGAAGCGCTGGATGCCGGTTTTTTCGCACAGGCGGGCGGCATGCAATGGCCCGGCTCCACCGAAGGTGATCATGGTGTAGCGGCCGATCTCCTTGCCGCTTTCCACCGTATGCACGCGCGCCGCGTTGCTCATGTTCTCGTCGACCATCTCGGCGATGCCATAGGCGGCTTGCTGCGGCGACAGGCCCAGCGGTTCGCCGACGTGCGCGGCGATGGCCTGGCCGGCCCGTTGCCCGGACAACGCGATCGAACCGCCGGCGAAATTGTCCGGGTCCAGGCGTCCCAGGATCAGGTCCGCGTCGGTGACGGTAGGTTGCGTGCCGCCACGCTGATAGCAGGCCGGCCCGGGCTCGGAGCCGGCGCTGTGCGGGCCCACCCGGATCTGCCGCATCAGGTCCAGCCCGGCGATCGAGCCTCCGCCGGCGCCGATCTCGACCATCTCGACCACGGGAATGGAGATGGGCATGCCGCTGCCTTTCTTGAAACGGTAGGTACGGGCCACCTCGAAGGTATTGGCCGTCTTGGGGGTCTGCTGGTCGATCAGGCAGATCTTGGCGGTGGTGCCGCCCATGTCGAAGGACAGCACGGCGTCGAAGCCGTAGCGCGACGCGATGTGGGCCGCGAAAATGGCGCCTCCGGCCGGCCCGGATTCGACCAGCCGCACGGGAAAGCGCGCGGCGCTTTCCACCGAGATGATGCCGCCGCCCGAATGCATGATGAATACCGGGCAGCGGGCACCGGCGTCGTGGATGCGGCCTACCAGCCGGTCCAGGTAGGACTGCATGAGCGGGCGCACGTAGGCGTTCGCGCACACGGTGTTGAATCGCTCGAATTCACGCAGCTGGGGCGAGACTTCCGACGAAATGCAGACCGACAGCCGGGGCAGGCGCCGCAGCAGCGCCTCGCGCATGCGTTTTTCATGCGCGTCATTGACGTAGGCATGGATAAAGCCGATGGCCACGCTTTCGTAACCGCCGGCCGCGATGCGCTCGGCCAGCGCGTCGATATCCGCCTGGCTGGGCGACACCAGCGGCGCGCCCTGGGCATCGATGCGTTCGCGCAAGGTAAGGCGGTCGCAGCGTTCGATCAAGGGAGGCGGCAGGCGGATGTTCAGGTCGTACTGTTCGAAACGGCTTTCCGAGCGCATTTCCAGCACGTCGCGAAAGCCCTCTGTGGTGATGAAGGCGGTGCGCGCGCCGCGCCGCTCGATCAGCGCGTTGGTGGCAAGCGTGGTGCCGTGGATGATGATGCCGATGCGCGCCAGGCCGATGCCGGCTGCCTGGCAGACCTGCTCCAGGCCCTGGACGATGGCGCGCTCGGGCTGCGCATAATCGGTGAGAACCTTGACAGAATGCAGCGTACCCGCCAGTTCCAGTGCGACGTCCGTGAAGGTGCCGCCGATGTCCACGCCCACGCGGGCCTGCTGCTGCGATGAAGCCACGATGAGTGTTCCCCTGCGAAATACCGGCTGCGCCGCGGCCCCTAGCAGGGCGCCAGCGTTCATGCCGGTATGATGGAGGTCATCATACAGCTGGGTCAACCAAGGGTTTCCCCCAGTGGCCGAAGAGACGCTAGGACCGGGCCAGCCGCTTGCGATAGCGGGCGATGCTGTCGCCCAGGTGGCGCGCCATCGCGGTGCGCGCCGCGCCCGTGTCGCGCCGGGTGATCGCGGTCATGATGGCGGCATGCTCGCGTGTGGTGCGCTTGGCATATTCGGCACGGGCGGCCGGCTTGCGCTCGGAGCCGTGCTTGATCTTGAGTTCGAGCAGCATGTCCTGGGTCGCCGTGGCCAGTATCTGCACGAAATGCGGATTGTGCGAGGCCCGGGCGATCGCGGTATGAAAGGCGAGGTCGGCTTCGATGGCCGTAGCCATGTCCGCGCCCGATACGGCAAAGGCATCGAAGGCCTGGACGATGTCGGCAAGGTCCTGCGGCGTGCGCCGCTCTGCGGCCAGGCCGGCGGCCTGCACCTCGATGGCCAGGCGCAGTTCCATGATGTGCAGCGCCCAGCGTTCGTCGGCGGCGGGCGGCACGACGAAATCCACTGGCGCATCGGCTTCCTGCGCCACGTACAGCCCCAAGCCCGGCCGGCTTATCAGCCGGCCGCTCAGCCGCATCGAGGCCACCGCCTCGCGCACGACCGTGCGGCTGACGTTGAACTCCTGGCACAGCGCGCGCTCGGACGGCAAGCGCTCGCCGGGGCGATAGAGCTTGCGGTCCAGACGGTCGGACAACGCCTTGATGAGCACGTCGGTCAGGCGCGTGGGACCAGGAACGGAAGAGGGCGGATTCAAGCACGCAGCCGAGGGGAAAAAGTCCGGCGAAGCGTATCACAGCGCCACGCGGCGCTGGCGGCAAGGTCGGCCACCGCCGCGCTGCGGCGGGGGCGGTATCGGGTTATCCCTAGCTATCCATGCCAAAACGCCCTGCGTAGATTTGGGTTTACCCACATGTATGATGGGTGGAATCAGACCAGATGCCGTTTCCGGCACACGCGAACAAGGGGGTTCAAGCATGCGAGGCTTTGCGAAATGGATGGTCGGGCTGTCGCTGGCGTTGCCGGCCGCGGCATGGAGCGCCAGCGCCACGTGGACCATGGCCACGGGCTATCCGGAGAACAGCTTCTTTACCCAGAACATCCGCCAGTTCATCAGCGAGGTGGAAAAGGAAAGCGGCGGGCGCCTGAAGATAGACCTGCGGCCGAACGATACGCTCATCAAGCACGACGCCATCAAGCGCGCCGTGCAAACCGGCCAGGTGCAGGCCGGCGAGGTCCGGCTGGGCGTCTACGGCAACGAGGATGCGATGTACGTGCTGGACGGCCTGCCCAATATCGCCGCCAACTACGAACAGGCCTGGCTGCTGATGCAGGCGCAAAAACCCTATTTCGACAAGCTGCTGGCGCGCAACAACCTGCGCGCCATCACCTATGTCTCCTGGCCGGGGCAGGGCTTCTATACCAAGACGCCCGTCAAGTCCGTGGACGACTTCAAGGGCAAGAGGCTGCGCATCTATTCCCAACCCACGCAGAAAATGGGCGAGATGCTGGGCTTTCAGGCCACCATCCTGCCTTTTTCCGAGGTGCCCCAGGCCTTTGCCACCGGCTTGATCGACTCCTTGTTCACCAGCGCCCAGACCGGCATCGACACGCAGGCCTGGGACAACGTCAAGTACTTCATGTACACCGGCACGCTGCACAACAAGAACATGGTCGTGGTCAACGAGCGGGCCTTTCGCCAACTCGACGAGGACGTGCAGCGCATCGTATTGGAGGCAGGCGAGCGCGCGAGCAAGCGCGGCTTCGAAATGAGCCGCAAGGCCGGCCAGGACACCGTGGAGCAACTGCGCGCCAATGGCATGGAGGTCAGCGAGGCGCCCGAATCGATCCAGCAGGCGCTGGCCGAGGTCGGCCAGGCCATGACCGCCGACTGGCGCAAGTCGGCCACGCCCGAGCAGCAGAAAGTGCTGGACGACTACCTGGAGATGAAGAAGGCCGGGAGCTGAGCCATGCGCGCGATGCTGGACGCGCTGTACCGGGCCAGCGGCGTGGCCGCTGCGCTGTTCCTGGCCGCCATACCCATCGCCATCCTCTCGCAGGTGCTGGGCCGCATGATGGGCAGGACGGTGGACACCACCGAACTGTCCGGTTTCTTCATGGCGGCCTCGACCTTCCTGGGCTTGGCCTATACCTTCCGTGCCGGCGGGCACATCCGCATCGGCCTGCTGGTGAGCCGGGTGGCCGGCGCGCGGCGCCGGGCGCTCGAACTGTGGTGCTGCCTGGCGGGCGCCGCGCTGGCTGGCTTCGTGGCGGGCCACGCGGTGCGGTTCGCGCTGGAGTCGCATGCCTTTCACGACATCAGCCCGGGCCTGCTGGCCATTCCTTTCTGGATTCCGCAATCGGGCATGGCCGCCGGGCTGGTTATCCTCACCGTGGCGCTGCTGGACGCGGCGTGGGCGGTGGCGCACGGCCGCGCGGCAGGCTACGAACGCAACGAGGACGCGGCCCTGGACGACTGACCGCGCCGCCGTCCGCAGCAGGAAACAACGATGGACCAAACCACCACCTTGCTCGCCGGCGCCACGATGCTGGCCGCGCTGCTCGTGCTGCTGGCCAGCGGCATCTGGGTGGCGCTGGCCCTGCTGGCAATCAGCCTGCTGGGGCTGGCCCTGTTCACCACCGCGCCGGTCGGCTCGCTAATGGCCTCGACGATGTGGGATTCCAGCTGGTCCTGGGCCATGACGGCATTGCCGCTGTTCATCTGGATGGGCGAGATACTGTTCCGCACCCGGCTGGCCGAGGACATGTTCCGGGGGCTGGGGCCATGGGTGAACTGGCTGCCGGGCCGCCTTCTGCACGTCAACGTGCTGGGTTGCGGACTCATGTCGGCGGTGGCCGGTTCCTCCTCGGTGACCTGCGCCACGGTGGCCCGCATGGCGCTGCCCGAGCTCAAGCGCCGCGGCTACCACGAGGGCATGATGATCGGCACGCTGGCGGGCTCGGGCACGCTGGGCCTGATGATCCCGCCTTCGATCATCATGATCGTCTACGGTGTGACCGCCCAGCAATCGGTGGCCCGGCTGTTCATGGCGGGCATCCTGCCCGGGCTGATGCTGATGGCGTTGTTCATGGGTTATGTGATGCTGTGGTCCCTGCTGCATCCCGAAAAGGTGCCGCCGCGCGATCCGCCCATGCCGCTGGCGACCAAGCTGTGGAACTCGCGCAGGCTGATTCCCGTGGCGCTGCTGATCGCGGCGGTGATCGGTTCGATCTATGCAGGCGTGGCCACGCCCACCGAGGCAGCCACCTTCGGCGTGCTTGGTGCGCTGGTGCTCGCGGCCGCCACCGGCGGCCTGAGCTGGCGCAGCCTGGCCGAAAGCCTGATGTCGGCCATGAAGATCTCGTGCATGATCTCCTTCATCGTGGCCTGCGCCGCGGTGCTGTCCATCGCGGTGGGCTTTCTCGGGATCCCGCAGGTCCTGGCCGGCGCGGTGCAGGCCATGGACCTTTCGCCGGCGATGCTGCTGGTGGTGCTGACCGCCTGCTTTCTGGTGCTGGGCTGCTTCCTGGAAGGCATCTCCATCCTGGTGCTCAGCAGCGCCGTGGTGCTGCCCATGGTGCAGGCCGCCGGGATCGACCTGCTGTGGTTCGGCATCTACATCATCATCGTCATAGAGATCGCGCAACTGACCCCACCCCTGGGGTTCAACCTGTTCGTGCTGCAATCGATGACGGGCCGCGACATCTGGCGCGTGACGCAGGCTTCGCTGCCTTTTATCGGTTTGCTGCTGGTGGCCGTGGTGCTGATCTCGGTATTCCCGCGCATCGTGACCATACTGCCGGAACTGATGCGGGGCTGACGCCGGCCCGCTTACAATCCTGCGCTTATGCCTTGTGCAGGAGCTTTCGCAGATGTCCACACCGTCCATACCCGTGCGCCGCCCCGAAGGCCGCACCGCCGATTCCCTGCGTCCCATCCGCATCGAACGCGGCTGCTCGCCCTACGCCGAGGGTTCGGCGCTGGTGCGCATGGGCGGCACCCACGTGCTGTGCACCGCCAGCGTGCTGGAGAAGGTGCCCGGCTTCATGAAAGGGCAAGGGCGCGGCTGGGTCACGGCCGAATACGGCATGCTGCCGCGCGCCACGCACACGCGCGGCGAGCGCGAAGCCGCGCGCGGCAAGCAAAGCGGGCGCACGCAGGAGATCCAGCGCCTGATCGGCCGCAGCTTGCGCGCGGTGTTCGACCTGCAGGCCTTGGGCGAGCGCACCTTGCAGATCGATTGCGACGTGCTGCAGGCCGACGGCGGCACGCGCTGCGCCAGCATCACCGGCGCCTGGGTGGCCGCGGCCGATGCGGTCGGCTGGCTCATGGCGCGCGAGGCGCTGGCCGCCAACCCTGTGCGCGATCACGTGGCCGCCGTCTCGGTCGGGCTGGTCGGCGGCCAGGCCTTGCTGGACCTGGACTATCCCGAGGATTCGGGCTGCGATGCCGACGTCAACGTCGTGATGACCGGCAACGGCCATCTGGTCGAAGTGCAAGGCACGGCCGAAGGCCAGGCCTTTACCCGCGCCGAGCTGGACCGCCTGCTGGATCTGGCCCAGGCCGGCATCGCCCAGCTGGTGGCCGCGCAGCGCGCGGCGCGCGCGCTGCCCTGACCAGGCACGGGCGCCTGCGCCGCAGCCGCCCGCGTTTGTAAAGAAACCGCCAAGTTGTTCGCACATAATCCCCAAGGCTGCCGCGTGGGAGGCCTTGAGGTGATGATGAAACGAATGATGGGTGTAAACGCGGCGCTGTCCGCGGTGCTGGCCGGCTTCGTGCTGCTGTTTGCCGCCGCGGGCGCGGCGGGCATCGCGATGCTGCAGGACAACCGCCGCGTGATCGAGGCGTTGGGCCAGGGCAATATCGAGCGCGCCAGCGACCTGACCAATGTATCGAGCCTGGTCTTTCGCGTGCGCGCCACGCTGACCGACGCCAAGACCTTCATGGAAGGCGGCCTGATCGAGCAGCGCGACGCGGCCGTGGCCGATGCGCGCAGGCTGCTGCAGGCCGCGCAGGCGCACTTCGCCGCCTTGCAATCGAAACCGGACGAATCGGCCGGCTCGCGGGAGCTGTACGAAGCCGTGCTCGCCAGCTACACGGCCCTGGTCGCCGAAGGGCTGGAGCCCATGCTCACGGCCATCGAAAAATGGAACGGCCCCGAACTGAACCGCCTGAACGACAAGGTCATGCCGGGCCTTAATGACGCATTCATCGGCGCGGTCGACGCCTACCAGGAGCAATCGCGCCGCGACGGCCGGCAGGCCGTGGCCGACGCCGCCCAGGCCCAGGCCCTGGCGGTGCAGCTGGTCGTGGCGGCGGTGCTGCTGGTGCTGCTGATCGCCATCGGCCTGCGCATCGCCTTCCGGCGCGCCATGCTGCGTCCGCTGGTCGATGCCGGCGCGCACTTCGACCGCATCGCCGACGGCGACCTGACCGCGCCGATCCGCGCGCGCGGCAGCAACGAGATCGGCGTGCTGTACTCGGCCATGCAGCGCATGCAGGCCGGGCTGGGCAGGGCGGTCGCCTCGGTGCGCAGCGGCGTGGACGCCATTCATGGCGGCACCGGCGAGATCGCCTCGGGCGCCCAGCACATGTCCGACCGGGTCGCCTCGCAGGCCGCCTCGGTGCAGCAGACCGCCGCCAGCCTCGCGCAGCTGACCGAGTCGGTCAAGCAGACGGCCGGCAATGCGCACCTGGCCAACGACCAGACGGCGCAGGCGCGCGAGCTGGCCCAGCAGGGCGGGGCGGCGGTCGAGCGGGTCAGCGCAGCCATGCGCGACATCGACGCCAGCGCCCAGCGCATCGCCGAGATCGTCGGCGTGGTCGACAGCATCGCCTTCCAGACCAATATCCTGGCCCTGAACGCGGCGGTCGAGGCCGCGCGCGCCGGCCAGCAAGGCAAGGGCTTTGCCGTGGTCGCCACGGAGGTCCGCGGCCTGGCCCATCGCAGCAGCCAGGCCGCCCGCGAAATCAAGGACCTGATCGAGGCCTCGGCCCAGCGCGTGGCGGCCGGCGTGCGCGAGGTCGGCCATGCGGGCAAGACGCTGGGCGAGGTGCGCGCGGCCATCGACCTGGCGGCCGGCCGGGTTACCGACATCACCCTGGCCACTGGCGTGCAGGCCGAGGGCTTGCAGGCGGTCAACCAGGCCATCGGCCAGATCGAGCAGGCCACCCAGGAGAACGCCGCCATGATCGAGCAGACGGCGGCCGCGGCCGCTGCGCTGGCCGAGCGCGCCGAGCAGCTGCGCGAGGCCGTGGCCAAGTTCCGCATCGCCGGCCACGGCCATGCACAAGCGCCTGCGCTGGAGATGGGCGAAGCGGATCTAGAGGACGAGCGATTGCCCGTAGCGCTCGGTCACCAGCGACAGGCTCCCATGCTTGACCTTGTGCTTGACCTGCGCGGCCGCCGAGGCAATGTCCTCGGGGCGGATGCGGCCGGCTGAAGGCGCCGGGCCCACCAGCAAGGCCCCGACGCTCAGCGTCACGAACGGAAAGAAACGCAGCACCCCATAGCGGTCCTCGGCCTCGATGCCGCCGCGGTCCCGGCCGTCCTCGTCGTACAGGTCGATGGCGCCGCGGTTGAACTGCGCGATGGCGGCCTGCACGCGCGCCTGCCAGTCCGGGCTGCGAAACAGCACGACAAAATCGTCGCCGCCCACGTGCCCCACGAAATCGCGCAAGGGGTCGCAGTGCTGCTTCAGGGTGTCGGCGCACAGCTGGATCATGTCGTCGCCGCGCCAGTACCCGTATACGTCGTTGAACGGCTTGAAGTTGTTGAGGTCGCCATAGCAGGTGACGAACTCGGCGCCTTGCTCGAGCAGCGCGCCGATGTGCTGGCTGATCGGGATGTTGCCCGGCAGCGAGGTCAGGGGATTGGCGTAGCGGGCTGCCTCGATGCGCATTTCGGTCACCGAGCGCACCAGGGCCTCGCCCGTGCCCAGGCCGTCGTAGCGGCCTTCGCACGTGATGATGAAGCCATCGACGAGGTAGCGCTGGTCTTCGGACACCAGCACGCGGCTGAGCTGGTCCATGGACGTGTGCTGGTCCACCAGCACCGGCTGCGCGTTCATGAAGCGCGAGCACAGGTCGCGGCCGAACAGCTCGCGCGTGTAGCGCTGCGCATAGCGTTCGGAGAAGTCGCGCCGGTTGATGATGCCCACGGGACGGTCGTCCTCGTCGACCACGGCCACCGCGTGCAGGTTCTTGTGCTCGCTGAACAGCCGGTGGACTTCGTCATTGGTATGGCGGCCCACCTTTACCGCGGGGGCCTGCACGCGCAGGCTGGCCGCGGTATTGCTGGCGCGGCCGAAGCTGGGCGAGGCCTGGCGCGCGGCCAGCGCCGCCTGCGCCGGCGCCAGGACCTGGGTCAGCGGCTCGCTGGCCGGCCCGCCCAGGTGCCAGCCCTGGGCATAGCGGATGCCCAGGTCGCGCACGGTCTGCAGGTCTTCCTGGGTTTCTATGCCTTCGGCCAGGATAGGCGTGCCCAGGCATTGGGCCGTGGCCAGGATGGCCTTGACCAGCTTCTGGCGCGTCTCGTCGCGCGAGATGCCCTGGAAGAAGTAGCGGTCGACCTTGACCAGGTCGGGCCGGGCCTCGGCCCACAGCTGCATGCTCGAATGCCCCACGCCGTAGTCGTCCAGGGCGATGCGCAGGCCCCAGCGCCGCAAGGCGGCGAACACGTCCATCAATGCCGGCAGGCGCGAGGACACCGGATCGTGCTCGGTCATTTCTATCACGATGCGCGAAGGATCCAGCGGCACGCCCGCAAGCAGGGCCTGCAGGAAGCCTTCGCCGTGCTGGGCCCAGGATTGCAGCAGCGCGGTGGCCGACATGTTCAGAAAGAGGTAGCCGCCGCGGCCGTGCTGCTGGAAAGTGGCGATGCCGGCCTGGGCGCTGAGCATCTCCAGGCGGGTGGCCAGGCCCTGGCGGCGCGCTTCGGCGAACAGTGCGTCGGCGCTGTGCAGCACCGTGCGCTCGGGTCCCCGGATCAGGCTTTCGTGGCCGTAGATGCCGCCTTGCACCAGGTCGACCACGGGCTGGAACATGGGCGTGAGCAGGCGCCTCTGTATGACGCTGTCCAGGGTCAAGCCGGGAAAACCCGCCAGGGACGGAGCAGGCGGCTCCGTAGCGGCGAAGGGGTGCGCATGGACAGTCATCATCGAGCGAGGATAGAAAGGGCGCCTCATCTTGGGCATGCAACGTTACATCAACTTTGCAGGGCCATGACCAGCACAAGGGTGTCGTCAGCGAAATGACAGCTGGGCAAAAGAACGAGGCCGCCGGCCTTATACAATGGCCCGATGAACCCGAACGCAAATGCCTTGCCCCCGCGCATCGTGCTGGCTTCCAACAACGCCGGCAAGCTGCGCGAATTCTCCAGCCTCTTCGCGCCGCTGGGCGTGCAATTGCTGCCCCAGGGCGAGCTGGGCGTGTCCGAGGCCGAGGAGCCGCACCCGACCTTCGTCGAGAACGCCCTGGCCAAGGCGCGCCATGCCAGCCGCGCGACCGGCCTGCCGGCCATCGCGGATGACTCGGGCCTGTGCGTGGCCGCGCTGGGCAACGCGCCGGGCGTGCGTTCGGCCCGTTATGCGCAGGACGCCGGCGCGGGGCAGGGCGACGAGGCCAACAACCGCCTGCTGCTGCAGGCGCTGCAAGGCCAGGCCGACCGCCGCGCCAGCTATGTGGCCGTGCTCGTGCTGGTGCGCGCGCACGACGATCCGCTGCCGCTGATCGCCCAGGGACAGTGGCATGGAGAAATCGCGCCAGCGCCGCGCGGCGGGCAGGGTTTCGGCTACGACCCGTGCTTCTACCTGCCCAGCCACGGCAAGACCGTCGCCGAGCTGGACCCGGCCGAAAAGAACCGCTGCAGCCACCGGGCCATTGCCCTGCGCGCGCTGGTGGCCAGCCTGCACGCGCAGCCCTAGCAGGGTGGCGGCCGCGTTGACTTCGCCTGGATAGCCTGGATAGCCGATATGGCGGTAACCATTCCCATCGTGCCCGAGGGCGCCGGCCGGCCCGGGGGCAGCGCCTCGGGCGCGGGCGGCACGCGGCTGAGCAGCCTGCCGCCGCTGTCGGTCTACGTCCACGTGCCCTGGTGCGTGCGCAAGTGCCCGTATTGCGACTTCAATTCGCATGCCTGGGAAGGCGGTATTCCCGAGCGCCAGTACCTGGATGCGCTGCGGGCCGATCTGGAGCAGGCGCTGCCCGGCATCTGGGGCAGGCAGGTGCACACCGTGTTTCTGGGCGGGGGCACGCCCAGCCTGCTCTCGGCCGCGGGGCTGGACGAGCTGCTGGCCATGCTGCGCGCATGCCTGAACCTGGTGCCGGACGCCGAGATCACCCTGGAAGCCAATCCCGGCACCGCCGAGGCAGGGCGCTTTCGCGACTATGCCGCCAGCGGCGTGAACCGTCTTTCGCTGGGCATCCAGAGCTTTGACGATGCCCGCCTGCAGGCGCTGGGCCGCATCCATGATGCCGCGCAGGCGCGCCGCGCCATCGAGATGGCCCAGCAGGCCGTGCCCCGTGTGAACCTGGACCTGATGTTCGCGCTGCCCGGCCAGACCCTGCAGGACAGCCTGGCGGACCTGCGGCAGGCGCTGGCCTTCGGCACCGAGCATTTGTCGCTCTATCACCTGACGCTAGAACCGAACACGGTTTTTGCGAAGTATCCGCCGGCCGTGCCCGACGAGGACGAGGCCGCGGCCATGCAGGACGCGCTGGAAGCGGCCGCGGCCCAGGCCGGCCTGCAGCGCTACGAGGTTTCGGCCTATGCGCGGCCCGGCGCGCGCTGCCGGCACAACGTCAACTATTGGGAGTTCGGCGACTACCTGGGCATCGGGCCGGGCGCGCACGGCAAGCTGTCTTTCCATGACCGCATCGTGCGCCAGTCGCGGCTGCGCAATCCGCAACGCTGGATGGCCGCGGCGGCGGCCTACGACGGCTCGCACCTGGCGCAGGACGAGCCGGTGCCGCCCGAATCGCTGCCTTTCGAATTCATGCTCAACGCCCTGCGTTTGAAACAAGGCGTATCGGCAAGCACCTATACCGAGCGGACCGGCTTGCCGCTGGCCGGCATTCTGCACCAATTGGAGGCTGCCCATGCACGCGGCCTGCTCAGCGCCGATCCCACGCGGCTGCAGGCCACGCCACTGGGATGGCGCTTCCTGAACGACCTCCAGGAGATGTTTCTCTAGGCGCGCCGCAGGACGAACGCACCAATATTGTGCGTTCATGCACGCCATATTGCACTAACATGGTGCTTTCCGCCAATTTCAGGGGCGTCCCGCCCGCGCACCGTCCTGGCACGCCACTTGCTAGATAGGGATGCCGGTCGAGCAAAGCCCTCGATCTTTATTGCTACCCTGGAGATGACATGGCCACGCCACAAGACGTTCTGAAGCAGATTGCAGAGCACGAAGTCAAGTTCGTTGACTTCCGCTTTACCGATACCCTGGGCAAAGAGCAGCACGTTTCCGTGCCGGCCCACACGGTGGACGAGGACAAGCTCGAGGCAGGCCATGCCTTCGACGGCTCGTCGATCGCCGGCTGGAAGGGCATCGAGGCTTCCGACATGTTGCTGGTGCCCGATTCCGCCACCGCCCGCCTGGATCCCTTCCGCGAGGAAACCACGCTGATCCTGACCTGCGACGTGGTCGAACCCTCGGACATGAAAGGCTACGACCGCGACCCGCGTTCGCTGGCCAACCGCGCCGAAGCCTACCTGAAGTCCAGCGGCCTGGGCGATACCGCCTACTTCGGCCCCGAACCCGAATTCTTCGTCTTCGACGGCGTGACCTGGAACGACGACGCCTCGGGCTGCTTCGTCAAGATCAAGTCCGAGGAAGGCCCCTGGTCGCGCGGCATGGAATACGAGGGCGGCAACCTGGGCCATCGTCCCCGCACCAAGGGCGGCTACTTCCCCGTGCCCCCGGTCGATTCCTTCCAGGACATGCGCTCGGAAATGTGCCTGCTGCTCGAGCAGCTGGGCGTGCCGGTCGAAGTGCACCACCATGAAGTGGCCGCTCCCGGCCAGCTGGAGATCGGCACCAAGTTCTCCACGCTGGTGCAGCGCGCCGACTGGAACCAGGTCCTGAAGTACGTCGTGCACAACGTCGCCCACGCCTATGGCAAGACCGCGACCTTCATGCCCAAGCCCGTCGTCGGCGACAACGGCTCGGGCATGCACGTGCACCAGTCGATCTGGAAGGACGGCCAGAACCTGTTCGCAGGCAATGGCTATGCCGGCCTGTCCGAGTTCGCCTTGCACTACATCGGCGGCATCATCAAGCACGCCCGCGCGCTCAACGCCATCACCAACCCCGGCACCAACTCGTACAAGCGGCTGGTTCCGCACTTCGAAGCGCCGGTCAAGCTGGCCTACTCGGCCCGCAACCGTTCGGCCTCGATCCGCATTCCCTACGTGGGCAATCCCAAGGCCCGCCGTATCGAGACCCGCTTCCCCGATCCCCTGGCCAACCCCTACCTGGCCTTCTCGGCCCTGATGATGGCGGGCCTGGACGGCGTGCAGAACAAGATCCACCCGGGCGACCCCGCCGACAAGAACCTGTACGACCTGCCGCCCGAAGAAGACGCGAAGATCCCGACCGTCTGCGCTTCGCTTGAGCAGGCGCTCGAGGCGCTGGACAACGACCGCGAGTTCCTGACCCGCGGCGGCGTGTTCAGCAACAGCATGATCGATGCCTACATCGACCTGAAGATGCAGGAAGTCACCCGCCTGCGCATGACGACCCATCCGGTCGAGTTCGACCTGTACTACAGCCTGTAATCCGGCGGCCGCGCCGCCCGGCGACGGGCGGCGGGCCGGTCTGCCCGCAAGGGCACGCGCGGCGCCTGTCCAGGCAGGGCGCCCCCCCGCTTTGGGGGGGCGCCGTAGCGCCGCGCCCATCCCGGATGGACGGCATTGCCGTTCGTCCCTACGCAGCGTGAAGATGAACGTCGACGCCTTTGACCTCCTGGCTACCGCCATCCTGCTCCTGAGCAGGGAGGGCAGGGTCGAATATGCGAACGCTGCGGCAGAAGACCTGTTCGGACGCTCGCGCAAGCAGCTGGCCGGCCGTGCCGCCGCCACGCTGTTCGACGAATCCGACGATATCGGACACGCCATCGGCCAGGCGCTGGCGCGCGATTTCGCCGACCTTCGCCAGGCCGCGTCGGTGCGGCGCGGCAGCGAGCCCATGCAGGTGACGGTCACCGTGGTGGCCCTGTCCGAACAGCCCTGGCCTGTCCTGATCGAGGCGCGCGAGATCGAGCACCGCGTGCTGGCCGACCGCAACCACCGGCTGGTGGACGAGATCCAGACCCAGCGCGAGCTGCTGCGCAACCTGGCGCACGAGGTAAAGAATCCGCTGGGCGGGCTGCGCGGCGCGGCGCAATTGCTCGAGGCCGAGCTGCCCGACGCCGCGCTGACCGAATACACGCAGGTCATCATTTCCGAGGCCGACCGCCTGCAGGCGCTGGTCGACCGGCTGGCCACGCCGCAGCGCGCGCCGCTGAACACGCGCTCGGTCAACATCCACGAGATCTGCGAGCGCGTCTGCGCGCTGGTGCGCGGCGAGTTCCGCACCGACGTGACCCTGCTGCGCGACTACGACGCCTCGGTGCCGGACCTGCAGGCCGACGCCGAGCGCCTGATCCAGTCGCTGCTGAACGTGATGCGCAACGCCGCCCAGGCCCTGACCCAGCCCCGGCTGACCGAGAACGCGCAGATCACGCTGCGCACCCGGGTCGCGCGCCAGGTCATGCTGGCGCACCGGCAGCATCGCCTGGCCCTGGTCGTGTCGGTCATCGACAACGGCCCGGGCATCCCCGAGGCGCTGCGCGAGCGCATCTTCCATCCGCTGGTGACGGGCCGCGCCGATGGCACCGGCCTGGGCCTGAGCCTGGCGCAGGACTTCGTGCAGCAGCACGGGGGCATCATCGAATTCGAATCCCGTCCCGGGCACACCGAGTTTCGCCTGGTATTGCCCATGGAGCCCGCATGAAACCCGTATGGATAGTAGACGACGATCAAGCCATACGCTGGGTGCTGGAAAAAGCCCTGGCCCGCGCCGGCATCGCCACGCGCACCTTTTCGCAGGCCCCCGAGGTCCTGCAGGCGCTGCAAAGCGATACGCCGGCCGCGCTGGTATCGGACATCCGCATGCCAGGCGGCAACGGCCTGGAGCTGCTGCGCCAGATCAAGGAGCGCCACCCGCACCTGCCGGTGATCGTCATGACCGCGTTCGCCGATCTGGACAGCACCGTATCGGCCTTCCAGGGCGGCGCCTTCGACTACCTGGCCAAGCCTTTCGACATCAACGAGGCGGTGGCGCTGATCCAGCGCGCGGCCAGGGACACCGAGCCGCCCGAGCCCCCGGCGGCCGAGCCCGTGCCGGCCGCCGAGCGGTGGATGATGACCCAGTCGGCGTCCACCTCCATGCAGGAAGTGTTCCGCGCCATCGGCCGGCTGGCCCAGTCCAAGGTCACGGTGCTGATCACGGGCGAGTCGGGCACCGGCAAGGAGCTGGTGGCGCGGGCCCTGCACGGGCACGGCGCGCGGGCCAACGGTCCTTTCGTGGCGCTCAACGCCGCCGCCATCCCGCGCGACCTGCTGGAAGCCGAGTTGTTCGGCCATGAACGCGGCGCCTTCACCGGCGCCAGCAACCTGCGGCGCGGGCGCTTCGAGGAGGCGCATGGCGGCACGCTGTTCCTGGACGAGATCGGCGACATGCCGCTGGAGCTGCAGACCCGCCTGCTGCGCGTGCTGGCCGAGGGCAGCTTCTACCGCGTGGGCGGCGCCCAGCCCGTGCGCGTGGACGTGCGCATCGTGGCCGCCACCCACCAGCCGCTGGAGCAGCGCGTGCAGCAAGGGCTGTTTCGCGAAGACCTGTTCCATCGCCTGAACGTGATCCGCCTGCGCCTGCCGCCGCTGCGCGAACGGCGCGAGGACATCCCGGCACTGGCCAATCATTTCCTGGCCGCCAGCGCGCGCGCGCTGGGCGTGCCGGCCAAGCGTCTCACGCCCGAGGCGCTTTCCACCTTCGTGCGCTTCGATTTCCCGGGCAACGTGCGCCAGCTGGAGAACTTCTGCCACTGGCTGACCGTGATGGCGCCGGGCCAGACCATCGACCGCAGCGACCTGCCGCCCGAGATCCGCGCGCTGGACGACCCGGCCCTGGCCGCGCAGGCCGCCAGCCCCGCCGCCGGCGAAAGCGGGCAGGGCGGGGCCGGCGCGGCCCCGGCCAGCGCCCCGGCCGACTGGAGCGAGGCGCTGCTGCGCGATGCCCAGGCGCGCCTGGCGCGCGGCGAACCGGCCGTCATGGCCACCCTGACGCGCCAGTTCGAGCGCATCCTGCTGCAGACCGCGCTCGATGCCTGCCGCGGCCGGCGCGTGGAAGCGGCCACGCGCCTGGGCATCGGCCGCAACACCATCACGCGCAAGCTGCGCGAGCTGGGCATGGAAGAGGAGTAGGCGCTCAGGCTCCCAGGCCAAGCAGGCTTTCGCACAGCCTGGGCGAGCGCAGCTTCTCCAGCCACCAGGCCAGTCCCGCGCCGGGCTTGCGCGCCTGCCAGGCATACACCACGTTCTCGTCCAGCATCACGCCGGCTTCGGTGGCGCAAGCCACCAGGCTGCCTTGCGTCAGGTAGGGCGCGGCCAGCGTCAGCGGCAGGTAGCCGCAGCCCAGCCCGCGCAGCTGCGCCTGCAGCTTGCCCTGCATGTCGGGCATCACGATCATGGGCTGCTGCCTGAGCAGGCCGCGCGTGCGCGTGGGCAGCTCGCGCGAGGTATCGGCCACTACCACCGCGCAGTGCGCCGCGATGTCGGCAGCGCCCAGCGGCTGCGGCGCGCGGGCCAGGGGATGGTGGGGCGCCACGCAGAAGGCGAACTGGGTGCGTCCCATGGCCTGCGAGCGGAAGGCGCCCGCGGGCGCGCCGGCCGCGTCCGCGCCGATCACCAGGTCGGCGCGGCCCGCCGCCAGGGCATCCCACAGGCCGCTGAGCACCTCGGTGGAAAAGCGCAGCGTGGTGCCGGGCCCGGCCGCGCGGAACTCCTCGATCACCTCGTACAGCGGCTGCCAGGGCAGCACGGCGCTGACGGCGATGCGCAGCTCCACCTCCCAGCCGGTGGCCACGCGCTTGACGCGGTAGGCCAGTTCGTCCAGCGACTGCAGCAGATGGCGCCCGTCGCGCAGCAGCACCTGGCCGGCCGGCGTCAGCTGCGCGCGATGGCCGCTGCGGTCGAACAGCAGCACGTCCAGGCCATCCTCGAGCTTGCGCATCGCATAGGTCACGGCCGAGGGCACCTTGCCCAGTTCGCGTGCCGCGCGCGCAAAGCTGCCGTGGCGGGCAATGGCATCGACCATGGCCAGCAGTTCCGGGGTGATGGGCTGCGCCATGCGGGCCTCCAGTCATTCAAATAAATTGAATGATTCCATCAAAGCGGCTCAGCCACAAGCCTTCCCCCGGACCCCACAATGCATGGCATGGAAGGAATGCGTAGGCATTTGCCGGCATTCGCAAATTTCAAAGGAGTGTTCCATGATTGCTCTGCGACGCAGCGCCGAACGCGGCCACGCCAATCACGGCTGGCTCGATACCTATCACACCTTTTCCTTCGCCAGCTACTACGATCCGGCGCACATGGGCTTCGGCCCGCTGCGGGTGATCAACGACGACCGCATCGCGGCGGGCCGCGGCTTCGGCACGCACGGCCACCGCGACATGGAGATCATCACCTACGTGCTCGAGGGCGCGGTCGCCCACAAGGACAGCCTGGGCAGCGGCTCGACCATCCTGCCCGGCGACGTGCAGCGCATGAGCGCCGGGCGCGGCGTGCTGCATTCGGAGTTCAACCCCTTGCCCGACCAGGCCACGCACCTGCTGCAGATCTGGATCGAGCCGGACGTGCAGGGCATCGAACCCGAGTACGAGGAAAAGCGCTACCCCGACGCGGAAAAGCGCGGCCGGCTGCGCCTGGTGATCTCGCCCGACGGCCAGGACGGCTCGATGCGCATCCACCAGGACGCCCGGCTCTACGTGGGCTTGTTCGACGGCCAGGAATCGGCCCGGCTGGCGCTGGCGCCCGGACGCCGCGCCTGGGTGCACGTGGCGCGCGGCCAGGTCACGGTCAATGGCCAGGCCCTGTCGGGCGGGGACGCGCTTGCGCTGACGGACGAAGCGGCGGTAGAACTGTCGCAGGGCCAGGGCGCCGAGGTGCTGGTCTTCGATCTTCCGTAAACCGCGATCCGTGCCCGTTGCCGGGCACGGGCGGCCGGCGCGGCTGCGCGCTGCCCGGCCGCGTCCCGCCCGTCCTTTCCCCCGCCCCAGGAGCCTGCCATGTCCACTTTTTCCGCCGCTTCGAACCCCGGCCCCGACGGGCTGCTGCAAACGCTGGTCGTGCCCCGCAGCAGCGACATCGGCGGCTTCGAAGTCCGCCGCGCCTTGCCCTCGGCGCAACGCCGCAGCGTCGGGCCGTTCGTCTTCCTGGACGAGATGGGTCCGGCGCTGCTGCCGGCCGGCAGCGGCCTGGACGTGCGGCCGCACCCGCACATCGGCCTGGCCACCGTCACCTACCTGTTCGACGGCGCGATCGTGCACCGCGACGGCGCCGGGCACACCCAGACCATCCTGCCCGGCGAGGTCAACTGGATGACCGCCGGGCGCGGCATCGTGCATTCGGAACGCTCCTCGCCCGAAAGCCGCGCGGCGGACCAGCGCATCTGGGGCCTGCAGATGTGGGTGGGGCTGCCGCGCGCCCACGAGGAAACCGATCCGGGTTTCGTGCATTACGACCGGCATGCCCAGCCGGTGGTCGAAGGCGAGGGCGTGCGCGCGCAGGTCGTGGCCGGCTCGCTGTTCGGCCAAACCTCGTCGGTGCGCACCCTCTCGCCGCTGTTCTACGGCGACATCGTGCTGCAGCCCGGCGCCACCGTGGTGCTGCCCGCCGAGCACGAGGAGCGCGCCGCCTACCTGGCCGAAGGCAGCGTGCAAGTCGAGGGCCAGACCCACGCCGCCGGCCGGCTGCTGGTGTTCGCGCCGGGCCGGCCGGTCACGCTGGCCAATCCCGGCAGCGCGCCGGCGCGCTTCGCGGTCGTGGGCGGCGAGCCGCTGGACGGGCCGCGCTACGTATGGTGGAACTTCGTGTCCAGCAGCAGGGAACGCATCGAGCAGGCCAAGCAGGATTGGATGCGGGATCGGTTCGGGCAGACGGTGCCGGGGGATGAAACGGAGTTCATTCCGCTGCCGCAGTAGAAGGGGCGGTTGGGTTGGTGGGGGCGTAGAGACCGCTGGCTTGACGGCCGCCGTGGCCGGTGGCAGTGGCGGGCTCATGATCGCCCGCTACTGCCCCCGGCCCCGACGGCCTTCGGAGTCGTCGATCGTCCTACCGCCGAGGGGCTTGGCCGTTCTTGCATCCTTCTCCCCGCCGGGGTGAGAGAGAAAGACTCTGCAGGGCCGTTCAAGAGGGGTTGCGCAGGCAACCCCTCTTGAACATTCGACCGCCGCTTTCGAGAGGTAGGGTGGCGAGGCAGGGCCGAAGATTTCAGTGGCAGATGACCGCCGATGGCGTGGCGTAATCGGGTGCTTCAGGCCTGCGATTGGCTGTGCAACGCCTGGCCAACGCGCAGGGATAAGACCCCAAACGACACCACGCCATCCGCGGTCATCCGCCCCTGAAATCTTCGGCCCTGCTGCGCTGCCCCACCTCTCAAAAGCGGCGGTCGAATGTTCACGAGGGGTTGCCTGCGCAACCCCTCGTGAACGGCCCTGCAAAATCTTTCTCTCCCACCCCGGCGGGGCAGAAGCATGCAAGAACGACTCCGGCCGCAGCGCCGGAACACATCTAGACCCCGCAGTCCGTCGAGGCCGGGCGGGGTGGCGGGCGATTTCTGGCGCCGGGCGCGGCGCGAGCGCGCCGCACGGCGACGGCATCGCCCGACGCCCCGACCGGCCTCGACGGACGTGTCATCCCAGAGCCCCTAACATGCCCCCAAAAATGCCCCCATAAACAAACTCAAGCCCCCCGGCTATAAGCCTGCCTGCGCTGCTCCGCCAAATCCTCCCGCCGCACGAAGTCCCGCACGAAGGCATCGGCCGGCTTGTGCCGCAGGTTATAGGGCGTATCCCATTGCGCCAGCGTCCCGCCGGACATGACCCCGATGCGGTCGGCGATGGCGAAGGCCTCGGCCTGGTTGTGGGTGACCAGGATGGCGGTATGGCCGGTGGCCTTGAGGATGTCGCGCACTTCGAAGGCCAGCCGTTCGCGCGTGTCCACGTCCAGGTTGGAGAACGGCTCGTCCAGCAGGAGCAGGTCGGGCGAGGGCGCCAGGGCGCGGGCCAGCGCCACGCGCTGCTGCTGCCCGCCGGACAGTTCGTGCGGATAGCTCTCGCCCGCGCCGGCCAGGCCCACCAGTTCCAACAATTCTTCCACCCGCCGGCGCCGGGCCGCGCGATCGAGGCGGCGCAGCCCGAAGGCGATGTTGCCCGCCACGCTCAGGTGCGGAAACAGGGCGTAGTCCTGGAACATCATGCCCACGCGCCGGCGTTCGGGTTCGACCTGCTCGTGCGGCGAGGAAAGCGTCTTGCCTCCCAGGCGGATGGCGCCGGCGCGCACCGGTTCGAACCCGGCGATGGCGCGCAGCACCGTGGTCTTGCCGCAGCCCGAGGCGCCCAGCAGGCAGCCCACGCTGCCGCCCTCGAGCGCAAGGGAAAGATCCTGCACGACCGTGCGCAAGCCCTGCGGCGTGTCGTAGCCCAGCGTCAGTCCTTCGAGCGTCAGCGTCTGCTCGGCCAGGGCCGGGGCCGAAGCAGCGGCGGGCGCGGTCCGTGGCGTCAGCGGAATGGGAGAGGCGTATTCAGGCACAGCTCAATGTCCGATCTTCAGGTTCGTGCGCGCCAGCAGGATGACCGGCAGCAAGCCGGCCAGCACGATGGCCAGCGCGGCGACCGCGCCTTCCTCGTAGGTGCCGCGGGCGGCTTCGGCGTACAGCCAGGTGGCGAGCGTGTCGAAGTTCATGGGACGCAGCAGCAGCGTGGCCGGTAGCTCCTTCATGGCATCGACGAACACCAGCAGGGCGCCGGCGGCGATGGCCGGGCGCAGCAGCGGCAGGTGCACGCGCCGCAGCGTGCCGCCGGCGGTCTCGCCCAGCAGGCGCGAAGCCTGCTCCATGGAGGCGGGAATGCGCGCCAGGCCGGCTTCGACGCTGCCGGTGGAAATGGCAAGAAAACGCATGGTGTAGGCGCAGACCAGCGCCGCGCTCGAACCCATCAGCACCAGGCCCGAAAAACCGAACAGGCTGCCCAGGGCGCGGTCCAGCAGGGTCAGCGGCGCCAGCAGGCCGATGGCCAGCACGGTGCCCGGCACCGCGTAGCCCAGGCTGGCGATGCGCGCGCACAGCCGCGCCGGATTCAAGCGCGCGCTTTCGCGCACGGTGCGCCCGGCCCAGGCAACCACCAGCCCGCACAGCACGGTCACCACCGTGGCCGCCACCGCGATCCACACCGTGTTGGCCAGGCCCGACAGCAACTGCTGCGAGACGCCGCCGACCAGGTGCAGCCGCTTGTAGGTTTCGGCCACCAGGTAGGCGGCCGGGGCCACGAAACCGACCAGCACCGGGATCGCGCCCAGGCCGGCGGCCAGCCAGGCGCTCGCCCCGCGCAGGCGCTGCGGCTGCATGGGCCGCATGCGCTGCACGTTGGCAAAGCGCTGGCGCTTGCGCCCGTGGCGCTCGAGCAGGATCAGGCCCACCACCAGCAGCAGCATGGTCAGGGCGATCTGCGCGGCGCCGGCCAGGTCCGAACGCGTGACCCAGGTGGTGTAGACCGACACGGTCAGCGTCTGCACGCCCAGGAATTCGGAGGCGCCGATGTCGTTGAGCGTCTCGAGCAGCGCCAGGCTCACGCCCACGGCGATGGCCGGGCGCGCCAGGGGCAGGGCCACCCGGAAGAACACGCCGGCGCGCCCGGCGCCCAGCGTGCGGCCGGCCTCGAGCAGGCTGGCGGCCTGGGTCATGAACATGACGCGCGTGCTCAGGTATACGTAGGGATAGAGCACGAAACCCAGCACGAAGATCGCCCCCTGCAGCGAACGCAGGTCGGGCAGGCGGAACTGGCGCGGGCTGTCAAAGCCCAGCGCGGTGCGCAGCGCCGTCTGGATGGGGCCGATGGGATGCAGCAGGTCCAGGTAGGCGAAGGCGATGATATAGGTGGGCACCGCCAGCGGCAGCAGCAGGGCCCAGGTCAGCATGCGCCGGCCCGGGAAATCGTAGGCCGTGACCAGCCAGGCGCTGCCGGTGCCCAGCAGGGTCACCAGCACGCCGACCCCGGTCAGCAGCATCAGGGTATTGAGCGCGGCCTGCGGCAGGACGTTGCGGGCCAGATGGGCCCAATGGGCCAGGTCCGAGTCGAGCGCGGCGGTGGCCAGCGAAACCAGCGGCGCCAGCACGGCCAGCGCGATCAGCATGGCCGCAATGAGCCAACCCCGGCCGGCGCCGGGGTTGCGCAGCCAGGCCAGGCGCAAGGGCAGGGTAGCGGAGTGCATCGAAGGGGCGCCGCGCCCGGGGGCGGCTTACCCCCGGACAGCGGACGGGCTCAGTTGTCGAAGCCCACCTTGTCGACCAGCTCGCTGGCCTGCTTGCGGTGCTTGGCGATCTCGGTCAGGGGCAGCGGATCGACCTTGAGCGGGCCGAAGCTCTCGACCACGGCATCGAGCTTGACGCCGCTGCGCACCGGATACTCGTAGTTGGCGCGGGCGTAAAGCGCCTGGGCCTGTTCGGACACCAGGTATTCGAGCAGCTTGACGGCATTGTCCTTGTTGGGCGCATGGGCGGCCACCGCGGCGCCGCTCACGTTCACGTGCGTGCCGCCGCTTTTCTCGCTGGCGAAGGTGGGCCGGATGACCTTGATGGCGTCGCCCCACTTGCGTGCGTCGGTGCCCGGCTCGGCGTTCTTCATGTGGCCCACGTAGTAGGCGTTGGCGATGCCGATGTCGCAGATGCCGCCCAGGATGTCGCGCGCCACGTCGCGATCGCCGCCGGCGGCCTTGCGGGCCTGGTTGGCCTTGACGCCGCGCAGCCACTTCTCGGCGGCCTCGGGGCCGTCATGAGCGATCAGCGCGGCCACCAGCGCGGTGTTGTAGGGGTGCTGGCCCGAGCGGATGCAGACCTTGCCCTTCCATTTGGGATCGGCCAGCTCCTCGTAGGTGAACTGCTCGATCGGCAGGTCCTTTTCCGCGTACAGCACGCGGTCGCGCAGCGACAGGGCATACCAGTGGCCGTCGCTGCCGCGCAGGTTGGCCGGGATGACCGCTTCGAGCGTCTCGGACTTGATCGGCTGGGTCACGCCGGCGCCGACCAGGTCGATCAGGTTGCCGATGTCCACCGTCATCAGCACGTCGGCCGGCGATTTGTCGCCTTCGGCGCGCACCCGCTCGAGCAGCCCGTCCTTGACGAACACCGTGTTGACCTTGATGCCGCTGTCCTTGGTGAAGGCCTCGAGCAGGGGCTGGATGAGCTTGGGCTCGCGGGTGGTGTAGAGGCTGACCTCGCCGGCGGCGAAGGCCTGGGCCGAGAAGGCGGCGGCGCCGGCCAGGGCCAGCGTGCGCAGCAGGGGCAGGACAGAGGAAGGCTTGGCAATCATGATGGGCTCCAACCTTGGACGGCGGGCGCGGCAGTCGGGGGCGGGCCGCGCCTGACTGACAACGCCAGCGGTTCTTGTTACGCTAACGAAAACCATTATCAAATGAGCGGCGAGCATAACAGGGGTGCGCCTTACATTCAACTGAAACACGAGACGCGGCCAGGGGCATTGCGCACCAGGGGTATTGCGGGCAGCTCATGGCTGGCCTTATGGCAGGGCGCAATAAGGTTATGCGGTTTTAATGAGAACATTTATCAACAAGGGCGCTAGAATAATGGGTTTGACCCGCAACAGCCGGGTTGCCCATCAACCGGCGCTGCGCGCCGCAACATCTACCCGCGAACCCGATGGCTGCTTTTAACACCGAGCGCGTGCTGAGCGTTCACCACTGGAACGACACGCTGTTCTCCTTCAAGACCACCCGCGACGCGGGGCTGCGCTTTCACAACGGCCACTTCGTGATGATAGGCCTGGAGGTCGACGGCAAGCCGCTGATGCGCGCCTACAGCATCGCCAGCGCCAACTACGAGGAAAACCTCGAATTCCTGAGCATCAAGGTGCAGGACGGCCCGCTGACCTCGCGGCTGCAGCACCTGAAAGAGGGCGACGCCATCCTGGTGAGCAAAAAGCCCGTGGGCACGCTGGTGGTGGACGACCTCACGCCGGGCAAGCACCTGTACCTGTTCGGCACGGGCACGGGCCTGGCGCCGTTCATGAGCATCATCAAGGACCCCGAGGTCTACGAGCGCTTCGAGAAGGTCGTGCTGCTGCACGGCGTGCGCTGGGTCAGCGAACTGGCCTATGCCGACTACATCCAGAACGAGCTGCCCGCCAACGAGCATTTCGGCGACCTGGTGCGCGAGAAGCTGATCTACTATCCCACGGTCACGCGCGAGCCTTTCCGCAACCAGGGGCGCATCACCGAGCTGGTCGAAAGCGGCAAGCTGTTCGCCGACATCGGGCTGCCGCCGCTCGATCCCGAGACCGACCGGGCCATGATCTGCGGCAGCCCCCACATGCTGGCCGACATCAGCGCCATGCTGGACGCGCGCGGCTTCGTGGTCTCGCCCGGCACCGGGCAGCCCGGCCATTACGTGGTCGAGCGCGCCTTCGTCGAAAAATAGGCGCGCGGGGCCGCGGGCCCCGCCCTGCGGGACGATGACGGAAACTTATTGCCCGATGCGGCACTGTCATTGTTCCTGCCCTGCGCTTTTCCGTAGATTAGCGTCTGGGCCGGCACGCAATCCGGCGTGCCCGGCGCAGCACGATAACCAGGAAAGGAGACACGCATGGCATTGATCCAATACCTGACGCAGGTGCAGTTCGGCTATGGAGCCCTGCAGACGCTGGGCCAGGAGCTCGAGCGCCTGGGCATCGGCCGTCCGCTGGTGGTCACCGACACGGGCGTGCGCCGCGCCGGGCTGCTGCAGGCCTTGCACGAGGCCCTGCCGCAGGCGGATCCGGCCGCGGTCTTCGACGCCACTCCGCCCAACCCCAACGAGCAGGCGGTACGCCTGGCCGAGCGCCAGTACCGCGAGGGCGGCCACGACGGCATCGTGGCGCTGGGCGGCGGCTCTTCCATAGACCTGGCCAAGGGGCTGGCCGTGTGCGCCACCCACGAAGGGCCGCTCAAGTCCTTTGCCGCCATCGAAGGCGGGCAGGCCCGCATCACGGCCGCCACCGCGCCCGTGGTCGCCATCCCCACCACCGCCGGCACCGGCAGCGAAGTCGGCCGAGGCGCGATCCTGATCCTGGACGACGGCCGCAAGGTGGGCGTGCTGTCGCCGCACCTCATTCCCAAGGCGGCGATCTGCGATCCGGCGCTTACGCTGGGCCTGCCGCCCATGCTGACGGCGGCGACCGGGATGGACGCCATCGCGCATTGCATGGAAACCTTCATGTCGCCGGCCTTCAACCCGCCGGCCGACGGCATCGCCCTGGACGGCCTGCGGCGCGCCTGGGCGCACATCGGCACGGCCACGGCGCAGCCGCAGGACCGCCAGGCCCGGCTCAACATGATGAGCGCCTCGATGCAGGGCGCCATGGCTTTCCAGAAGGGCCTGGGTTGCGTGCACAGCCTGAGCCACGCCCTGGGCGGGCTGGACCCGCGCCTGCATCACGGCACGCTCAATGCGATCCTGCTGCCGGCGGTGATCGCCTTCAACGCCCAGGCGCCCAGCATGCGCGAGGAGGACAAGCTGGCCCGCATGGCGCAGGCCATGGCGCTGCCGGACGCAGGCGCCGGCGCGCTGGCCCAGGCGGTGCGGGCGCGCACCGCCGAACTGGGGCTGCCCACCCGGCTGAGCGAAGTGGGCGTGACCGAGGACATGTTCGCCGACATCGTGCGCGGGGCGCTGGCCGACCATAGCCACCGGACCAATCCGCGCCAGGCCAGCGCCCAGGACTACCTGGATATGCTGGCCCGTTCGCTATAGGCATTGCGCATGCGGCTGCACGGCCGCATGCGGCCCGCTTACTCGGGTTGGATGCCGGCCGACTTGATGATCCGCCCCCACTTCTTGGATTCCTCGGCCTGGAAGGCTGCCAGTTCCTGCGGCGTGGAGGTTTCCTTGGCGGTACCGGTCTGCCGGTAGAACGACTCGGCGGCCTTGGAGTCGGCGGCCTTGCGCAGCAGCTCATGCAGGCGTGCCACCACCGGCTCGGGCGTGCCGGCCGGCGCATAGGCGGCGAACCAGTAGCCCATCTCGTAGCCCGGCACCCCGGCTTCGGCGATGGTGGGAATCTCTGGCGCCAGGGCAGAGCGCTCGCTGCCGGTGACGCCCAGCGCGCGCAGCTTGCCGGCGCTCACCTGCGGCAGGCCGGTGGCCGTGTCGGTGATCATGGTGTCGATCTGGCCGCCCAGCAGGTCGGTAATGCCCAGCGGATTGCTCTTGTAGGGCACGTGCAACAACTCGATGCCCGCCATCTGCTGCAGCAGTTCGCCGGCGATGCGGCTGCTGGAGCTGCCGCTGCCGAAGCTGAGCCTGCCCGGCTGCTTCCTGGCCTGCTCGATGAATTCGCCCACCGTCTTGGCCGGCGCGTCGGGGTGCACCACCATGATCTGGCCGCCCTTGCCCAGCAGGGTGATGGGCGCGAAGTCCTTGACCGGGTCGTAGGCCAGGGACTTGTACAGGTGCTCGTTGGCCGCGTGCGTGGTGTTGGTCGTGATCAGCACCGTATAGCCGTCGGGCGCGGCGCGGGCGGCGGTCTGCGCGCCGATCATCGCGCTGGCCCCGGGCCGGTTCTCGATCACCACGGGCTGGCCGGTCTGCTCGGTCACGCCCTGGCCGATCGCGCGCCCGATCTGGTCGGTGGCGCTGCCGGCGGCAAAGGGCACGATGAAGGTAATGGGTTTGTTGGGGAAATCCTGCGCCAGGGCAGGGGCGCACAGCGCGGCGCCCAGCGTCAGGGCGGCGAACAGGCGGGTGCGGGAAAACAGGGGCATGGCAGTCTCCTTTGTTGGTTTGCCGCCGGGCAAGCCCGCGGCGTTTGGCTTGCAGGGGATAAGGTCGTTTCAGCCCGGGGCCGGGGCCAGATCGGGCAGGCGGCCGGCCAGCTCCGGCCGGACCGGCACCGTCATCTCCAGCAGGTGGAAAGACAGGGCCTTGCCGTGGGCATCCAGGTTCAGCGCGTCGTTCACGCCGCCGTCCAGGGCCCGCTCGATCACCAGGTTCATGGCCTGCAGGCCGGGCAGCAGGTAGCGCGTCACGCGGCTGGGCGCGCGATAGGCGAACCAGCTGGCCACGCGCGCCTCGGTGACCTCGCGCACCAGCACCTCGTAGGCCTCGGGGCTCCAGGCGACCAGGCTCATGTTCGATACGTCGCCCTTGTCGCCGGTGCGGCTGTGCGCCAGGCGCCAGAGCGGCACCTGCACGGCCGCATCGGCCGGCTTGTCCGGGGAGATCTCTTGCATCGGCGACTCCTCAATCCAGCATCGTCCAGCGGGCCGGCACGGCCTCGCGGGCGATGGTGCAGGAAACCATGTTCAGCCGCGGCCGCAGCGCCGTGCGCACGCCGCCGCCGCCGGCCGGACCGCAGGTGTACAGGGCGGTGACCTCGCGCAGCACCCGTTCGGCCAGCGCGCGATCGGCGTGGCTGGCGGCCACGCGCAGCCGCACGTCGCGCGCATCGCCCGGCCCGCGCGCGGCGGCCAGGCTGCCGGCATCGTCGTCGAGCACGCTGGTCACGCCGATCAGGTCCAGCCGCAGCGCCAGCGCCGGGCCGATGCGCTTGCGCACGATCTCGCCGGCCAGGCGTGCCCGCGCCTCGGCCTGCAGCCCCGCATAGGAGATCTCGGCCTCGGCCAGCCAGCCGCCGCGATGGCACAGGTTGACCTTGAGTTCATCGGGACGGGGGTGCCCGCGCACGCCGTGCACCTGCACGCGGTCCGGGCCGGTCTGCACGGCGCGGGCCTGGCTCAGGTCCGCCACCACGTCCGGGGTCAGGTAGCGGGCCGGGTCGTGCACCTCGTAAAGCAGCTGCTCCTTGACGGTGCGCAGGTCCACGCAGCCGCCCGTGCCGTCGGCCTTGCCGATCTCCATGGCGCCGTCGGCCTGCAGCGAGAGAACCGGATACCCGGCGGCATGCAGGTCCGGCACTTCCTTCAGGCCCGGCACGCAGAAATAGCCGCCGGTCACCTGCAGGCCGCATTCGAGCAGGTGGCCGGCGATGGTGGCCCGGCCCAGCCTGTCCCAGTCGTCCAGCGACCAGCCGAAATGGGCCAGGGCAGGGCCCACGGCCAGCGAGGGATCGGCCACGCGGCCGGCCACGACGATCTGCGCGCCGGCCTGCAGGGCCTGGGCGATCTGCCCGGCGCCCAGGTAGGCGGTGGCGCTGACGATATCCAGGCTGTCGTAGAACGACGCTCCCAGCCGTTCACGCAGCAGGGCGCGCTGGTGCGGCGCATCCAGCGCATCGCCCTCTATCACCGCGATGCGCGGCGCCGGCAGGCCCTGCTCGCGGGCCAGCTGCGCGATGCGCCGTGCCGCGCCGGCCGGATTGGCCGCGCCGAAATTGCTGACGATGCGGATGCCGTGCGCCACGCAGCGCCCCAGCACCGGTCCCACCAGCTCGTCCAGCAGCGGCTCGTAGCCGGCCTGGGGATCGCGATCGCGCGCCAGCTGCGCCAGCGCGAGCGTGCGCTCGGCCAGCGTCTCGAAGATCAGGGTGCCGCCGCCGCGGGCGATCAGGGTATCGACCACGGCGCTGGCGCCGTCGGTACGGTCCCCCGAGAAACCCGCGGCGCAGCCGATATGCAGGGCAGTCTGCATGACTTGCTTGCGTCTCCGTCGTTATAGGGCGGCCCGCCGGGCGGGCCTGTTGCGACGGACTATAGGGGGCGGCGCAATGATAAGTAAAATAGAAATAAAAGATGGATTGATAGAAAACCAGGATGAATCTATCCACCCGCCAACTGCGCGCCTTCATCGCCCTGGCCGACGAGCGCCACTTCACGCGCGCGGCCCGGCGCTGCCATTTGACCCAGCCGGCCTTCAGCGCCTTGATCCGCGGCATCGAGGAGGAGGCGGGCGTGCGGCTTTTTCATCGCAGCACCCGGCACGTGGAGCTCACCCCCGAAGGCCAGGTGCTCGATGCCTCGGCACGCCGGCTGCTGGCCGATTTCGACCTGGTCGCCGAAGACCTGCAGGACTACGCCGCCAAGCGGCGCGGCCACGTGGCGGTGGCGGCGCTGCCGTCGCTGGCGGCCGGCTGGCTGCCGGCCATCCTGGCCGACTTCCGCAGCCGGCATCCGGGCATCGCCATGCAGTTGCGCGACGCGCTGCTGGACGCCTGCCTGGACATGGTGCAGCAGGGCACCGTCGACTTCGCGGTGGCCGCCCGGCGCGCCGACATGACCGGCCTGGACAGCCAGTTCCTGCAGGCCGACCGCTATCACCTGGTCTGCCCGCAGGACCACCCGCTGGCGCGGGCCCGGCGCCTGCGGCTGCAGGACGTGCTGGACCATCCCATGATCCAGCTGGCGCGCAGTAGCAGCGTGCGGCAGGTGCTCGAGCAAGCCGCCGGCGCGCCGCTGCCCGCGCCGGTCCTCGAGGTCGAGCACCTGGCCACCGTCACGGGACTGGTGCAGGCCGGCCTGGGCGTGAGCGTGGTGCCGGCCATGACGCTGTTCCATTTCCGCCGTCCCGGGCTGGCCATCCGGCCCTTGGGCGGCAAGGGGCTGGCCCGGCCGCTGTACCTGGTCAAGCGGCGCGGCCGCACGCTCTCGGTGGCCGCCCAGGCGCTGTACGACGAACTGCTGCGCCGGCGCGCGGAACTGGAGGCCGCGGCATAAGGACACCGCCCGGGCGGCGGGCCTGCCCCGGCCGCACCGCCCGGGCGCGGCAAGGCTTTCTCTATGGGCTATTGCTGATTACACTTCGATAGTCGTTTCTAAACCGCAGGAAACCAGGACTACGCCCATGAGCAAAAAGATCATCCACACCGACGCCGCTCCCGCCGCCGTCGGCCCCTATTCGCAAGCGGTGGCCGCCAGCGGCCAGACGGTGTTCCTTTCGGGCCAGATCGGCCTGGAGCCGGGCACCGGCGAGCTGGTTTCCGAGAACTTCGACGCGCAGGTGCGCCAGGCCTTCGCCAACATGCAGGCCGTCATCGCGGCGGCCGGCGGCACCACCGCCAACATCGTCAAGCTGACCCTGTTCCTGACCGACCTGTCCAAGTTCGCCGCGGCCAACGCCATCATGGCCGAGGTGATTCCCGAGCCATACCCGGCGCGCTCGACCATCGGGGTGGCCAGCCTGCCCAAGGGCGCCCAGTTCGAGGTCGAAGCGGTCCTGGTGCTCTAGCGCTTGCGTAGCGCGTCCGGCCGGATCCGCCCGTCCATGTCTGCCACGGCCGCCGGCCGCAAGCCCCGCGCCCCCGCCGGCACGTCCGCCGCGGGCACGTCCGAGGCCGCCGCCAAACCCGGGGCGGCCGGCAAGTCCGCCGCGGCTGGCAAGTCCCAGGCCGCGGCCGGCCACGAACGGCGCCTGAAGGCGCTGGGGCTGGAGACGCCCATGGATTTCGTGCTGCACCTGCCCTTGCGCTACGAGGACGAGACGCGGGTGGTGCCCATCGGCCAGCTGCATCCGGGCATGAGCGCCCAGGTGCAGGGCGAGATCCTGCGCAGCGAGGTGCTGTACCGCCCGCGCCGGCAGCTGACCGCCGTGCTGGCCGACGAAACCGGCGAGCTGCAGCTGCGCTGGCTCAATTTCTATCCCAGCCAGCAAAAGCAGGTCAGCCCGGGCGCGCGGCTGCGCGCCCGCGGCGAGGTGCGCGGCGGCCTGTTCGGCCGCGAAATGGTGCATCCGCGCCTGAGCCGCGCCGACGCGCCGCTGGCTACCTCTCTGACGCCCGTCTACCCCAGCACCGAGGGCCTGCCCCAGCCGGTGCTGCGGCGCGCCGTGGCCCAGGCCCTGGCGCAGGTGGCCTGGGACGACACCTTGCCCGAAGCGCTGCGCCAGCGCTATGGCCTGATGGATTTCGAGCAGGCCTTGCGGACCCTGCATACCCCGCCCGCCGCGGTGTCGGGCTACACGCTGGGCGAGGCGGATCATCCGGCCTGGAACCGCATCAAGTTCGACGAGCTGCTGGCCCAGCAGCTCTCGCTGGCCGCCGCGCGGGCGGCGCGCCGGCGCAAGCGCGCCGAGCCGCTGCCGCCCGATGACAGCGAGCAGGGGCTGGTGCGGCGCCTGTACCGGGCCCTGCCTTTTGCGCTGACCGGTGCGCAGGCGCGCGTGGTCCAGGAGATCTCCCAGGACCTGGGGCGCGACTTTCCCATGCATCGCCTGCTGCAAGGCGACGTGGGCAGCGGCAAGACGGTGGTGGCCGCCCTGGCCGCCGCACAGGCCGTGGCCAACGGTGCGCAAGTGGCGCTGATGGCGCCCACCGAGATCCTGGCCGAGCAGCATTTCCGCAAGCTGGGCGACTGGCTCGAGCCGCTGGGCGTGCAGGTGGCCTGGCTGACGGGCAGCCTGTCGGCCCGGGCGCGCAAGGCCGCGCTGGCCGCGGCCCAGGACGGCGGCGCCCAGCTGGTGGTGGGCACGCAGGCGGTGATCCAGGAACACGTGCGGTTTCACCGGCTCGGGCTGGTCATCGTCGACGAGCAGCATCGTTTCGGCGTGGGCCAGCGCCTGGCCCTGAGCAAGAAGGGCGAAGGCCAGGACGAGCACGTGCCGCACCAGTTGAACATGAGCGCCACGCCCATCCCGCGCACGCTGGCCATGACCTTCTTTGCCGACCTGGACGTGTCGGTGATCGACGAACTGCCGCCGGGCCGCACGCCGGTGGTCACCAAGCTGGCCGAGGACGGCCGGCGCGGCGAAGTCATCGCGCTGGTGGCCCAGGAAGTGCGGCGCGGGCGCCAGGCCTACTGGGTCTGTCCGCTGGTCGAGGAAAGCGAGGCGCTGCAGCTGCAGACGGCCGTCGATACCTGGGAGGCGCTGCGCCAGAGCCTGCCGGACCTGCGCATCGGCCTGGTGCACGGGCGCCTGCCGCAAGCGGACAAGGCCCAGGTGATGCAGTCCTTTCGCGACGGCGCGCTGGACCTGCTGGTGGCCACCACCGTCATCGAGGTCGGGGTGGACGTGCCCAACGCCTCGATGATGGTCATCGAGCACGCCGAACGCTTCGGCCTGGCGCAGCTGCACCAGTTGCGCGGCCGGGTGGGGCGCGGCAGCGCCGCCTCGTTCTGCGTGCTGCTCTACCAGACCCCGCTCTCGCCCCTGGCGCGCGAGCGCCTGCGGGCCATGTTCGAGACGGCGGACGGCTTCGAGATCGCCCGCCGCGACCTGGCCCAGCGCGGCCCCGGCGAATTCCTGGGCACGCGCCAGTCCGGCATGGCGCTGCTGCGATTCGCCGACCCCGAGGCCGACGCGGCGCTGGCCGAGCAGGCGCGCGAGGCCGCCGACTGGCTGCGCAGCCACGACCGCCAGGCGGCCCAGGCCCACCTGGCGCGCTGGATGCGCGGCCGCGAAGAATTCCTCAGGACCTAGCCGCGCCGGCCCCGGCCGCCGCACTGCACGGAAGACATGCCATGACGCTCACCGAACTGAAATACATCGTCGCCGTCGCCCGCGAACGGCACTTCGGCCGCGCGGCCGAAGCCTGTTTCGTCAGCCAGCCCACCTTGTCGGTGGCCATCCGCAAGCTCGAGGACGAACTGGGCGTGACGCTGTTCGAGCGCGGCGGCACCGAAGTGGGCGTCACCCCCATCGGCCAGCGCGTGGTCGCGCAGGCGCAAAAGGTGCTGGAGGAAAGCGCCAATCTCAAGGAGATCGCGCGCCAGGGCCACGACCCGTTGGCCGGCCCCTTGCGCGTGGGCGTGATCCACACCATCGGGCCCTACCTGCTGCCGCGCCTGGTGCCCACGCAGATCGCCCGCACGCCGCAGATGCCGCTGCTGCTGCAGGAGAACTTCACCGTGCGCCTGGTCGAGCTGCTGCGCCAGGGCGAGATCGACTGCGCCATCATGGCGCTGCCGCTGCCCGAGGCCGGGCTGGTCACGCGGCCGCTGTACGACGAACCCTTCATGGTGGCGGTGCCGCGCGAGCATCCCTGGGCCGCCCAGAAGGAGATCGATGCGCAGGCGCTCAAGCAGGAGACCATGCTGCTGCTGGGCAGCGGCCATTGCTTTCGCGACCAGGTGCTGGAGGTCTGTCCGGAGCTCTCGCGCTTTTCGGCGGCCAGCGACGGCATCCAGCGCACCTTCGAAGGCTCGTCGCTGGAGACCATCCGCCACATGGTGGCCGCGGGCATCGGCGTGACCGTCATGCCCGTGACCTCGGTGCCCCGCGAGCCCGGGAAAGATCCTTTGCTCAAGTACATTCCCTTCGCCAGCCCGGTGCCCGACCGGCGCGTGGTGCTGGCCTGGCGCAAGAGCTTTCCGCGGCTGGCGGCCATCGAGGCGCTGTCGGCCGCGGTGTTCGCCTGCGGCCTGGAAGGCGTGCGCATGCTGGCCGAGGAAAAAGTGGCCTTGCAAAGCGATTGAAGCGGGCGGACCTGGCAGGCGGGCGGCTTGATATGGAACAATCCTATCGTCCGGCTGGCCTTCCGGCGTGGCCGCGCCGTCCCGGCACGGTGTATTCTTATCCCACGCTGTTTTCCTCACAGGAGAAAAAACATGGCCAAAGCCTCCAAGTCCAAGGCCCCCAAGAGCGACCAGTCGGTGCCGCGCATCAACATCGGCATTCCCGAGGCCGCCCGCGCCGCCATCGCGGCCGAGCTGTCCAAGACCCTGGCCGATTCGTACACCTTGTACCTGATGACGCACAATTTCCACTGGAACGTGACGGGCCCGCTGTTCAACACGCTGCATGCCATGTTCATGACGCAGTACACCGAGGAATGGAACGCGCTGGACGACATCGCCGAGCGCATCCGCGCGCTGGGCCACTACGCGCCGGGCACCTACCGCGAGTACGCGCAGCTCTCGTCCATCGCCGAGCCCGAGGGCATTCCCGACGCGCTCGAGATGGTGCGCCTGCTGGTCAAGGGCAACGAAGCCGTGGCCCAGACCGCGCGCAACGCCTTCACCAAGGCCGACGAAGCCAACGACCAGCCCACCGCCGACCTGCTGACGCAGCGGCTGGACGTGCACGAAAAGAACGCCTGGATGCTGCGCAGCCTGCTGCAATGATCCCCTGGGCGGCGCCGGGCCCTCAGGCCAGCGCCGCCTTCAGGCAGGCCAGCGTCTGGTCGAACTGCGCCGGTTCGTGCTCGCACGAAATAAAAAAGCGCAGGCGCGCCGAGTTCTCCGGCACGGCGGGGTACAGGATGGGCTGCACGTTGATGCCCTGGTCGAACAGCGCGGCCGACAGCCGCGCGGCCCGGGCCGAGCCGCCGACAATCGCCGGAACCACGGCATGGCCGGTGCTGGCGCCGGTATCGATGCCCAGCGCCCGGGCCTTGTCCAGAAAGCTGCGGCCCAGCGCCTGCAGCCGCGCCACGCGCTCGGGCAGGGCCTGCATCCGGCGCAGCGCCGCCAGCGAGGCGGCCGCAACGGGCGGGGGCATGCCCACGCTGTACAGAAACCCCGGCGCCAGGCATTTCAGGTGCTCGACCAGCACGCTCGGGCCGGCGATGTAGCCGCCGCAGCCGGCCAGCGCCTTGCTCAGCGTTCCCATCCAGATATCGACGTCGCTGCCGGCCAGCCCAAAATGCTCGCGGATGCCGTAGCCGCGCCGGCCCATCACGCCCAGCGAATGCGCCTCGTCCACCATCAGCAAGGCCTGGTGGCGCCGCTTGACCTCGATGAAGCGGGGCAGGTCGGGATAGTCGCCGTCCATGCTGTAGATGCCCTCGAGCACGATCAGCACGCGCTGGAACTGGCCGCGCCGCTCGCGCAGCAGCTGGTCCAGCGCCTGCCAGTCGTTGTGCGCAAAGGACAGGCGGTGCGCGCCCGACAGCTGCACGCCCTGCAGCACGCTGTTGTGGATCAGCTCGTCGTGCACGACTAGGTCGCGGCTGCCAAACAGGTAGCCGATGGTCGATACGTTGGTGGCATGCCCGCTGACGAAGGTGACGGCGTCCTCGACCTCGTAGAGCTCGGCCAGCGCGCGCTCCAGTTCGCGGTGCACCGGCCGTTCGCCCGAGACCAGGCGGCTGGCCGATACCGAGGTGCCGTAGCGGTCGATGGCGTCCTTGGCCGCCTGCGCCACCACCGGATCGCCCGACATGCCCAGGTAGTTGTAGCTGGCGTAGTTGATGTACCGCCGCTGGCCGATCTGCGTGCCGGCGCCGGCCGTGCCCTCGTGCAGCTTGAAAAACGGGCTGGGCACGCCCAGGCGCGCCGCGCCCTCGTTCAGGATGCGCAGCTGCTGGTAGCCCGGGTGCGTATCGAAGCGGGTGTACTCCTCGGGCACCCGGCCGCCCGCCTGCGCGGCCGGCGCCAGCGCGGGCGCAGGGGCCTCGGCCTGCCTGAGCTTGCGGGCCAGGGCCTGCTGGATCAGCTTTTGCTTCAGGCCCGCGCTCAGGCCGGGCAGGCCGCTTTTCTTGTCGTTCACGATAGGGGGCAACTCAATCCGAAATCAGGCGCCGCCCGTTGCCGTTGCGTTCCTGGGCGGCCAGTTCGCTGGCCATCTCCTCGGCGGGCAGCGCCGGGTCCTCTTGCACGCCGTGGCGCTGCATCATGTCCTGGACCTGCGCGGCCAGCGGCTCGTCGGCCTGCGCCGCGTCGCCGCGCAGCAGCCGCAACAGGCGCAGCGACAGCTTGGCGATGTTCGCGTCCTCGTTCAAGGCCATCACCGGCAGCCGCACGCCGAAGCGGTTCTCCAGCGCCACCACCAGCTCCACGCCCATCAGCGAGTCCAGGCCCATGTCGTAGACCGATTGCTCGCGGTCTATGCGCTCGGGCGGCACGCGCAGGATCTCGCCGATCTCGGCGCACAGCATGTCCTGCAGCACCGGCAGCAAGGCCTCGTCGTCCAGCTCGGCCAGCATGCGGGCCAGGTCCTGGCCGCCGTCGTCCGGGCCGCCCGCATCGCCCGCGCGCGCGGCCACGGCCGAGAACTTGGGCGTGTCGGCGGTGGGCAGGAAGCGGGCGAGCGCGCGCCAATCCAGCTCCATCACCCCCATGCCGCCGTCGCCGGCCCGCAGCATGTCCTCGAGCGCCTGCAAGGCCACCGCCGAGGCCAGCGGGGCGCCGCCCATGCGGCTTTGCAGGGCCTCCTTGACGGCCGTGTTGCGCGCCAGGTAGCCCACGTCGTCGATGGCGCCCCAACGCACGCAGGTGGCCGGCAGGCCGCGCGCGCGCCGCGCCTGGGCCAGGCGCTCGAGCCAGGCGTTGGCGGCCACGTAGCTGGCCTGGCCCGGATTGCCGAACAGCGTGGTGGCCGACGAATACAGCACGAAGAAGTCCAGCGCCAGCCCCGCGCATGCCCGGTCCAGGTGCAGGGCGCCCAGCACCTTGGGCGCGAGCACGCGCGAGATCTGCGCGGCGTCGGCATGCTGGGCCAGGCCGTCGTCGATCACCATGGCGGCATGCACGACGCCCTTTAGCGCAGGCAGGCTGCTTGCGATCTGCTCGAACAGCTCGGCCACGGCCGCGCCGTCGGTGATGTCGCAGGCAGCCGCGTGCACGCGCACGCCGCGCGCCTGCAATTGTCCGATGGCCTGGCGGGCCTCTTCGGAAACCGGGCCGCTACGGCTGACCAGCACCAGGTGGCGTGCGCCCCGCTCGGCCAGCCACATCGCGGTACGCAGGCCGAAACCGCCCAGCCCGCCCGTGACCAGGTAGCAAGCCTGGGCCGACAGGGACAGCGGCTGGGCCGGACGCGGCAGGGCCTTGCGCGCATGGATGCCTTGCTCGTAGGTGACCACGATCTTGCCGATCTGGCGGGCCTGCTGCATGTGGCGGAAAGCCTCGACCACGTCGTTGGCATCGAAGCTGCGGTAGGGCAGGGGATGCAGCACCCCTTGCTCGAACAGCGCCATCATCTCGCCGAACAGCCGGCGCGTCAGGTCGGGGCGCTCGCGCATCAGCTGGTCGGCGTCGATGCCGAAATAGCTGATGTTGTTGCGGAAAGGCCGCAGGCCGATGCGGGTGTTCTCGTAGAAATCGCGCTTGCCCAGCTCCAGGAAGCGGCCGAAGGGCCGCAGCACGCGCAGGTTGCGGTTGATGGCTTCGCCAGCCAGCGAATTGAGCACCACGTCCACGCCCTGGCCGTCGGTGCAGGCCAGGATCTCGTCGGCAAAGGAAAGCGAACGCGAATCGAAGATGTGCTGCACGCCCATCAGGCGCAGGTAGTCGCGCTTTTCGTCCGAGCCGGCGGTGGCGTAGATCTGCGCGCCCAGGTATTGGGCCATCTGGATGGCCGCGATGCCCACCCCGCCGGCCGCGCCGTGGATCAGGATGCGCTCGCCGGGCGCCAGCCGCGCCAGGTGGTGCAGGGCGTAGTACACCGTGAAGAAGGTGCTGGGGATGGTGGCCGCCGCCTCGAAGCCGCAGCCGCGCGGCAGGTGCGCCACCGCCTCGGTGCCCACCTGCACGCGGTCGCTGAAGCTGGCCGGGCCAAAACCCACCACCGCATCGCCCGGCGCGTAGCCGTGCACCCGCGCGCCGGTGCGCAGCACCACGCCGGAGAACTCCAGCCCCAGCGTCGGGCCGGCGTAGCCGTTCTCGATGGCTTCGTCCGAAAGCAGGCCCAGGGCGTACATGACGTCGCGGAAATTCAGGCCCGTGGCCTGCACGCGCACTTCGATCTGGTCCTCGCCCAGCGTGCCCGCCGGCTGCTCCATCCACTGCAGGTTGCGCAGCTGGCCGGGAAAATCGAAGCCCAGACGCAGGCAGGTGTCGGCCTGCGGCCCGGCCGGCGCCGCTTGCGGGCGGGGCAGCACGGCCAGCCGCGGGGCATGCCGCGCCCCATCGGGATCCAGCAGGATTTCCTGTTCGGCATCGGGCGCCAGCAGCTCGCGCACCAAGGCCTGCAGGGCCTGCGCATGAGGCTGCCCGGGCACCTCGGCCAGCCTGACGGCATGGCCCGACGCCTCGTTCATGAGGGTGCGGCCAAAGCCCCACAGCGCCGCGTCATTGGCGGGGTGGGCGTCCTGCGCGTCGCGGGGCTGACCGGCCTGGCCGCCCGGCCATGCGCCGGCCGTCAGCAGCCACAGGTCGGGCGCCGGCGCCTGCTGCACGCAGGCGCGCGCCAGCGCGGCGGCCAGCGCGCAGCGGCGCACCTGCACCGCCAGGCGCGCGGGCGGATCGGCATCCTGCCCGGGGCCGCCGGCCAGGCCGTCCAGGTGGATCACCCCCTCGAGCGTACCGAGCTCGGCGCGCGCCTGCGCAAGCAGGCCGGCCAGTCCATCGGGATCGGCCTGTTCGTGCAGCGCCACGCGCTGGCCCGCGGCCCGCAAGGCCTGCGCCAGCGCCTGGGCCCAGCGTGCGCCCGGGCCGGCGGCGTCGGCCAGCAGCAGCCAGCCCGCCTGGGCGGCCGGCACCGGCTCGGCCGGCGCCGCTGCCGCGGGGCAACGGGCGGCCAGCAGATAGGGGCCGCTTTGCGCCTGGCCGGCGTAGTCGTATTGGCGCACGTCCTCCAGCCCTTGCTGCGACAGCGCCGCCTGCCAGTAGCTGGCCGCGCGCTGGCTGGAAGCCTTGCCGGCATCGACGGTGTCTATCCACCAGTCGGGCGCCGCACCGAATACGAAATCGGCCCAGGCCGCCGGATGGGTGCCGCGCAGCACCAGCATGCCGCCGGGCTTGAGGCGCCGGCAGGCGATGCGCAGCGCCGCCAGGCCGTCCTGCAAGGCGTCGAAATCGGCGTGCAGCAGCACCAGGTCGGCGGGCGTGCCCTGGTCGGCCTGGGGATCGGCCAGGTCCTCGATGCGGGCATCGGGATAACGTTCGCGCACCGTGCCCGCCGCTTCCTGTGCCGCCTGGCCAAAGGTCGCGTAGCTGTAGTCCGCGACGTGAAAATCCAGCACGGCGCAGCAGGCCGGCGCGGCCAGCGGCGGCAGCGCGCCGATTTCGAGCACGGCCAGGCGCCGGCCGGCAGGCAGGCGCTGCTGGCTTTCGCGCAGCAGGCCGGCCAGGGCGCTTGCCAGGCCCCGCAGCGCGCCATCGCCCCAGCTGCACAGGCCCAGCGCCGCCGCGCTGGCCGCGCGCGGCAGCACCTGCGCCAGGGCAAGCTGGCCGCCCAGCAAGGCCGGCGCATGCATGCCCAGCCGGCCGGCCGCATGGGCCAGGGGAAAGCTTTGGGGATATTCGCGCGCCAGGGCGTTCCAGATATCCGTGGCGCCCGGCGCATCGTCCGGATCCGGAACCAGGCGCCAGCCGTGCGGCGCGGGCACCAGGCAGCCCGCCGCCTGGGCCCGCGCGGCCAGGTGGGCCACCCACGGCTGCAAAGCGGGCGCCACGCCGTCGAGCACGGCCTGCGGCAAGTCCTGGGCATCATTGCACAGCGCGCGCAGGGCCGCCGCCGCGTAGCGGTCGCACAGCGTCTCGAGCAGCGGCTCGATCTCGCCCAGCTGGACGCTGTGCAGGCCTTGTTCCTGCGCCTGGCGCACGGCGTCCTGCAAAACGCCGTGCACGGCCTCGGGCGCCACGGTGGCGGGCGGACGGCCGACGGGCCGCGGGGTGCTCGCGTAATCCAGGAAATCCAGCGCATCGGCCGGCGCGCGGTGCAGGCGCACCGCCCGAAAGCGCGCTTCGTGCACGGCGGCCACCTGCCGGCCCTGGCCGTCGAACAGCTCGATGGCCAGCGTCAGCGAATGCGGGGAACGGCGGCACAGGCGCACGCGGGCGGCCTGGGGGGCGCCGGCATCCAGGCGCAGGGCCAGGCGGCCCAGCCTGGCCGGCACGAAGGCCAGACCGGCCGCCGCGGCCTGCCGGACCTCGTGCAGCAGCGGCACGGCCAGCTGGAAGGCGTTATCGAGCAGGGCCGGATGCAGCAGGGCGGCCTGCAGCTCGGCCGGGGGCGCCACGTCCGGGCGCAACTGGGCCACGACCGTATGCGCATCCTCGCGCCAGCCCTGCACGATGGCCTGGAATGCCGGCCCGTAAGCCAGGCCGGCCGCGGCGCAGGCGGCATAATGCGCGGCCCCGTCGAAATCGGCCGGCCGCGCCGGCCACTGTGGCGCCGTCCCGCCCAGCAGGCTGGCGCCGGGCTCGCGCAGCAGGCGGCCGGCCGCATAGTTCGTCCAGCCCTGGGCGCTGCCCGCGTCCTTGGCCTTGATGTAAAAACGCCCGTCGGCCGGATCCAGGGTCAGCCGGCTGATCTTGCTGGGCTGGGCGGCAAGCAGCAAGGGCGCAAGGATCTCGAGTTCCTCGATTTCCAGGCACTGGGCCTGCGGCTGCCATTGCCGGCCGGCGGCCAGGCCCATCTCGGCATAGCCGGCGCCGGGAAAGACGACGGCCCCGCCCACCACATGATCGGCCAGCAGCGGCTGCAGATGCGTATCGAGATGGTTCTCCCAGCAATGCTCGATGTGGCCCAGCGGATAGCCCAGCAGCGGATGCACCTTGCGGCGCTCGAGCATGCCCATCGAATCGCCGGTGACCGGATGCCAGTGGCGTTCGCGCTGCCACGGATAGCCGGGCAGGTCCAGGTGCCGGCCGGGCTGCGGCAGCAGCGCCTGCCAGTCGAAGGCCGCACCGCTGAGCGCCACCTGGCCGGCGGCGTGATCGATCCGCGCCGGCGCGTCGTCCTCGCGCACCGCGCAGGCCAGCACGCGGCCCTGGCATCCGGCCGTCTTGAAGGCCTCGCTGACGTAGCCGCGCAGCACGGTGTGCGGGCCGACCTCGACGAACACGTTGTGCCCGGCCTGCACGAGGGCCTGCACGGCGCCTTCGAACTGCACCGGCAGGCGCACGTTGCGCCACCAATATCCGGCATCGAGCTGCGCGCCATCGAGCCGGGCGCCGGTCACGGTGGAGTAGTAGGGCAGCCGGCCCGGCTGCGGGCGCAGGCCTTCGAGCGCCTGCAGCAGCTCGTCCTTGATCGGGTCCATGGCCGGGCTGTGGAACGCGTAGTCCAGGTCCAGGCGGCGCTGGAACACCCGGCGCGCCTCCAGCGCCTGCTCGACTTGCGCCAGCGCCTGCGGATCGCCGGCCAGGGTGGCGCCGCGCCGGCTGTTCAATCCCGCCACGCAGACCGCGTGCGCCAGGCCCGATTCGGCCAGCAGCGCCTCGGCCTGGGCGCCGTCCAGGCCCACCGCGCTCATCGCGCCCACGCCCTTGGTGCGGCCTTGCAGCCGGCTGCGATGGAAAATGACCTTGACCGCATCGGGCAGCGACAGGGCGCCGCAGGCCCACGCCGCGGCGATCTCGCCCACGCTGTGCCCGGCCACGGCGGCCGGCACGATGCCGCGCTGCGCCAGCATGCGGGTCATGCCCAGCTGCACGGCGAACAGGGCAGGCTGGGCATGCTCGGTGCGCACATACTGGCCGGCCTGGGGCTCGGCTTGCAGCAGGTCCAGCAGGCGCCAGCCCGCCAGGGGCTCGAACAGCGCGTCGACCTCGCGCACGGCGGCCAGGAACACCGGGTCGGCCAGCAGCGCGCGGCCCATGCCGGGCCACTGCGAACCGTTGCCCGAATAGACAAAAACCGGGCCCTGCGCCTGCTGCAGCGCCGTGCCGCAGGCCAGGGCGCGAGGCAGCGCCTGCTCGCCGGCGCCCAGGGGCGCCAGCAGGGCCGCGGCCTCTTGCGGCGTGCGGGCGTAGGCCAGCGCGCGATGCTCGTGCCATTCGCGCCGCCGCAGGCTTTGCCAGGCGGCATCGTAAAGGCGGTCCGGCGCCAGCCCCGCCAGCGCGGCCGCCATCTGCGCGGCCGCCGCCTGCAGGGCCTGCGCGCTCTTGCCCGACACCAGCACGGGCAGGGCGGGATCGGCGCCGTGCGCCTGGTCCTGCCGGGGCGCGGGGGCCGGCGCCGGCGCGCCGGGCGGCTCATGGGATTGAAGGATGACGTGCGCGTTGGCGCCGCCAAAGCCGAAGGAATTGACCCCCACCGTCAGCACGCCCTCGGGCCGCAGCGGGCGGTTTTCGGTCACCACCTGCAGGTTCAGGCCCTGGAAATCGATATTGGGATTGAGCGTCTTGATGCCGATGGTGGCCGGCACGGTGCGGTGCTGCAAGGCATGGATGGCCTTGACCAGGCCGGCCACGCCCGAGGCGGCCTCCAGGTGGCCCATATTGCTCTTGACCGAGCCGATGGGCAGGGGCTGGCCCGGGGCGCGGCGCTGGCCCAGGGCCTGTCCGATGGCGCGGGTCTCGATAGGATCGCCCACGGCGGTGCCCGTGCCGTGCGCCTCCAGGTAGTCCAGCTGCGCCGGGTCGATGCCGGCCTGTGCATAGGCGCGCTGCATCAGCGCGCACTGCGCCTGGGCGCTGGGCACGGTCAGGCCGTTCTTGCGCCCGTCGGTATTGACCGCCGAGCCGGCCACCACGGCCAGGATGCGGTCGCCGTCGGCGACCGCGCGGTCGTAGTCCTTGAGCAGGAACAAGCCGCCGCCCTCGGCGCGCACGTAGCCGTCGCCGGACGCATCGAACACGTTGCAGCGCCCGCGCGGCGAGAGCATGGACGCCTTGGAAAAAATAATGAAGCCGAACGGATGCAGGTGCAGGCTGATGCCGCCGGCCAGGGCCTGGCTGATCTCGCCCGAGGCGATCGCCTGGCAGGCCTGGTGAAACGCCACCAGCGAGGACGAGCAGGCCGTGTCGATGGCCAGGCTGGGGCCGTGCAGGTCGAACAGGTAGGAGATGCGGTTGGCCGCCACGCTCAGCGTGTTGCCGGTGGCGATGGAAGCGTCGATGGCCCCCAGGTCGTCGGAGAACCGGTGCGAGTATTCGGTGCCGGCCACGCCCAGGTATACGCCGCAATCGCTGCCGCGCAGCGCCGAGGGCGGCACGCCGGCATGCTCCAGGGTTTCCCAGGCGAGTTCGAGCAGCACGCGCTGCTGCGGGTCCATGAGCGCGGCCTCGCGCGGCGAGATGCCGAAAAAGCCGGCGTCGAAACCGGACACGTCGCCGATCGAGCCCGCCGCGAAGGTGTAGCTCGTGCCGGGATGGGCCTTCTCGGGGTGCAGATAGGCATCTTGCGCCCAGCGCTCGGCCTGGACCTCGGTGACCAGATCACGGCCTTGCAGCAGGTCGGTCCAATAGCGGGCCTTGCTGGTGCCGGGAAATCGGAAGGCCAATCCGACGACTGCTACACGTACTGCCATGCATTCATTCCTTCTTTAGCGCGACGGGATGGAGGTTACTGCGATTCATCGGGATCGCTCTAAAGCGCTGGCGAAATATTGCAAATACAAGTCGAAGCAAGACACGAACGCATAAAAGCTAAAACAGCCCGACAGTTTATTGAGGGCACCGGCGCACTGTTGCGAGTCAAGGTGTTCAAATGTTTCAAAATACGCAAGGCTTGCGATAAGCGCGCCGTACGGATATGCCAATGTGTGGGGCATATGGCTCGACCCACCGCCCATCACCCAGGCAAACGGCTAAATTTTATCCGGGTTTAACATGGCCGGCCGGCTTGGGCAAGGCGGCCCGCGCCGCCGGTCCGCCCCCCGGGTGGGACCGGCTCAATGCGACGGGCGCGTCAACAGGCCTTCCTGGCGCCGCTCCATCACGGTCTTGACCACCAGCGTCAGCAGCGCCATGCAGGCCAGCAGTGCGGCGGCGGTGAACGCGGCAACGGCCTTGTTGTCGTCGTTGAGCTGCTCGATCAGCAAGGGCAGGGTAAGCGTCTGCCCGCGTATGGCGCCGGCCACGACCGAGACCGCGCCGAACTCGCCCACCGCGCGGGCATTGGTGATGACCACGCCGTACAGCAGGCCCCACTTGATATTGGGCAGGGTGATCAGGCGGAAGATCTGCCAGCCGTTGGCGCCCAGCGTCAGGGCGGCGTGTTCCTCTTCGCTGCCCTGCACCTGCATGAGCGGGATCAGGATGCGCGCCACGAAGGGCGAGGTCACGAAGATCGTCACCATGACGATGCCCGGCCAGGCGAACATCAGCTGGATGTCCCGTTCGTAGAGCCAGCCGCCGAAGGCGCTTTCCATGCCGTAGACCACCAGGTAGCACAGGCCGGCGACCACCGGCGAGGTGGCGTAGGGGATATCGATCAGGGTGATCAGCAGCTTGCGGCCGCGAAACGCGTAGCGGGTCACGCACCAGGCCAGCAGGACGCCAAAGACCACGTTGACCGGCACCGTCAGCGCCGCGGCCAGCAGCGTCAGGCCGATGGCATGCCGCATCTCGCCGTCGGCCAGGTTAGCGGCCAGCATTTCCCAGCCGCCGGACAGCGCGCGCACGAAGATCAGGCTCAGCGGCAGCACCAGCAGCAGCAAGGCCAGCAGCACCGCCGCGCCGACCAGAGTCCATTGCTTCCAGTTGGAGGGTTTTTTCATTGCCGGGCCGTCCCAAAATGAAAAAGCGGCCCCCCCGGGGGGCAGCAAGCCGAAGGCGCAGCGTGGGGGGATTTCTTCACGTTCAGCCTCCGGTGCGTTGCCAGGGCAGCAAGCGCCCCTGCAGCACCTGCAGCAGGAACAGCAGCAGCAGCGAGGCTATCAGCACCACGCTGGCGATCGCCGAAGCGGCGGGATAGTCGTATTCGTTCAGGCGGGTAAAGATCATCAGCGAGGTGATCTCGGTCTGGTAGGGAATGTTGCCGGCGATCATGACCACGGCGCCGAACTCGCCCAGGCTGCGGATGAAGGACTGCGAGGCGCCCGTGGTCAGCGCCGGCACCAGGGCCGGCAGCAGTACCCGCCAGAGCGTCTGCCAGTCGTTGGCGCCTAGCGTATGGGCCGCTTCTTCGTACTCGGGCCCGAGCTCGGCCAGCACCGGTTGCACCGAACGGACCACGAAAGGCAGGCTGGTGAACACCATGGCCACCACCAGGCCGGGATAGGCATAGGCCACTTTCCAGCCCAGCGGCGCGAGAAACTGGCCGACCCAGCCGCCTGGCGAGAGCAGCACCGACAGCGTCAGGCCGGCCACGGCCGTGGGCAGGGCAAAAGGCAGGTCCACCAGCGCATCGAGCAGGCGGCGCCCGGGAAACTCGTAGCGCACCAGCACCCAGGCCAGCAGCAGGCCGATGAGCGTGGCCAGCAAGGTGGCCCACGCCGCGCCGCTCAGGGTCACGCGGTAGCTGGCCACCACGCGCGGATCGCTGATCGCGCGCCAGTACTGCGCCCAGCTCATGTCGCTGACGTAAAGGAACAAGGCGGTGATCGGCAGCAGAATCACCAGCGAGATATAGAGAACGCTGACACCGAAGCTCAAGCCGAAGCCGGGCAGAGTCGGATGGCGGGTGAAGAAATTCGGCATGGGCGGGAGGATACATTATTCGCCACGCCCGAACGCCGCGGCCCCAGGGGGCGGCGCCGGCGGCCCGGCCCCTGGCCGGGCGCCAGCCCGCGCCCGGCCGTCCGGCCGGCCGGACCGGGCCGCGCCGCAGGAGGGGGCCGCGCCGCCGGAGAGGGCCCGAGGCGCGCGGGATGCCTAGCGGCCCTTGGCCAGCAGCTCGTCCAACACGCCGCCCGAGGCGAAGTGGGTCTTGGTGATGTCGGCCCAGCTGCCCAGTTTTTCGGTGGGGTTGATCAGGCGGACTTCGGGAAAGCGGCTGGCGTTGGCCTTGACCACCTCGGGATCGTGCACGCGGTAGTTAAAGCCCGCCAGCAGCGCCTGGATCTCGGGCGTGTACTGGAACTTCAGGTACTCCTCGGCCAGCTTGCGGGTTTTCTTTTCGTCGGCCACCCGGTCGACCACGGCCACGGGGAACTCGGCCAGCACGCTGACCGGCGGCACCACGATCTCGAAGCCCTGGGCCTTGAACTCGTCGCTGTTGGCGATGTTATTGACTTCCGACTCGAAGGTCAGCACCGCGTCGCCCTGGTTGTTCTGGGCGAAGGCGACCGTCGCGCCGCGCCCGCCGGTGGGGAAGCTCTCGACGTTGGCAAGCAGCTTGCCCACGAATTCGCGCACCTTGGCCTGGTCGCCGCCGAATTTCTCGTCGGCGTACAGCCATGCGCCCAGATAGGTGTAGCGCGCGTTGCCCGAGGTCTTGGGATTGGGGAAGACCACCTTCACGTCATCGCGCACCAGGTCGTCCCAGGTCTTGATGTTCTTGGGATTGCCCTTGCGCACCAGGAAGGCGATGGTGCTGTAGTAGGGCGAGCTGTTGTTCGGAAAGCGCTGCTGCCAGTCCTTGCCCACCAGGCCGCGGTTGGCCAGGATCTCGACGTCGGGCACCTGGTTGAAGGTGACCGTGTCGGCCTTCAGGCCCTGCAGGATGGCCTGGGCCTGCCTGGAAGTGCCGCCGAAGGACTGGTCGATCTTGATCGTCTCGCCGGTGGTCTGCTTCCAGTGCTCGACGAACTTGGGATTGATCTCGGTGAACAGCTCGCGGGCGATGTCGTAGGAGGTGTTCAACAAGGTCTGCTGGGCGTGCGCGGGCGCGGCGGCGCCGGCGGCGAGCAGGGCGGTGAGGGCGAAAAGACGCTGGAGCTTCATGGTGGATTCCGTAAGGTCGGGACTGGAAGAAAAACCTGCAAAGATATCAAGGAGGGTCAGCTGCCCGCCGCCCCGGGCACCGGCGGGATGCGCGGGCCGGGCGGCGACACGCGCCAGACCGCGCGCCGGCGCAGCGCCGCCAGCAGCTTCAGGCCTTCAGGCCAGGAGCCGTGCCCTGATTCGGCGTTGATGTGGCCGGCCTGCTGCAGCACCACCAGCCGGCTGCCCCAATCATGGGCAAAAACGCGCGCGCGCTCGAGGCGGCAGCAGGGATCGTCGTCGCTGGCGACCACCACGCTTTGAAAGCCCAGCGGCTGGTCGGGCACGGGCGCAAAGCCGCGCAGGGCGGCCGGGGCGTCCGTGCGTTCGACATCGGCCGGGGCCACCAGCAATGCGCCGGCCACCCGATGGCGCAGGGCCACCGGCAGGCGCGCCACCGCCAGGCAGCCCAGGCTGTGGGCGATCAGCAGGGCGGGGCAGCTTGCCGCATCGACGGCCTGGGCCACGCCAGCGGTCCAGCGCACCGGGTCGGGCTGCTCCCAGTCGTGCTGCTGGACCCGCACGGCGTTGGGCAAGCGGTCCATCCAGAGGCTTTGCCAATGGTCCGGTCCGGAATTGCGCCAGCCAGGGACGATGATCGGTTGAAATCGCATGCGAGGATGATGCCGCCGGCCTTACCTAACTCAAAATAATAATTTTCCGTTTGCATATACGAATTCGGATATATAAAACCCGCTGGGCCAAGGCGGCGCATCGTGTATCCTTGGCTCGCATCCGGGGCTCGCACGCACCCGGTCCACGAACAATCCCCCCAAGGAGCGAACTATGAAACTGGCAACCCCCCTGGCCCCGCTCGCCGTGGCCCTTGGCATGGCCCTGGCCCCCGCCGCCCAGGCAGAAAGCATCAAGATCGCCATCGTCGGCCCGATGACCGGTGCCCTGACGCAGTATGGCGACATGGTCAAGGAAGGGGTCCACACCGCGGTCGAGCGCATCAACGCCGCCGGCGGCGTGCAGGGCAAGCAGCTCGAAGTGGTCACCATCGACGACGGCTGCGAGCCCAAGCAGGGCCCGGTCGCCGCCAACCGCGTGGTCAACCAGAACATCGGCTTCGTGGTCGGCCACGTGTGCTCGGGCGCCACCATCGCGGCGGCCGACATCTACAACAACGAAGGCGTGGTCATGGTGACGCCTTCGGCCACCTCGCCGGCCCTGACCGACGGCAAGAACTACGAGTTCATCTTCCGCACCATCGGCCGCGACGACCAGCAGGGCCCGGCCGCCGCCGCCTTCATCGCCGAGAAGATCAAGCCCGCCAAGGTCGGCGTGCTGCACGACAAGCAGTCCTACGGCCAGGGCATCGCCAGCGCCGTGCGCCAGGGCCTGCTGGACGCCAAGATCGAGGTGCCGGTGTTCGAGGGCATCAACGCCGGCGATACCGACTACTCGGCCATCATCACCAAGCTCAAGTCCTCGGGCGTGGATTTCGTGTACTACGGCGGCTATCACCCCGAAATGGGCCTGCTGCTGCGCCAGGGCGCCGAACAGGGCCTGAAGGTGCGCTTCATGGGCCCCGAAGGCACGGGCAACCCCGACATCAACGCCATCGCCGGCGACGCGGTCGAAGGCATGCTGGTGACCCTGCCGGCCGACTTCGCCGCCGATCCGGACAACGCCGACATCGTCAAGGCCTTTACCGACAAGGGCCGCAACCCCTCGGGCGCGTTCCAGATGACCGCCTACACGGCCACCCAGGTGATCGTGGACGCGATCAAGGGCAGCGGCAGCACCGACCCCACCAAGGTGGCGGCCTACCTGCACGCCAACAGCTTCGAGACGCCGCTGGGCAAGGTCTCGTGGAACGAGCAGGGCGACCTGGAGAACTTCGAGTTCGACGTGTTCACCTGGCACAAGGATGGGAGCAAGACGGCGGTGAAGTGAGGGTTGTTGGGCGGTGGCTTGACGGTTGGGCCGCTCTCCTGACGGCCGCCGTGGCCGGTGGCAGCGGCGGGCTCATGATCGCCCGCCACTGCCCCCGGCCCCGCCAGCCTTCGGAGTCGTTGATTGTCCTACCGCCGGGGGGCTTGGCCGTTCTTGCATCCTTCTCCCCGCCGGGGTGAGAGAGAAAGACTTTGCAGGGCCGAAGATTTCAGGGGCGAGAGACCCGTATGGCGTGGCGTCGTTCGGGGCCGCGTCCTGCCACCCCGCCACGCCCCTCACAACTGCCACGCCCCTGAAGTCTTCCAACTTGCCCCGCCGCCCCTACCTCTCAAAAGTGGCGGTCGAATGCGAAAGAAGGGGCGCCTGCGCGCCCCGCTTGAGCGGCCCCGCAAGATCTTTCTCTTTCAAGTGGTGTGGGGCAAGCAGGCAAGAACGACTCCGCCCCCAGCACCGGACCAAGCCCAGACTCCGCAGTCCGTCGAGGCCGGGCGGGGTGGCGGGCGATTTCTGGCGCCGGGCGCGGCGCAACCGCGCCGCACGGCGACGGCATCGCCCGACGCCCCGCCCGGCCTCGGCGGACGTGTTCAAACGGACATGTGACGTGTTCAAACGGACATGTCACGTGTTCAAACGAACGTACGACGTGTCCAAGCGGCCATGTTCAAGCCTCAACCCTACGCCCCGACACCTCGAACCAATGCAGGGCATGCCGCCCATCCGGCCCCGCCGACACCACATCCCCCACCTGCACGGCCCCGTGGCCGGCCACCCGGGTGGCGCAGCGCACCACCACCGCGTGCTCGCCCAGGTGGCCATGCACCAGCTGTTCGGCGCCCAGTGTCTCGACCATCTCGACCTTGAGTTTGCAGCCCGGCGCATTGAGCAGCATGTGTTCCGGCCGCATGCCCAGGATCACCTTGCGGCCCCGCACCTCGGGCGGCACCTGGGCCGAGGGGATGTCCACCGGCTGGCCGTCCTCGGTGCGCAAGGCACCCTCCAGGCCGGCGTGCACGGTGAGCAGGTTCATGGGCGGCGAGCCGATGAACCCGGCCACGAAGGTGGTGGCGGGTTTTTCGAAAACCTCGATGGGCGTGCCGATCTGCTCGGCCAGGCCCTTGTTCATGACGACCATGCGCTGGGCCAGCGTCATGGCCTCGACCTGGTCGTGGGTGACGTACAGGCTGGTGGTGCGCAGCGTGCGGTGCAGCTTCTGGATCTCCAGGCGCATTTGCACGCGCAGCTTGGCATCCAGGTTGGACAAGGGCTCGTCGAACAGGAAGACCTTGGGCTCGCGCACGATGGCCCGGCCCATGGCCACGCGCTGGCGCTGGCCGCCCGAGAGCTGGCGCGGCCGCCGCTCCAGCAGCGCCTCGAGCTCCAGGATGCGGGCGGCCGCCTGCACCCGGCGCCGGATTTCCTCCTTGCCCTGCTTGCGGATCTTCAGCCCATAGGCCATGTTGTCGAACACCGACATGTGCGGATAGAGCGCGTAGTTCTGGAACACCATGGCGATGTCGCGCTCGGCGGGCTCGAGCTGGTTGACCTCGCGCCCGTCGATCAGGATCTGGCCGCCGGTCACGCTCTCTAGCCCGGCCACCATGCGCAGCAGCGTGGACTTGCCGCAGCCGCTGGGTCCGACGATGACGATGAACTCGCCGTCGGCCGCCTCCAGGTCCACGCCGTGGATGACGGCCGCGCCGCCGGGATAAGTCTTGGTGACCTTGCTCAGGCTCAGTGTCGCCATCGTTGCTATTTCTCGCTGTCTACCAGGCCCTTGACGAACCATTTCTGCATCAGCACCACGACCAGGCCCGGCGGCAGCATGGCCAGGATGGCCGTGGCCATGACGATGTTCCATTCGGTGACGCTGTCGCCGCCGCTGATCATGCGGCGGATGCCGATCACCACGGGATACATGTCCTCCTGCGTGGTGACCAGCAGCGGCCACAGGTACTGGTTCCAGCCGTAGATGAACTGGATCACGAACAGGGCGGCGATGCTGGTGCGCGACAGCGGCAGCAGGATGTCCTTGAAAAAGCGCATGGGGCCGGCGCCGTCGATGCGGGCGGCCTCGACCAGCTCGTCCGGCACCGTCATGAAGAACTGGCGGAACAGGAAGGTGGCCGTGGCCGAGGCGATCAGCGGCAGGGTCAGGCCGGCGTAGCTGTTGAGCAGTCCCAGGTCGGCCACCACCTTGTAGGTGGGCGCGATGCGCACCTCGACCGGCAGCATCAGCGTCACGAAGATCATCCAGAAAAAGAACATGCGCAGCGGAAAACGGAAATACACCACCGCGAAGGCCGACAGCAGCGAGATCGCGATCTTGCCCAGCGCGATGCCCAGGGCCATCACCAGGCTGACCCACATCATCCGGCCCACCGGCGGCGCATAGCCCCCGCCGCCCGCCCCGGCGAACAGCGCGCGCGTGTAGTTATCGACGAAGTGCGAGCCCGGCAGCAGCGACATCGGCGCGGCCGCGACCTCCTGGGCGGTCTGGGTGGAGGCCACGAAAGTGACGTAGAGCGGGAAGGCCACCAGGAGCAGGCCCAGCAGCAGCACCGCGTGGGCCAGCACGTCCAGCCAGGGGCGGCGCTCTACCATGGCGCCGTCTCCGGGACGGCCTGGGCGGGCGGGGCGGCGCGGGGCATGGGCGTGGCTCCTGGTCGGGAATCTAGTAGTTGACCTTGCGGTCGATGTAGCGGAACTGCGCCACGGTCAGCGCGATCACGACCAGCATCAGGATGACCGACTGCGCCGCCGAGCTGCCCAGGTTCAGGCCGCGAAAGCCGTCGCTGTAGACCTTGTAGACCAGTATGGCGGTGGAGGTGCCGGGCCCGCCCTGGGTGGTGGTGTCGATGACCGCGAAGGTGTCGAAGAAGGCGTAGATGACGTTGACCACCAGCAGGAAGAAGGTGGTGGGCGAGAGCAGGGGAAAGACGATGGTCCAGAAGCGCCGCGCCGGGCCGGCGCCGTCGATGGCGGCCGCCTCGATCAGCGAGCGGGGGATCGATTGCAGGCCGGCCAGGAAGAACAGGAAGTTGTACGAGATCTGCTTCCAGACCGCGGCGATGATCACCAGGGCCATGGCCTGGTTGCCGTTGAGCCGCGGGTTCCAGGCGTAGCCGGCCTCGCGCAGGGCCACGGCCAGCACCCCCACCGAGGGCGAGAAAAGAAACAGCCAAAGCACGCCCACCACGGCCGGGGCCACGGCGTAGGGCCAGATCAGCAGCGTCTTGTACAGGCCGGCGCCGCGCACCACGCGATCGGCCATGACCGCCAGCAGCAGCGAGACGGCCAGGCCGCAGAAGGCCACCAGCACTGAGAACACCGCGGTGACGCGAAAGGAATCCAGGTAGTCCTGGTTGCGGAACAGGTCCTGGAAGTTGGCCAGCCCCACGAATTGCGAGGACAGGCCAAAGACGTCTTCGAGCCTGAAGGACTGCCACAGGGCCTGGCCGGCCGGCAGGAAAAAGAACACCACCGTCACGGCCAGTTGCGGAAGCAGCAGCAGGTAAGGCAGGGTCTTGTGCCCGAAGACCACCCGTTTTTCCATGGCAGGATGCCTAGCGCGCGCTCTTCTCGAAACGCTCGAGCAGTTCGTTGCCGCGGTTGACGACGTTCTCCAGGCCCGCCTTGGCCTGCACCTTGCCCGAGAAGATGCGCTCCATCTCGGCTTCCTCGATCTCGCGGATCTGCGGCAGGTAGCCCAGGCGGATGCCGCGCGACTGGGCGGTGGTCTCCACGTCCAGCTGCTGCACGGCCACGTCGGTGCCGGGATTCTGCTCGTAGTAGCCCGACTTGCGGGTCGCCTCGTAGGCGGCCTTGGTGACGGGCACGTAGCCGGTCTGCTGGTGCCACTTGGCGGCGATCTCGGGGCTGGCCAGGAACTTGAAGAACTGCGTCACGCCCTTGTAGACCTCGGGCGACTTGTCGGCAAAGACCCACAGCGAGGCGCCGCCAATGATGGTGTTCTGCGGCGCGCCCTGCACGTCGCCGTAATAGGGCAGGGTGGAGATGCCGAACTCGAACTTGGCGTTCTTCAGGAAGTTGGCGCGGCTGCCGCTCGAGCCGGTGAACATGCCGCAGCGACCCGAGACGAACAGCCCGTTGGGCTCGTCGCCGCGCCCGCCATAGGTGAACACGCCTTCCTTGGCGAGTTCGGCCAGCGTCGACAGGTGGCGCACATGCAGCTCGCTGTTGATCGCCAGGCGCGCGTCCAGGCCCTCGAAGCCGTTGGCGCGGGTCGCATAGGGCACGTTGTGCCAGGCCGAGAAGGTCTCGAGCTGCACCCAGGAGGGCCAGCCGGTGGTGTAGCCGCACTCGAGCCCGGCCTGGCGCAGCTTGCGGCCGGCCTCGGCCACTTCCTCCCAGGTCTTGGGCGGTTTTTCCGGATCCAGCCCGGCCTGCTTGAAGGCGTCCTTGTTGTAGTAGAACACCGGGGTGGAGCTGTTAAAGGGCATGGAGACGAGCTTGCCCTCGGGCGAGGAGTAATAGCCCGCCACCGCGCCGATGAAGATCGACGGGTCGATGGGATCGCCCACTTCCTCGGACATCTGCTGCACCGGCTTGATGGCGCCCTTGGCGTACATCATGGTGGCGGTGCCGACCTCGAAGACCTGCAGGATGTCCGGCGCGTTGCCGGCGCGAAAGGCGGCAATGCCGGCGTTCATGGATTCGCCGTAGTTGCCCTTGTAGACGGGCACGACCCGGTAGCTGGACTGGCGCTTGTTGAACTCGGCCGCCAGTTCGTTGACGCGCTCGCCCAGCGCGCCTTCCATCGAATGCCAGAACTGGATCTGGGTTGCCGCCTCGGCCGCCGCCTGTGCGGCCGCAGCCTGGGAGCCGGCCAAGGCAAAAAGCAACGCGGCGGCCGGGCCGGCGATGCGGGGAAGGGTGCGCATGATTCCTCCGTGGTCTCTCTGAAACTCGGGCACGCGCCGGGGATGGCGCGAGGCCAAGCGATGGAGCTTATGTCTTGTTTGTGACTGCCCTGTGACGACTGACTGTCGCATCGCCGCGCCCGCCTGTCAAATAATGGCAGCACGCTGGCCCGCGCAGCGGCGGCAGCCTGGGCCGGCGCAGGCGGGGCAGGCGCGGCCGCTGTTATGCTTGGCGCCCATGAACAGCACTTCCCCCGCTCAGCCTCCCGTTTGCTGGCGACAACGCCTGCAACTGTATCTGCGCCTGGTCCGGGCCGACAAGCCCATCGGCATCCTGCTGCTGCTCTGGCCCACGCTGTGGGCCATGTGGGCGGCCGGGCAGGGCAGCCCCACCTGGTGGGTGGTGGCGATCTTCGTGGCGGGCACGGCGCTGATGCGCTCGGCCGGCTGCGCCATCAACGACTATTTCGACCGCGACGTCGACCTGCACGTGGCGCGCACCCGGGCGCGCGTGCTGACCACCGGCCAGATCCGCCCCGGCGAGGCGCTGGCCGTGGCCGCCGCGCTGGCGCTGGTGTCCTTCCTGCTGGTGCTGCCCCTGAACGCGCTGACCATCAAGCTGGCCTTCGTGGGCGCCTTCCTGGCCGCCTCGTATCCGCTGATGAAGCGCTTTTTCGCCATCCCGCAAGCCTACCTGGGCATCGCCTTCGGCTTTGGCATCCCCATGGGCTTTGCCGCGCTGCAAGGGCAGATTCCGGCGGCCGGCTGGGTCATGCTGGCGGCCAACGTGCTGTGGGCGATCGCCTACGACACCGAATACGCCATGGTGGACCGGCCCGACGACCTCAAGCTCGGGCTCAAGACCTCGGCCATCACCTTCGGCCGCTGGGACGTGGCCATGGTGGCGCTGTGCTATGCCGGCACGCTGGCGCTGCTGGGCTGGGCGGGCGCGCTGCTGGGCTACGGCTGGCCCCATGCGCTGGGGCTGGCGGCGGCCGGCGCCATCGCGCTGCGCCACCTGTGGTGGATCCGCGACCGGCAGCCCCAGGCGTGCTTTCGCGCCTTCCTGCACAATACCTGGTTCGGCTTTGCCGTTTTTGCGGGCATCTTCGTCCAGACCACCTTCTTCTAGCCCTATGCAAGCCTCTCCACGTATCGCCTTCATCGGCGGCGGCAACATGGCCGCCGCGCTGGCCCAGGGACTGGCCGGCCGGATCTGCCCGGCCGGACACATCCATGTGCTGGAAATCAACGAGGCCGCCCACCCGTCCTGGCGCGCGCGCGGCATGCAAGTGTCGGCCCGGCCCGACCCGGCCCTGTCGCGCTGCACGGTATGGATCTATGCCGTCAAGCCGCAGAACATGCGCGAGGCGGTGGCCGCCACGCGCGCGCTATTGCAGCCCGATACGCTGGTGCTGAGCGTGGCCGCGGGCATCCGCGCCGACACCCTGGCCGGCTGGCTGGGCGGCCCCGGCCAGCCGTGGACCCGCCTGGTGCGCTGCATGCCCAACACGCCAGCCCTGGTGGGCGCCGGCGCCACCGGCCTGGCCGCCTTGCCCGGGGTCTCGGCGCAAGACCGCCAGCTGGTGCAGGCCATGCTCGAATCCGTGGGCCAGGTGGCCTGGGTCCAGGACGATGCCGCGCTGGACGCGGTCACGGCGCTCTCGGGCAGCGGTCCGGCCTACGTGTTCCTGTTCATCGAATCGCTGATCGCCGGCGGGCAGGCGCTGGGCCTGCCGGCCGAACAGGCCCGCCAGCTGGCCCTGGCCACCGTGGCCGGCGCCACGCGACTGGCCGCCGAATCCGAGGAAACGCCCGCGGTGCTGCGCGAACGCGTGACCTCCAAGGGCGGCACCACCGCCGCGGCCCTGGCGGTTTTCGAGCAGGCCGGCCTGGGCGAGACGGTGGCGCGCGCCATGCGGGCCGCGGCCGAGCGCGGCCGCGAACTGGGCGAGGAATCCGGGCGATGAGCCAGGCGCGTTTCGAAGTCCCGGGCCCGCGCGCCTTTGCGCTGGCCGTGGCGGCCATGGCCGCGGTGGTGGCCGGTTCCAATTACCTGGTGCAGTTCCCCATCAACGATTGGCTGACGTGGGGGGCGCTCAGCTACCCGGTGGCCTTTCTGGTGACCGACCTGCTGAACCGGCGCTACGGGCCGGCGGCCGCGCGCAAGGTGGCCTGGGTGGGCTTTGCCATCGCCGTGCTGGCCTCGCTGTTCGTGGCCACCCCGCGCATCGCGCTGGCCTCGGGCACCGCCTTCCTGTGCGCGCAGATGCTGGACATCCATGTGTTCGACCGGCTGCGCGCCGGGCGCTGGTGGCGCGCGCCGCTGATCTCGGGCGCATGCGCCGCCGCGCTGGACACCGTGCTGTTCTTCGCGCTGGCCTTCGGCGGCACCGGCGCACCCTGGCCCACCTGGGTGGCGGGCGACCTGCTGGTCAAGCTGGCGGTCAACGCCGGCCTGCTTGCGCCGTTCCGGGCCTTGATGTGGAACCTCGGCCGGCCGCTGCCGGCCTCGCGCGGCTAGCGCAGGCCCCACCCCACGCCGGTACCGGCGGCCCTGCGCCGCCGCCCGGCCTCCAACCGTCCCTGTTTATGCCCCGATGGCAGGCGCCCGGCACGCCGGCGGTGCCCGCTCGCGCCGCCGATGCGCCAGGTTGGTGCCTGGCCCCGCGGCGCGGCCCGGCCACAGGGGCGCGACGGCTATGGCACGCTTTTTGCAAAAGCGGCAGGTATTGGGGAATCCACCCAGTGACACTATTTCAATCCGCTTACAGAATACGCGCCTGTTTGTGCCCATCCCGCAACGGCGATCCCGATGCGCAGGCTGCGGGCGCGAGATGCATACCGACCCCCGGGGCAAAGATCCCTACGTCCTTTTCCCTCTGCTGGAGATCCCAAGCATGAACCTGCTGCAGCGTCTGTCGCCCCTGACCTTCGCCCTCGGTGCCCTGGCACTGGCCGGCGCGGCCCATGCCGCCGAAACCATCAAGATCGGCATCCCTCAACCCATGACAGGGCCCAATACGCAGTACGGCACCCAGATCCAGGCCGGTGCGCTGACTGCCATCGAAACCCTGAACGCGCGCGGCGGGGTCAGGGGCAAGCAGCTCGAACCCATCCTGATCGACGACGGCTGCGAGCCCAAGCAGGCCGTGCCGGCCGCCAACCGGGTGGTCAACTCCGGCGCCAAGTTCGCCGTGGCGCACGCCTGCTCGGGCGTGACCGTGCCGGCCGTGAACGTCTACGAATCCGAAGGCATCGTGGCCATCACGCCGGGGGCCACCTCGCCGCTGGTGACCGACACGACCAAGCCGCACTTCTTCTTCCGCACCATCGGCCGCGACGACCAGCAGGGGCCCTTTGCCGCCGGCTACATCGCCAAGACGCTCAAGCCCGGCAAAGTGGCCATCCTGCACGACAAGCAGACCTACGGCTCGGGCGTGGCCACCCAGGTGCGCGACTCGCTCAGGAACGAAGGCGTGGACGTGGCCATCTTCGAGGGCATCAACGTCGGCGACAGCGACTACTCGGCGGTGATCACCAAGCTCAAGTCCGCCGGCGTGGACCTGGTGTATTTCGGCGGCTACCACCCCGAGCTGGGCCTGCTGCTGCGCCAGTCGCGCGAGCAGGGACTGGACGTGCAATACATGGGCCCGGAAGGCACGGCCAACCAGGACCTGGTGGCCATCGCCGGCCCGGCCATCGATGGGCTGCTGGTCACGCTGCCGGCCGACTTCACCAAGCTGCCCGGCAACGAAGGCATCGTCAAGGCCTTTCGCGACGCCAAGCGCGATCCGGACGGCGCCTTCCAGATGCCGGCCTACGCGGCCGTGCAACTGATCGCCGCGGGCATCGAGGCCGTCGGCGAGGATCCCGAGAAGGTGGCCGACTACCTGCACGCCAACAGCTTCGACACGGCCATCGGCAAGGTAGAATTCGACGCCAAGGGTGACCTGAAGGACTTCGAGTTCGCTGTCTACAAGTGGGACAAGGCGGGCAACAAGACCCAGCTGTAACCTGTCTCGCGGCCCGTGCAGCGCACGGGCCGTCCCCGAATTTCCCTGGTTTCCGGCTCCGGAAAATAGCCACCCATGCCGCCCCGCGGGCAGGCGCCGCCAGGCTGCCGCCGCGGCATGCCGGCCATCCCGCAAGGGATCGCGCCCGGCTCGGCGGCGCCGGCGGCAAGCCATCCTGGAGCCGGTTCCATTTGGAGCCCGGCCCATGTCCGACCTCATCCCCCAGTTGACCCAGCAGCTGTTCAACGGCCTGTCGCTGGGCGCCATCTATGCGCTGATCGCCATCGGCTACACCATGGTGTACGGCATCATCGGCATGATCAACTTCGCCCACGGCGAGATCTACATGATCGGCGCCTACGTCGGCCTGGTCACGCTGACGGCCATCGGCACGCAAAGCGGCCTGCCGCTGCCGCTGGTCATCGCCGCGATGATCGTGGTGGCCATGGCCGTGACCGGCGCCTACGGCTTTTCCGTCGAGCGCGTGGCCTACCGCCCGGTACGCAACAGCCCGCGGCTGGTGGCGCTGATCTCGGCCATCGGCATGTCCATCTTCCTGCAGAACTGGGTCGCGCTGGGGCAGGGCGCGCGCGACATGGCCGTGCCCTCGCTGATCTCCGGCGCCATGCAGTTCGACATGGGCACGGACTTCCATGTCACGGTGCCGTACTCGCGCGTGCTCATCATCGTGGTGACGGTGGCGCTGATGATCGCGCTCACGCTGTTCATCAAGTATTCGCGCATGGGCCGGGCCTCGCGGGCCTGCTCGCAGGACATGCGCATGGCCAACCTGCTTGGCATCGACACCAACCGCGTCATCTCCTTCACCTTCGTGCTGGGCGCGGTCATGGCGGCCGTGGGCGGGGTGCTGATCGCCATCACCATCGGCAAGCTCAACCCCTTCATCGGCTTTATCGCCGGCATCAAGGCCTTTACCGCGGCGGTGCTGGGCGGCATCGGCAGCATCCCCGGCGCCATGCTCGGCGGCGTGCTGCTGGGCCTGGCCGAGACCTTCGCGGCGGCCTACATCTCCTCGCAGTACAAGGACATCGTGGCCTTCAGCCTGCTGGTGCTGATCCTGCTGTTTCGCCCCACCGGCCTGCTGGGCAAACCCGAAGTCGAGAAGGTCTGAGTCCCATGATGGCCAATACTGTCAAGAACGCATTCATCGCCGCGGTGCTGACCGGCGTGCTGGTCGCGCCCATCTTCGGCCTGCAATTGCTGCGCGTGGGCGCCATGACCGAGCTGCAGCCGCGCTGGGACATGATCGGCCTGGCCTGCGCCGTGGTCTTCGTGTTCCAGCTGGTGCGCCCCTGGCTGGCGCGCGGCCTGTCGGCCGTGCGGCTGCCGACCCTGCCGGCCTCGCCCACGCGCGGGCGCAAGCCGCTGATGATCCTGCTGCTGCTCGGGCTGGTGATCTGGCCCTTCTTCAGCGGCCGCAGCAACGTGGACATCGCCACGCTGGTGCTGATCTACGTCATGCTGGGGCTGGGGCTGAACATCGTGGTGGGCTTTGCCGGCCTGCTGGACCTGGGCTTCGTGGGCTTTTACGCAGTGGGCGCCTATACCTACGCGCTGCTGTATCACTGGGCCGACTGGAGCTTCTGGCAGGCCCTGCCGCTGTCCGGCGCCATGGCCGCGCTGTTCGGCTTCCTGCTGGGCTTTCCGGTGCTGCGCCTGCGCGGCGACTACCTGGCCATCGTGACGCTGGGCTTTGGCGAGATCATCCGCCTGCTGCTGATCAACCTGAACCAATGGACCGGCGGCCCGGACGGCATCTCGGGCATCCCCAAGCCCACCGTGCTGGGCCTGGAAATGGCGCGCCGGCCCAGCGAGCCGGGCGGCACCACCTTCCACGACATGCTGGGGCTGACCTTCAGCAACCAGCACATGGTCATCTACCTGTACCTGATGGCGCTGCTGCTGGCGCTGATCACGCTGTTCGTGTCCACGCGCCTGATCCGCATGCCGGTGGGCCGCGCCTGGGAGGCGCTGCGCGAGGACGAGATCGCCTGCCGCTCGCTGGGCCTGAATCCCACCCGCATCAAGCTCTCGGCGTTCACGCTGGGCGCCATGTTCGCCGGCTTCGGCGGCGCGTTCTTCGCGGCGCGCCAGGGGCTGGTCAATCCCGAATCCTTCACCTTCATCGAATCGGCGCTGATCCTGGCCATCGTGGTGCTGGGCGGCATGGGCTCGCAGGTGGGCGTGATCCTGGCGGCCATCGTGCTGACGGTGCTGCCCGAGCTGGCGCGCGAATTCGCCGAATACCGCATGCTGCTGTTCGGCCTGGTGATGGTGTTGATGATGATGTGGAGACCGCAAGGCCTGCTGCCGATGAAACGTCCCCATGTGGAGCTGCGCAAATGAGCGACACGCTGCTCGAGGTTTCCGCCCTGTCTATGCGCTTTGGCGGCCTGCTGGCCGTCGATGCGGTCGAGTTCGAGGTCAAGCGCGACGAGGTGTTCGCCATCATCGGCCCCAACGGGGCCGGCAAGACCACCGTGTTCAACTGCGTGGGCGGCTTCTACAAGCCCACCGCCGGACTGGTGCTGATGGATGGCAAGCCCATCCACGGCCTGCCCAGCCACAAGGTGGCCCGGCACGGGCTGGTGCGCACCTTCCAGAACGTGCGGCTGTTCAAGCAGCTGACCGTGCTGGAGAACCTGCTGGTGGCCCAGCACACCCAGGTCGAGAACCGCCTGCTGCCGGGCCTGCTCAAGCTCAAGTCCTATCGGCAGTCCGAGGCCGACGCGCTGGACCGCGCCGCGCAATGGCTCGATTTCATGGGCCTGCGCGAGTTCGCCAACCGCGAGGCCGGCAACCTGGCCTATGGACACCAGCGCCGCCTGGAGATCGCCCGCTGCATGATCACCAAGCCGCGCCTGCTGATGCTGGACGAGCCGGCCGCGGGCCTGAACCCCCAGGAAAAGCGCGACCTGCAGGCGCTGATCGACCGGCTGCGGCGCGAGTTCGGCGTGGCCGTGCTGCTGATCGAGCATGACATGAGCCTGGTCATGGGCATCTCCGACCGCATCCTGGTGATGGAGCACGGCAAGCCCATCGCCACCGGCACGCCCCAGGCCGTGCGCAACGACCCCCGTGTCATCAAGGCCTACCTGGGGGAGCAATGATGCTCAAGCTAGAAAACGTCAATACCCATTACGGCGCCATCCAGGCCCTGCACGACGTGTCGGTCCAGGTCAACGAAGGCGAGATCGTCACCCTGATCGGCGCCAACGGCGCGGGCAAGACCACGCTGCTGATGACCGTGTGCGGCACCCCGCGCGCCAGCAGCGGTCGCATCAGCTTCCTGGGCCAGGACATCACCGGCAAGCCCACCCACGAGATCATGCGCGGAGGCATCGCCATCTCGCCCGAGGGGCGGCGGGTGTTTCCCGACCTGACGGTCACCGAGAACCTGATGATGGGCGGCTTCTTCTCGGACAAGCACGCCATGCAGGCCGGGCTGGACCATGTCTACGGGCTGTTCCCGCGGCTCAAGGAGCGCGCGGGCCAGCGCGCCGGCACCATGTCCGGCGGCGAGCAGCAGATGCTGGCCATCGGCCGCGCGCTCATGACCCGGCCCAGGCTGCTGCTGCTGGACGAGCCCACGCTGGGCCTGGCTCCGCTGATCATCGCGCAGATCTTCGAGATCATCCGCACCATCCGCGCCGAGGGCGTGACGGTGTTCCTGGTCGAGCAGAACGCCAACAAGGCGCTGGGCGTGGCCGACCGCGGCTACGTGCTGGAGACGGGCAGGGTGGTGATGGCCGATACCGGCGCCAACCTGCTGGCCAACCCCGACGTGCGGCGCGCCTACCTGGGGGCGTAAGCGCCGTGTGCGCGGCAGGCGCGCGCCTGCCGCGCTTCAGTCCGCGTCCAGCTCGGGGTAGTGGCGGAAGATGCCGTTGCCAAAGGGCAGGCACCGTTCGCTGCCGAAGTAATCCTGCAAGGCGGGCAGCGCGGCGACCCGCTCGTGCAGGCGCATCAGCTTCGGATACTTGCCCGACAGGCGGGCCATGCGCTTGGGAAAGGCGTATTTCAGGCCCGCCACCAGCTGATAGAGCGACAGGTCGGCATAGGTCCAGTCCCCTTCGGTGAGCCAGCCGCTGTCGGGACGGATCACGCTTTCGAAATAGCCCAGGAACTTGGGCATGCGCGCGGCGCGGAAATCCTCGGCCCGCTTGGCCGCCTCCTTTTTCTGTTCCTCGTAGTACCGGCCCGCCGCGATGGGGTGGTGCACGTCGTGCGCCTCGGCCACCATGTCGGCGATGGTCAGCTGGACCTGGTGTATCCACAGCCTGCCGGCCAGGTCCGACGGCGCCAGGCCGTGCTTTTCACCCAGGAACAGCAGGATGTTGGCGGTCTGGCCGATGGTCATGCCGTCGGCCACCAGGTAGGGCGGCGCAAAGGGCGGGTCGGCCCGCTGGCGCTGGATGTCGTCCACCAGGTTGGCCGAATCGCCGCCGCTCTCGCGTGCGCGGTCCACATAGGGAATCTTGCCGGCCTCCAGCGCCAGCCTGACGAATTCGCCGCGTCCGGGAATGCCGTCCCAGTACCAAAAGTCGTATGCCATGCGCCTGCCCCCGCCTGAATGGAGTCGTCCCTGGCCTGTTTTAGCGCACCTTGCGCCCCGGCCGCTTTACCCGATGTATCCAAGGCGGGCCGCCCGTGCGGGGGCCGCCCGTCGCGCGCCTAGGCGGCCCGGGCATGGCAGGGCCGGACTGCCGTCCGGGAACCCCAGGGCCCGATTGCCGCTCCCATGGCTGCACAACAACCCTCGCAGGGAGTCACAAGCATGAACATTTCCACGCAATGGAAGCGCCGCGCCGGCGCCTATGCCGTCTGGGCGGCGCTGACCTGGACCGGCGCGGCGGCCCAGGCCCAGCAGGTGCAGGAGCTGGCCACCGGCCTGCAGCACCCCTGGGGCATGGCCTTCCTGCCCGACGGGCAGGGCATCCTCATCACCGAGCGCACCGGCGCGCTGCGGCTGTGGCAGGCCGACGGCAAGCTGTCCGGGCCGCTGGCCGGCACGCCGCAGGTGCTGGCCCGCTCGCAAGGCGGCCTGCTGGACGTGGCGCTGTCCCCGCAGTTCGCCCAGGACCGGCTGGTGTACCTGTCCTATGCCGAGGACGGCGACGGCGGCTCGGGCACCGCGGTGGGCCGGGGCCGGCTGGCCCAGGACAACAGCGGCCTGGAAGGCTTCGAGGTGATCTTTCGCCAGGAGCCCAAGCTTTCTTCGGGCCAGCACTACGGCTCGCGCCTGGCCTTCGACCGCGACGGCATGCTGTTCGTCACCCTGGGCGACAACAACCAGCGGCCCACCGCCCAGGACCTGGACAAGCTGCAGGGCAAGACCGTGCGCCTGAACCCGGACGGCAGCGTGCCCCAGGACAATCCTTTCGTGGGCAGGCAGGGCGCGCGGCCCGAGATCTGGTCCTATGGGCACCGCAATGCGCAGGGCATGGCCGTGCATCCCCAGACCGGCGCGATCTGGCAGAACGAGCACGGCGCGCAAGGCGGCGATGAGCTGAACATCGTGCAGGCCGGCAGGAACTACGGCTGGCCGCTGGCCACGCATGGCGTGAACTACGGCGGCGCGCCCATTCCCGAGGCCCGGGGCCAGGAAGTGGAAGGCACCGAGCCGCCGCACCACGTCTGGACCCCGTCGCCGGCCTTCAGCGGCATGGCGTTCTATACCAGCGAGCGCCATCCCCAATGGCAGGGCTCGCTGTTCATGGGCGCGCTCAGGGACCAGAGCCTGCTGCGCCTGACGCTGGACGGCGACAAGGTCGCCGGCGAGGAACGCCTGCTGCGCGATCGCGGCGAACGCATCCGCGACGTGCGGGTCTCGCCCGATGGCCAGGTCTATGTGCTGACGGATTCGCGCCAGGGCAAGCTGTTGCGGGTGAGCCCCTAGGGCGCGGGCGCGCGGGGGGCGCCTACCCCCTGCGCCGGCTTGCGCCGCGCCTTTTCAAGCCCTGGCGCATCGCGATGTACAAGCCGCTGCCCACGATCAGCGCCGCCCCGGTATACGCCCAGGCATCGGGCACCTCGTCCCAGAACAGCCAGCCGATCAGCGCCGCCCAGATCAGGCCGGTGTAGTCAAAGGGCGCCACCACCGAGGCCGGGGCGATGCGAAAGCCCTGGGTGATCAGGCCCAGGCCCAGCGTGCTGAACAGGGCGATGCCGGCAATGCCCAGCGCATGCTGGCTTTGCACCGGCTGCCAGAACCAGGGCTGGGCCGCGGCGCTGACCAGCACCTGGCCCAGCGCGATGTAGAACATGGTGGTCAGCATGCCTTCCTCGGGGCCGATGCGGCGCGCGCTGACCATCATCACCGCGTAGCCCACCGCGGTCGCCAAGGGCAGCAGGGCGGCGGGCTGGAAACCCGCCATGCCCGGCCGCACGACGATGAGCACCCCGACAAAGCCGATCAGCACCGCCGCCCAGGCCCGCGCATCGACCCGCTCGCCGAAGGCGATCACCGACAGCGCCGTGACGCACAGCGGCGCGGCGAAGGCGATGGCGGTGGTCTCGGCCAGCGGCAGCATGGTCAGGCCCAGGTAGAAACAGCTGGCCGAAGCCACGTTGACCGCCCCGCGCAGCAAGTGGGTGCCCAGATAGCGGGTGCGCAGGGCGCGCCTGCCGCCCCAGGCCAGCACCAGGACGGTGACCACGGGCAGCGCCAGCGCCCCGCGCATGAACAGCAGCTGGATCGGCGCGTAGAACTGGCCCAGCCACTTGGCCAGGCTGTCGCTCAGGGTCAGGAAGAAGATGCCGGCCATGATGCAGGCGATGCCTGCCGGGATGGCGGCTTCGCGCTGGGCGTCGGACAAGGGGGCGGGGCTGGGCATGGTGCAGGGTCGGGGCAGGCGGCAAGCCGCGGCGGGGAACCGGTCGCGGCCCGCGCGGGCCTGCTAGCCTACCAGAATCGCGCAACGCCCAGGCGGGGCGGCCAAAACCGCCCGGGCCGCAGGGGTATTGGGCCGGCGCAAGCCGGTAATATGGAATGCTTTGACGCTGCCATGAAGTAGGAGCAGTCCATGAACCCATCCATCGCCCTTCCCGAGACCGGCCTGGGCCTGTCGGACATCGTCGCCGACCTGCGCGAGGCGCGCCTGCAATGGCGCAGCCAGAGCGGCCGGGTCCGTTCCTCGGGCGAACGCGAGTTCCCCTCCGTCGAAGAAATCCGCGCTATCGTCGAGCTGCTGTGCGGGGCCTTGTTTCCCATGCGCCTGGGCCCGCCCGACCTGCGCGAGGAAAACGAAGACGCCTATGTGCAGCTGACCCTGTCCAACGCGCTGAACCGGCTGGCGCGCCAGCTGCGCCTGGAACTGGGCTACGGGGCGCGCGGCAATCCCGAAAGCAAGGCCGGCATCGCCGGACGCGCCCACGAGCTGGTGCGCCGCTTTGCCGCGTCCTTGCCGCGCGTGCGGCGCGTGCTGGACACGGATGTCATCGCCGCCTACCAGGGCGATCCGGCCGCGCGCAGCGTGGACGAGGTGCTGCTGTGCTATCCGGGCGTGATCGCCGTGATCCACCACAGGCTGGCCCACGAGCTGTACAAGCTGGGCGCACCGCTGGTGGCGCGCATCGTGGCCGAAATCGCACACGCCGACACCGGCATCGACATCCACCCGGGCGCCACCATCGGCCCCAGTTTCTTCATCGACCACGGCACCGGCGTGGTCATCGGCGAGACCACGGTCATCGGCGAGCGGGTCCGCCTGTACCAGGCCGTCACGCTGGGCGCCAAGCGGTTTCCGGCCAGCGAGAACGGCGAGCTCAAGAAGGGCCTGCCGCGCCATCCCATCCTGGAGGACGACGTGGTGGTCTACGCCGGCGCCACCATCCTGGGGCGCATCACGATCGGGCGCGCCTCGGTCATCGGCGGCAACGTGTGGCTGACGCATTCGGTACCGCCCTCGAGCAACGTCACCCAGGCCACCCTGGTCAACGATTGCCCGGGCTCGGCCGCGGGAGCGCCCGCCGCGGGTACGCCCGCCGCCGGGGCGCCGGCTAGCGCCAGGGGCTGAGCGGTGTCGCGCCGTCCGCCAGGGCGGGCGCCTGGCCGCGCGCATAGCGGGCGGGCGAGGCGCCCAGCAGGCGGCGGAACATCGCGCCGAAGGCGCCCGGGCTGTCGTAGCCCATGTCCAGCGCGATGGCCGTCACCGGCTGCCCGGCCGCCAGGCGGGGCAGGGCGCCCAGCACGCAGGCCCGCTGTCGCCAGGCCTGGAAACCCAGGCCCGTTTCCTTGCGAAACAGCCGCGCGAAGGTGCGCAGGCTGACGTTCAAGGCGCCTGCCCATTGCTCGGGCGTCTGGGCCAGCGTGGGCGCGGCCAGGAAATCCCGGCAGAGCCGGCGCAATCCCGCATGGGCCGGCAAGGGCAGGTGCAGCGGCAGGTCCGGCAAGCCGGCCAGCTCGGCCAGCAGCAAGGCCATCAGCAGGCCGTCGCGGCCGGCCTGGTCGTATTCGGCAGGCAGGTCCACGGCCGCCAGCAGCAGTTCGCGCACCAGCGGCGTGACGGCCACGACCCGGCAGCGCGGCGCCATCGCCGCGCAGGCCTGCGGCTCGATGTACAGGCTGCGGGTGCGCACGCCCAGCATGCGCACCGCATGCGCCGTGCCGGCCGGGATCCAGACCGCGCGCTGGGGCGGCACCGTCCAGCTGCCCTGGGCCGTATCGACCTGCATCAGTCCCGTGGCGCCGTACAGCAGTTGCGCGCGCCGATGGCTGTGCCAATCCAGCTGGTGGTCGGGCGGATAGTCGCGGGCGACCGCGACCACCGGCCGCGCCACCGCGTCGAAGACGGCTTCGCTGACGTTATGCATGGCGGACGGGCATGCGGCCCGGGCAAGATTGGCCGAAACGAATCATTGCTTGGCAGTATCGCGCAAGCAGGCCAGCAGCGCCAGGCCTACGCTGCAGCCCTGTCTGTTTTTCCTCAGGGCGGTTCCATCATGATGCTTTACCTGGTGCTCGCGGTCTTCGGCTGCCTGAGCGGCGTGACGGCGGTGTTGTTCGGCTTTGGCGGCGGCTTCATCGTCGTGCCGGTCCTGTACCGGTGCCTGAAGGCCTTCCACGAGACAGGCGCATCGCCAGCCGCCGGCTCGCCCGCCGCCGACTCCGCCATGCTGATCGCCGTGGCCACTTCCACCTGCGTGATGATCGTCAACGCCGCGGCGGCCACGCGGCGCCACCATGCCGCCGGCAACGTGCCCTGGGCGCACCTGTTCCCGCTGTTCTGGTATGTGGCCCTGGGCGCGGCGCTGGGCGCGCTGTCGGGCACCCAGGTGCCGGACCAGGTGCTGCGCTGGGCCTTCGCCGCCTACGTGGCGGCCACCCTGGCCGATTGCCTGCTGCGCCAGGGCTTCATGACGCTGCGCCCCGATGCGCCCGCGCCGCAGCCGTTGCGCCATCCGCAGCAGGCCGCCGCCGGTACCGTCATCGGCACGCTGGCCACCTTTCTCGGGGTGGGCGGCAGCGTCATGACCGTGCCCTTGCTGCGCCGTCGCGGCCTGCCGATGCGACAGGCCGTGGCCGCCGCCAATCCCCTGAGCCTGCCGGTGGCGGTGGTCGGCACGCTGGGCTATGCGGCGCTGGGCCAGCAGGCGGACGGGCTGGGCGCCTGGCACCTGGGCTACATCGACCTGGCCGCCTTCGCCGTGCTGTCGGCCAGCGCATGGCTGGGCGTGCGGCTGGGCGCGCCCTGGCTGGCGCGCATCAGCGACCGCCTGCATACGCGGGGCTACGTGGCGCTGCTGTTCGGGGTGCTGCTGGCCATGCTTTTCGAGTAGCGTGCCTCGTTCCCTGCGCTGGTGCGCGGTCCGGTGCACGGGCACCAGCGCGGTGCGGGCATCGGGCGCCGCCGGGCCCGGGCCAGGCCGCGCGCCTGGGCGCCAGGGAGGCGGCCGCATCTGGCACGGCACTTGCTTAGGAGAGGCCGAAGGCCGCGCAAGGCGCGCGGTCCAGGACAATGCGTGCAGTACCGGCAAAGGCGCCATGAACCCCAGCGGTTCGTGGCGCTTTTTTGTTTTGCCGCCGGGCCGCGCGCAGGCAAGCGGCGGCCGCTTCCGGCCGCGGGCTGCCGAGCAAGGAGTACCCATGAACGATGCAACCCTTGGCGCCGCGCGCACCCTCGTGGTCGTGGGCAACGGCATGGTCGGCCATCATTTCGTCGAGCAGATGCTGGCGCTGGGCGCCTTGCCGCGCTGGCGCATCCACGTCTACGGCGAAGAGCCGCAGCGGGCCTATGACCGGGTCCACCTGTCCGAATACTTCGCCGGACGCGACGCCGGCTCGCTGGCGCTGGGCGAGCCGGACCTGTACCGCCGCGACGGCCTGACGCTGCACCTGGGGCAGACGGTGCTGGGAATCGACCGCCAGCGCAAGCGCGTGCACACCGGCTCGGGCAGCCAACCCTACGACATGCTGGTGCTGGCGACCGGCTCCTATCCCTTCGTGCCGAACATCGAAGGGGCGCAGGGCAACGCCCGGCTGGTCTATCGCACCTTGCAGGACCTGGACCGCATCCGCGAGGCGGCCCGCGGCGCGCGGCGCGGCGTGGTGGTCGGCGGCGGATTGCTTGGCCTGGAGGCGGCCAACGCCCTCAAGTCGCTGGGCCTGCGGGCCGAGGTGGTCGAATTCGCGCCGCGGCTCATGCCGGTGCAGCTGGACGAACTGGGCGGCGAGGCGCTCAAGGCCCGCGTGCAGGCGCTGGGCGTGGGCGTGCACCTGTCGCGCAGCACCCAGTCGATCACCGCCGGGCAGGACTATCGCTACCGCATGAATTTCAGCGACGGCCAATACCTGGAGACGGACCTGGTGGTGTTCTCGGCCGGCATCCGCGCGCAGGACAGCCTGGCGCGCAGCGGCGGCCTGGCCATCGGCCCGCGCGGCGGCGTGCAGGTGGACGACGATTGCCGCAGCAGCGACCCGCACATCCACGCCATCGGCGAATGCGCCAGCTGGCAAGGCAGCTGCTTCGGCCTGGTGGCGCCCGGCTACCAGATGGCCCGGCGCGTGGCCGCGCTGCTGTGCGATGCGCCCGGCGAGCCGTTCACCGGCGCGGACCTGTCCACCAAGCTCAAGCTGCTGGGCGTGGACGTGGGCTCGATCGGCGATGCGCACGGCGCCACGCGCGGGGCGCGCAGCTACCGCTACATCGACGAGGCGGGCGCAAGCTACCGCAAGCTGGTGGTTTCCGAGGACGGCAAGCGGGTGCTGGGCGCCGTGCTGGTGGGCGACAACAGCTATTACGACACGCTGCTGCAATACGTGCAGAACGGCCTGGAGGCGCCGCGGGATCCGGCCTCGCTGATCCTGCCCGCGGCGGGCGCGGCCCCCAGGCTGGGCGTGCAGGCGCTGCCGGCCGGCGCCACCATCTGCTCGTGCCACAACGTCAGCAAGGCGGCCATCGCCCAGGCCATCGACGGCGGCTGTACGGACCTGGGCGCCGTCAAGGCCTGCACCAAGGCGGCCACCGGCTGCGGCGGCTGCGCGGCGCTGCTCAAGCAGGTGGTCGAGCATGCGCTGGCCGAGCGCGGCGTGGCGGTGGACAAAAGCCTGTGCGAACACTTCGCGCACACCCGGCGCGAGCTCTACGACATCGTGCGCGTGCAGGGCATCGAGGACTTCGGCACGCTGCTGGCGCGCCACGGACGCGGCACCGTGGGCTGCGACATCTGCAAGCCCACCGTGGCCTCCATCCTGGCCTCGTGCTGGGCGCGGCCCATCCAGGACCCGGCGCTGGTGCCGCTGCAGGACACCAACGACACCTTCATGGCCAACATGCAGAAGGACGGCACCTACTCGGTGGTGCCGCGCATCCCCGCCGGCGAAATCACGCCCGACGGCTTGCTGGCCATCGGGGCGGTGGCCAAGAAATACAAGCTTTACACCAAGATCACCGGCGGGCAGCGCATCGACCTGTTCGGCGCCCAGCTGCACGAGCTGCCGCTGATCTGGGGCGAGCTGATCGAGGCCGGCTTCGAGACGGGCCATGCCTATGGCAAGTCCACCCGCACGGTCAAGTCCTGCGTGGGCAGCACCTGGTGCCGCTACGGCGTGCAGGACAGCGTGCAGATGGCGCTGCGCCTGGAGCACCGCTACAAGGGCCTGCGCGCGCCGCACAAGCTCAAGTTCGCGGTCTCGGGCTGCACGCGCGAATGCGCCGAGGCGCAGAGCAAGGACGTGGGCGTGATCGCCACCGAGAAGGGCTGGAACCTGTACGTGTGCGGCAATGGCGGCATGCGCCCGCGCCATGCCGAACTGTTCGCCACCGACCTGGACGACGCCACGCTGCTGCGCTATATCGACCGCTTCCTGATGTTCTACATCCGCACGGCCGACAAGCTGCAGCGCACGGCCGCCTGGCGCGAATCGCTCGAAGGGGGGCTGGACTACCTCAGGCAGGTGGTCATCGAGGACAGCCTGGGCCTGGCCGCCGAACTGGAGGCGCAGATGCAGCAGGTGGTGGCGCGCTACGAATGCGAATGGGCCAACGCGCTGGCCGATCCCGAGAAACGCAAGCGGTTCCGCACCTTCGTGAACGACGGGCGAGGCGACCCGGATATCCGCATGGTGCCCGAGCGCGGGCAGCCCAGGCCGGCGGCACGCCCCGAGGCGGCCGTGGCCGAGGAGGCGCTGTGATGGCCCCCAACCATCCCGTCCAGGCCGGCTGGGTGCCGGTGTGCCGCCGCGCCGACCTGGTGGCGCATTCGGGCGTGGTGGCGCTGCTCGAAGGCGTACAGGTGGCGCTGTTCTACCTGCCGGAGGCGGCGCAAGCGGTCCATGCCATCGCCAACCGCGACCCGTTCTCGGGCGCCAACGTCATCGGCCGCGGCCTGCTCGGCCGGCTGGGCGGCGAGCTGGTGGTGGCTTCGCCCCTGTACAAGCAGCACTTCCGGCTGCGCGACGGCGTATGCCTGGAAGACCCGAACCAGCGGCTGGCGGTCTGGCCGGCGCGCCTGCATGAGGACACCGTCCTGCTGGGCCCGGTCCGCCCCACGGCGCAGGCCGGGATGGCCCGGGCCGAAACGGCCCAGGCCCGGAGCGCCGCGGCCGGCTAAGGAGGAAGCAGCGATGCATACACAGGTATGGCTGGTGGGCGCCGGCCCCGGCGACCCCGAGCTGCTCACGCTCAAGGCCGTGCGCGTGCTGTCGCAGGCGCAGGTGGTGCTGGTCGATGACCTGGTCGCCCCGCAGATCCTGGCGCATTGCGCGGCGGCGCGGGTGCTGCGGGTGGGCAAGCGCGGCGGCTGCCGCTCCACGCCGCAGGATTTCATCCAGCGGCTGATGCTGCGCTATGCGCGGCAGGGCTTGCGGGTGGTGCGCCTGAAGGGCGGCGACCCGTGCATCTTCGGGCGCGCCGGCGAAGAGTTGGCCTGGCTGCAAGCCCGCGGCGTGCGCTGCGAGATCGTCAATGGCGTGACGGCCGGCCTGGCGGGCGCCAGTTCGGTAGGCGTGCCCCTGACCCTGCGCGGCGTGGCCCGGGGCGTGACCTTGCTGACCGCGCATACCGAGGATGGCAGCGAGCCGCCCTGGCAGGCGCTGGCGCGCAGCGGCACCACGCTGGTAGTCTACATGGGGGTGGCCACGCTGGCCGCCACGCGCCAGGGCCTGCTGGCCGGCGGCATGGACCCGGCCACGCCGGTGGCCATGATCGAATCGGCCAGCCTGCCGGCACAGCGGCATTGCCGCTCGACGCTGGCCCGGCTGGAGACGGACGCCGCATGTTTCGCGCTGCGCAGCCCGGCCGTGCTGGTGATCGGGCAGGTCGCGGCGCAGGCACAGCCCGCGGCCCTGGACCCGCACATCCGGCAGGCGGTGGCCATGGGGCAGAACTGAACAAGGAAGCATCATGACCGAAGCCGCCATGCCAGCCGCCTTGCGCCTGCTGCTCGCGGCCCGGCGCAAGGAACTGCAGGACCTGCGCGACCTGCTGCCCACCTGCGAGCTGGTCGCCCGCCTGGCCCAGGCCATCCATGCCCTGCAAAAGGAACGCGGCTATTCCAACCTGCACCTGCAAGGCCTGGCCGAGTCCGAGCGCGCCGGCCCCTTGCCGCTGGACGAGCGCCACGCGCAATCGGACGCCTTCCTGGCGCGCGCGCTGCAGGCGCTGGCCCGGCTCGAAAGCGGGGCGGGCGGGCGCAGCGCCAGCGCGCGGCTGCTGAACCGCGCCGCCCACCTGTGCTATCTGCTGGAGGACCTGCCGCGCCTGCGCCGGCGCGTGCGCGAGCACGGCATCGACACGCAGCAGTCGGTGCACGCCTATACCCGGCTGATCGGCGCCATGCTCACGCTGGTCTTCGAGGCGGCCGACAGCGGGCTGGACCCGGGCATCACGCAGGCCCTGGCCGCGCTGTTGAACTTCATGCAGGGCAAGGAGCTATGCGGGCAAGAGCGCGCCGAAGGGGTCCTGGGCTTTGCCGCCGGCTACTTCGATGCGGACCGCAAGGCCCGCATGCAGCAGCTGGCGGCGGCCCAGGCGCGCTGCTTCGAGGTGTTCTGCCAGTACGCCGATTCCCAGGCGGCGGGGCGCTGGCGCGCCGCGCAGGCGCAGGCCGGCGATATGCAGCGGCTGCGGCGGATGATTCCCCGCACGTCCGCCGCCCAGCCCACCGACCCGGCCCTGGCGCAAGTCTGGTTCGATGTCCTGAGCGCGCACATCGACGCGCTGCACGGCATCGAGGCGGGCATGGCCGCGGCGCTGCCGGGCCTGTGCGAGCAGCGGCTGGCGCAGGCCCAGGCCGACCTGGACGATCACCGCAGGCTGCTGGCGCGCTGCGCCCAGGAAAGCGCCGAGCATGGCGCGCCGCTGCTGTTCGGCATCCAGGGCAGCACCCTGGATGCCACCAGCGACGACGCGGCCCCCGGCCCGCGGATCGGCCGCTCGCTGCTGGACCTGCTGCAGGCGCAGACGCTGCGCCTGCAGCAGCTCGATGCCGAACTGGCCCGCGCGCGCAGCAGCCTGGACGAGCGCCGGCGCCTGGAGCGGGCCAGGCGCATCCTGATGCAGCGCCACGGCATGGACGAGCAGGGCGCGCACGAGGCCCTGCAAAAGGCTGCGATGGACAGCGGCCTGCGGCTGGAAGAAGTGGTGGCCCGGCTGCTGCGCGAGCAGCCCGGCGCGCCGCAGGCCGGCTAGGGCCGGCCGCGCCTAAGGCGCCAGGGCCTGCTGCAGCGCCTGGGCGTTCTGCCGCAATTCGCCCAGCGGGTCGCTGCCTTCGGTGTGCAGCAGCACCGGCTTGGCGCCGCCGGCCTCGATGGCCTGGCGCAGGGCCGGATCCGCTTCGCGATGCATGAGCACGGCCGCCGCGCCGCTGTCCCGGATGGCGGCGGTCAGCGCCTGCAGGCGCTCGGGCGTCCAGTCGGCGTCGTCGCGCGCCATCGTCTCGACCAGGTCCAGGTTGAACGACGAGACCAGGTAGGGCAGGCGCTCGGAAAGGCTGATGACCGATACGTTTTCGGCCCGGGCCAATGCGGCCTGGCTGCTGGCGTTGATCTCGACCAGCTGGCGCTTGATGCGGGCAAGGTTGCCGTCGATGGCCGCCTGTTCCTGCGGCGCCAGGCGTCCGAGGTCGGCGGCGATGATGTCGGCCATCCGCCCCAGGTTGGCCGTGCCCAGCCAGGGGTAGGCGGCGAACTGGCTGCCGGCGCGCTCGCCGGGCTGCAGCGCGATGCCGCTCAAGGCGCCGTCCAGGGGAAGCGCGGCGTCGATCTCGACCAGCCGGATGTTGCTGCGCCGGGCCATGGGGTAGAGCGGATCGTCGGGCCAGACCGAACGCATGGCGACCACGGCATGGGCCTTGCCGGCGGCCGTTTGCAGCGCCTTGCCGCCGCGGCCCATGAAATACGACGCATGGCGCGTGGCGGGAAGATTGGCCGGCGCGGCCCGCTCGACCCGTATGCCGGTGCCCTGCGCCAGCGTTTCGGTCAGCGCCGCCAGCACCGGATGCGCGACCAGCACCACGGTGGCGGACTGGCCGTCCTGCGCCGCGGCGGCGGCCGGCGCGCCGGCCGCGCCCTGGGCCTGGGCCGGCGCGGCCAGGGCGACGGCGCCCAGCAGCAAGGTGAAGGCAAGCGCGGCCTTGCGCGGTGAGGTCTTCATGCAACGTTTCCTTTGAGTCCGGGCGCGACGCTGCGCGCCAAGGCGGCCAGGCCGAACAGCAGGCCCGCCACCAGGATGATGGCCGCGCCCGAGGGCACGGGCAGTTCCAGCTCGATGGGCAGCATGATGCCGGCCAGGGTGCTGACCGTGGCGATCAGCACCGACAGGCAGAAAAAGCCCTTGAGCGACTGGCTGAGCAACCGGGCGGCGGCGGCCGGGATCACCAGCAGGGCGCCCACCAGGATGGCGCCGATCACCTTGACCGACGCCACCGTCACCAGCGTGACCAGCCCCACGAACAGATAGTCCATGGCCTTGACCGGCACGCCGCGCACGGCGGCCAGCTGGGGGTTGAAGCTGGCCAGCATCAGGCGGTTGTAGTTGGGCAGGGCCAGCGCGCAGGTCAGCAGCGCCACGCAGGCCAGCACCGCCAGGTCCTTGGCGTTGACGGTCAGCACCGAGCCGAACAGCACGTTCTCCAGGATGTGGATGTTGATGCGCCCGGCCAGCACCAGCAGCAGGCTCGCGCCCAGGGCCAGCGACACCGACAGGAACACGCCGATCAGCGTATCGGGCGACAGGCCGGTGCGGTTGCGCAGGTAGTTCAGCACGATGCCGAACAGCAGGCAGTAGCTGAACAGGCTGCCGTAGGGGCCGGTGTAGGGCTCGCCCAGCAGGATGCCGATGGCCACGCCGGTCAGTGCCGCATGGCCGACCGCCTCGGAAAAGAAAGCATAGCGCTTGACCACCACCAGCGTGCCCAGCCCGCCCAGGATGGGGCCGATGATGAGCCCGGCCATCAGGGCATTGACCACGAAGCCGTAGGCCAACGCGCCGGGCAGCCAGCCTTGCGCGGCCCAGTCCTGGATCGCCATGCGGGCGGTGTCGAACCAGCCGGTCATGCTGCGCTCCCGGAAAGCGCGGCGGGCTGGCCGCCGGCGCCTGCCGCCTGGCCGCCCTGCGCGCCGGCATGGGAGAACAGTTCAAGCAGGCGTTCGCCGCTGAGCACCTCGGCGGGCGCGCCATCGCATAGCACCTGCCGGTTCAGGCCGGTGACGCGGTCGGCCAGGCGGCGCACCGCCTGCAGGTCGTGTTCGACCCACAGCACCGTCACGCCGCGCGCCCGCCAGCGGGCCAGCAAGGCTTCGAATACGCGCGCGCCGGCCTCGTCCAGCGCCGCCATGGGCTCGTCCAGCACGACCAGGTCGGGCTCGGGAACCAGGCCCTGCGCCAGCAGCACACGCTGGCGCTCGCCACCCGAGAGCGCGCCCATGCGCCGGCCGCGCTTGTCCAGCATGCCGACCGCGGCCAGGGCCTGCCCGATGGCCGGCCCCTGGCTGCGCGACAGGCCCAGGAAGGCCGGCCGCAGCTGGCACATGGCCGCCATGAAATCGTCCACGGTCATGGGCAGGCCGCGGTCGAACTCCAGGGCCTGGGGCACGTAGCCGATGATGCCAGGCTGCTTGCCGGGCCAGTCCAGGGTCAGCGTGCCGCGGTGCGGCGTCTGTCCCAGCAAGGTCTTGACCAGCGAACTCTTGCCCGCGCCGTTGGGGCCGATCAGCGCATGCACCGTGCCGGCCTGGACCCGCAAGTTCACCTGGCGCAGGATATCGGTGCGGCCCAGGGTGAGCGAGACGGCATCGAAGCGCAAGGACGGGCCGGCGATGGGCGCCGGGCTCACTGGCCGGCCTCCTGGATGGCCTGCACCACGGTGGCCAGGTTGCGGGCCATTTCCTCCTCGAACTGCCCGGCGCTGTATGGGCCGTAGGAGATGTGCGAGAGCGAGTAGAGCTTGACGCCGGTCTCGCGCTGGATGGTATCGACATAGGCCGAGGGGAAGTTCAGCTCCGAGAAGATCACCTTGACGTCGAGCTGGCGCAGCTGGTCGATGGTGGTCTTGAGCTGCGCGGGGCTGGGCTCGATGCCGTGCGCCGGTTCGACCACCGCCGTGACTTCCAGGCCGAACTCGCGCAGCAGGTAATCGTAGGCGCCGTGGATGGTCGCCACGCGGAAATCGGCGCCGGGGGCATGCGCCAGCCGTCCCAGCGCGTCGGCCCGCAGCTTGCGCAGGCGCTGGCCGTAGGCGCGGGCGTTGGCGGTATAGGCCTGGGCATTGGCCGGATCCAGCTTGCCCAGCTCGCGGGCAATGGTATTGACCTGGGCGATCGAGGCGGTGATCGACAGGAAGGTGTGCGGATTGACCACCTTGCCGCTATCGCCGCCGCCGCGCGCCGCCGCGCCGGTGGCCGCCAGCAGCGGCACCTGCGCGTTGGCCTCGATGACGGGCACCTCGGGATTCTCGCTGGCCGCGATCATCCGGTCGGCGAAATCGTCATGGCCGATGCCGTTCAGCACGACCACGTCCAGCGCGCCGATGCGCTTGATGTCCTCGGCGCGCGGCTCGTAGGCGTGGGGATTGAACCCCACCGGGATGAGGGGCACGACGTCGGCCCGATCACCCACGATATTGGCCACGTAGCTGTAGTAAGGGTGCAGCGTCACCCCCACCTTCAGGCGCGCGGCCTGGACGGGCAGGGCGGCCAGGGCAAGCGCGCCGGCCAGCAGGGCGGCGGCCGCGCGCAGCAGGCGGCGGCGTGAAGGCGGGCTGGACAAGGACATCAAGGACATGGGTTTCCTGCAAGAAAGGAGAAAGGAGGGGCAGGGCGGGCGCGCCGGCGGCCCACGGGGGCGCGGCCGGCGCCGGCGCGGCGCTAGCGGCGGTGCTCCCGGGTGACGCCCGCATCGAACTGCGCGATCACCTGCTGCCAGCCCTGCCGGGCCAGCGGCCCGGCCCCGGCCGCGGCGGGCAGGGCGGCCTGCCCGTCGCGCCGCAGCCAGATCTCGGGCTCGGCCGCCTGGCCGTGCCCGTCATGGCCGTGGCCATGGGCGGGCGGCGCCGGCGCAAGCAGCAGGAAGCTGCCCGCCACGGCGGCATCGCCGGTTCTGCCCAGGTAGGCATGGCGGTCCTGCACCATGCCGTCGGACCAGACATGGCCGCCGCGCGCCGCGCTGCTGGGATCCTGCGCAAAGGGCGGCAGGCCTTCCTCGGCCAGCGCCGCGGCGTCCGGCAGCGGCAGGCCGGCCTGCACGGCGTAGGCCAGTTCGTCGTGCACCACGCGCAGGTCGGCATAGATGCCTTGCTCGGCCGGGGTCAGGTCGCGCCGCGCGTCAAGCTGGCCGGCCGCCAGCGCCTGCGCGGCCTGCGGCGCCGGGGCCAGCCCGATATAGGCGCCCGCCCCGGCAAGGATGAGGGCGCAGGCAGCCAGCACCGCCAGCGTTTCATGGCCGGCGCCAGCCGGCCGCACCACCTGTTGCGCCATTTATTGGATGTCCGCGTGGTCGATCTCGACGACGTGGCCCGGGCCCGCGTCGAACAGCACGTAGAACTCGCCTTCGGGACGCTTGAAGGTGATGGAGGAGCGTTCGTCCAGCTTGCCCGGGACCAGGATCTGCTCGTCGTAGGAGATCACGTCCAGGGTCACGCCCGGCGCGCCGCTGCCGTCCGAGAAGCCGCCCGTGCACTGGACCTGGTCCGGCCCGGCGGACTTGCACTCGGCAACGGGGTTGTGGGCATGGGCGGCCGTGGCGCCCAGCACCAGGACGGCGGCCAGGGCGCGGCGGGCCGGGCCGGCAAAAAGGCGGGTAGGTTTCATCGTGCGGCTCCTTGTCGTTGCAGCCAGGTGACGGTATCGGGAGAGGCCTGGGCGATCGGCCAGGGCGTCTGGTGCACCGAGCCGTCCCAGCCTTCGGCGGTCAGCCACAGGTCGGCGTCGGTCGCGGTGCGTTCGGGTATGGGGATGGTCGCAAAAGCGCGGTGCGGCGAACCGAAGAAGATCGAGCCGGCCGCGCGCAGGCTGCGCGGCTTGCCCACGCGCAGGTACACGGCGCGCACCTCGTCCTGGCAACCCTGGCACAGCGCCATGGTGAAGGTCTTCATGTAGCCGGCCGGGTCGGGCTTGGGCGCGCCGGTTTCCCACTCGGCCAGCTGCAGCGGCCAGGGACCGACCTGCACCGTGCCGGCCGGGCGCTGGCCCAGCCCCATGGTGCCTCGGTTCAGCGCCACGTCCTGGAAATAGCGCGGCAGATACAGCAGCGGCAGCACCAGCAGCAGCGCGCTCAGGTGAAAGCGCCAGCGGTGCCACCAGCGCGAGAAGCCGCCGGCGGCCGGCGCAATAGCGGTGGCGGACTTGTTCATTCTGCGGCCTCGCGGGCGGGAGCGACCGGCGCGGCGGCCGGGCGCGGCGCACGCTGGCGCCGGGGGCTGACCGCCTTGGCGGTGGCCTGCGCGGTGCGCTTGGTCCAGATCAGCATGCCGCTGACCGACATCATGGTCAGCAGCAGGCCGAAGAAGAACCACACCAGCTTGAGCCAGAAGCCGCCGAAATCGCCCGTGTGCAAGGGCCGCATGGACTCGGTGAAGTACTCCAGCGCCGAGCGGTCCGACAGGCGGCGCACCGCCTCGGCCTTGCCGTTATAGGGATTGATCTGCGCCGACTGGAACATCAGCGGATAGCCGCCGCGCCCCATGACCGTGACCGGGTCGTAGGCGTTGCCGGAGAAGGCGATGCGCTGCGGCTCCATCGAGGGCAGCTCCTGGCGCGCGGCCGCCACGATCCGGTCCAGGTCCAGGCGCGGCACCGGCTGGCCGCGCGGCACGGTGGGGGCTTCTTCGCGCGCCACCACCGCGGGCACGCCCTGGGTGGAAATGGTGGTGTGGGTATCGAACAGGATGGCCTGCGCCAGGAACCACATGGCGCTCACGGAGATGAGCAGGATGAACCAGATCGACCACAGGCCCGCCAGGCGATGGAAATCGCCCCAGAAGATGCGCGCGCCCTGGTTCAGCCGCAGCCTGGGCTTGAAGAAAGCGCGCCAGAAGCGCTTGTAGACCACCAGCCCGGTGACCAGCGAGGCGAACATGGGTATGGACAAGGCGCTGACCAGGTACCAGCCCCAGCTAAAGCCGTTGGTAAAGGGGATCAGCAGCCAGCCGTGCAGCGCGCGCATGAACTGGCGCAGGTCGAAGTCCAGGCTCGGGCCCTGCACCACGCCGGTATAGGGGTTGACGTACAGCGAGGTGGTGCGCGCGCCCGGATAGCTGACCCGGGCGGTCAGGGCGAACTGGGACTCCTCGGGCCAGGACAGGGACTGGATGGCGGCCTCGGGCACCTGTTTCTGGATGCTGTCGTAAAGCGCCTGGTAGCCCATGCGCGGGGTCTGGGCATCGGGCGCGGATGCCCGCACGGCCGGATTGAGCAGCCAGACGATTTCCTGGCTGATCACGGCGATGGTGCCGGTCGCGCAGATGAAGCACACGAAGGCCCAGATGGGCAGCGCCAGCCAGCTGTGAACCAGGAACCAGAGCTTGGAGCGGGACGGTTTGGACATGCTTGAAATATGACGGGAACGGTATGGAAAGCTCGCCGCGCCCGATCCGGCGGCCGGAACCTGGCCGGGCCGCACAGGAAACGATGCAAACCCGTATTTTTGCAAATGGATCGCATTACAGCAACTGAATTGCTAATCGCTCGCATTTTCCTTTTGCCGCCGCGCACCGCCGGCCAGGCCCGGCGGCCGTGCCGGCCCGCCGTACAATAGGTCCAGGAGGAGCGCCAGATGTCGCCCGGACACGACAAGAAAGACAGGGTTTTCCAGGCCGTGCGCGCGGCTTGCCGCCCCGGGGGCGCGCCGCGCCGGGCAGGCGGGCGAAGCAGGGCGGCGATCGGCCTGGCCCTGGCGCTGGGCGCCGCGCCGCTGGCCCTGGCCCAGGCGCCCGCCTCGCCGGGCTCGGTGGCGCCGCAGGCGCTGCAGGCCGGCACCATGGCCGCGCGCCTGGCCGCCTGTACGGCCTGTCATGGCGAATCCGGCGCGGGCAGCGCCGACGGCTATTTCCCCCGCATCGCCGGCAAGCCGGCCGAGTATCTCTATAACCAGCTGGTCAATTTCCGCGACGGACGCCGCCAGTACCGGCCCATGCAGACCCTGCTGGCCAACCAGTCCGACGACTACCTGCACGCCATGGCGCAATGGTTCGCCGGCCAGCAGCCGGCCTATCCGGCCATGCGGGGCGCGCCGGCCGCCGCGGCCGCGCGGCGCGGCCAGACGCTGGCCTTGCACGGCGACGCGGCCCTGGGCGTGCCGGCCTGCACGGCCTGCCACGGCGCGACGCTCTCGGGCGTGCTGCCGGCCTCGCCGGGGCTGGTGGGGCTGCCGCACGACTACATCGCCGCGCAGTTCGGCGCCTGGCGGATCGGCAACCGGCGCGCCCACGCGCCGGACTGCATGGGCGAGATCGCGCGCCGCCTGGCCCCCGAGGACGTGGCGGCGGTGGCGGCCTGGCTGTCGTCGCAGCCGCCGGCGCAGGCCGGCCCGCCCGAGCCGGCCGTGCGCGCGCCGCTGCCCATGCGCTGCGGCAGCCAGCCCAACCCCGGCACGGCAGGTGCGCGATGAGAACCCTGATCCGAGCCCTGATGCTGCTGGCCGGCCTGGCGCTGCTGGCCCTGGCCGCGCTTTTCTGGCTGGGCGCCCGAGAACCGCGCGACACCGCCGCGCCCGGCCCCGCCACGGGCGCGCCCCCGGACACGCAGGCGCGCATCGAGCAGGGCCGCTACCTGGCCGCGCTGGGCAATTGCATGGCCTGCCACACCGCGCCGGGCGGCACGCCCTACGCGGGCGGGCGCGGCATCCCCACGCCCTTTGGCGAGTTTTTCGGGCCGAACCTCACACCCGACCCCGAGTACGGCATCGGCCAATGGAGCGCGGACGATTTCTGGCGCGCGCTGCGGCACGGCAAGCGGCCCGACGGCAGCCTGCTGTACCCGGCGTTTCCCTATACCAGCTACCGGCACGTCAGCCGCGAGGACGCCGACGCGCTGTACGCCTATCTGCAAAGCCTGCCCGCGGCCCGCCAGCCCAGCGCGGCGCACCGGCTGGCGTTTCCCTACGACCAGCGGCCGCTCATCGCCTTGTGGCGCGCGCTGTATTTCAACCCCTCGGCCGGCATGCCGCCGGGCGATGCGGCCCAGCAGGCCGACCCGCAATGGCTGCGCGGACGCTACCTGGTCCAGGGCCTGGCCCATTGCGCCGAATGCCACACGGCCCGCAACCGCCTGGGAGCGATGCACGAAGACGCGCGGCTGCAAGGCGGCATCATCCCGGCGCAGAACTGGTATGCGCCGCCCTTGACCGGCGACCTGGCAACCGGCCTGGGAAACTGGAGCGAACAGGACATCGCCGAGCTGCTGCGCAGCGGCATCTCGCGCCACGGCTTCGCCTCGGGGCCGATGGCCGAATCGGTGCACAATGGCCTGCAATACGCCAGCCCGGAAGATGCGCGGGCCATGGCGCGCTACCTGAAGTCCCTGCCGGCCGCCGGCCTGGACGCCAGGCCGCGCGGGCCCGCTCCGCTGGCCGGGGTGATGGAGCAGGGCGCCCGCCTGTACACGCAATACTGCGCCCAATGCCACCAGGACGACGGCCGGGGCGTGGCGCAGGCCTGGCCGCCGCTGGCCGGCAACCTGACGGTCACGGCGGCCGAGCCGGTCAACGCCATCCGGCTGGTGCTCTCCGGGGGCTTTGCGCCCTCGACCGCGCTGCAGCCCCAGCCGCACGGCATGCCGCCGTTCGCCCACGTGCTGACGGACGCGGACATCGCGGCGGTGGTGACCTACATCCGCAACAGCTGGGGCAACCAGGCCGGGGCGGTGACCTTGCCGCAGGTGCGCCGGGTCCGCAACGAACGTTGAAAAAGCGCGCATCGCGCGCTTTTGCATGGCATTGCAACAGCGGCGCGAGCAGCCGGGCGGGCGCCGGAAATATCGCTTTACCCTTGCTTGCCGATGCTGATGGCATGCGCACGGCAGCCCGGCACACTCAAGCAGGACGGCCCGGCCATGCGGGCCGACGGTCCCCCTGCCAGGAGTCGCATCGCCATGCCCACATCCTTGAAAGACCACCACATCGCCATACTCGTGGTCGACGGCTTTGAACAGGCCGAACTGCAATCCCCGCGCGAGGCCCTGCAGGCGGCCGGTGCGCGCACTGCCATCGTTTCCTCGGAGAAAAAGCCCGTGCAGGGCATGCACCACGACCAGAAAGGCGACACCTTCGAGGTGGACCTGACCTGGTCGCAGGCCGATCCGGCCGATTTCACCGGCGTGCTGCTGCCCGGGGGCGTGGTCAATGCCGACGAGATCCGCATGGACGCGCGCGCGCAGGCCTTCGTGCGCAGCATCGACAAAAGCGGCAAGCCGCTGGCGGTGATCTGCCACGGCCCGTGGCTGCTGATCTCGGCCGAACTGGCGCGCGGACGCACGCTGACCAGCTGGCCCTCGCTCAAGGACGACCTGAAGAACGCCGGCGCCAACTGGCTGGACCAGGAAGTCGTGCGCGACGGCAACTGGGTCAGCAGCCGCAAGCCCGACGACCTGCCGGCTTTCAACCAGGCCTTCATCGCGCTGCTGGCCGGGCAGTCCTGAAGGGCAGGTCCATAAAACCCGCCGGCCTGGTCCGTCGGCAAAAAAACGCTACAGTGACGGCATCGCCGGGGCATGGGGCCCCGGCCCCGACATGCCGCTACCGTGTCCGCCCGCGACAAGCCGCCTTCGCTGAACAGCCGCAACGACGTCCACCCTTCGATCGGGGAGTTCGTCGACGCCTTGTGGCTGGAGCACGGGCTGTCGCGCAATACCCTGGACGCCTATCGCAACGACCTGGCGGGCCTGGACGTGTGGCTGGCCGGGCAAGGGCTGGGGCCCTTGCCGCGCGCGCGCACCGCCGACATCGAACGCTGGTTCGCCGCCATGCATGCGCAGACCCGCCCGGCAACGGCCAACCGGCGCCTGTCGGCGCTGCGGCGCTACTTCCAATGGGCGCTGCGCACCCGCCTGGCCAGCGAGGATCCGTGCCTGCCGCTGCGCGCGGCCAAGCAGCCGCGGCGGCTGCCCCATACCTTGTCCGAGGCGCAGGTCGAGGCGCTGCTGGCCGCTCCGCAGGTGCTTACCGAGCTGGGCCTGCGCGACCGCGCCATGCTCGAAACCCTTTACGCCACGGGCTTGCGGGTTTCCGAGCTGGTCAACCTGGGCCTGCTGCACGTCAGCCTGAACGAAGGCGTGCTGCGCGTGGTCCAGGGCAAGGGCGGCAAGGACAGGCTGGTGCCACTGGGAGCCGAAGCCGCCCACTGGATAGACCGCTATCTGAAGCAGGCAAGGCCGGTGCTGCTGGCCGGCCGCGTCTCGGATGCGCTGTTCGTCACGGTGCGCGGCCAGGCCATGCACCGGCGCAACTTCTGGCTCATCGTCGAGAAATACGCGCGCCAGGCCGGCATCCATGCCCCGATCTCGCCGCACGTGCTGCGCCACGCCTTTGCCACCCACCTGGTCAACCACGGCGCGGACCTGCGCGTGGTGCAGCTGCTGCTGGGCCACGCCGACATCTCGACGACGCAGATCTACACGCACGTGGCGCGCGAGCGCCTCAAGACCCTGCACGCCCGGCATCATCCGCGCGCGACGTGACATAGCGCCACGGGCAGGCGCGCCAGCAGGGCCGCCACCGGCAGTGCCTGGCCCGCCCGGAGCGCGCCGCCGGCGTGCCCGGTCCCGGCCGCGGGCCCCGCATCGGCCGGCCCGCGGACATGCGCGCACTGCAGCGCATCGTGCACGAGGCAGCCATCGGGCGCCTGGGGCCACTGCACCGCCGTATCCCCCCAGAACCGGGCCGCCGCCTGCCCGGGCGCCTCGTCCCGGGCATAAAAGGCCAGCTCGCGCGCACACAGGTGCGGCACCAGGATCAGCAGATGCTCGCCGGCGTGGCTGCGCAGCAGCGCCAGCAGCCGTGGCGCCTGCGCGCCGCGCACCGGCAGGACCTGCAGGTCGCCGCGCGCGAACAGGGCCGGCCGGCGCGCGCGCAGCGCCAGGCAGGCGTGGATCACGGCCTGCTTGACGCGGCCGCTGGCCCAGGCCGCCTGCACGGCGGCCGGCTCGCCCGCCTGGATCGCCGCCAGCATGCGTGCGCGGGCGCGATAGTCCACCTCGGTGCGGTTGTCCGGATCGACCAGGCTGAAGTCCCAGAACTCGCGGCCCTGGTACAGATCGGGCACGCCGGGCAGGGTGCAGCGCAGCAGGGCCTGCGCCAGGCCGTTGACCAGGCCGGGCAGGGCCAGCGCCTGGGCTTGCCCGGCCACCAGGGACCAGAGCGCCGGCTGCCCGGCGACCGCGTGCACCAGGGCCTGGCCGGCCTGTTCGTAGGCCGGGTCGGGCGTGTGCCAGTCGGTATGCAGCTTGGCTTCGCGCATGGCCTTTTGCTGCCATGCCGCCACGCGCGCCAGATAGGCCTGGACCGCGGCCGGATCGTCCTGGCGCAACGCCAGCGGCCAGGCGCCCACCAGCGTCTGCAGCAGCATGTAGCGGTCGGTGGCGGCCACCGGCCCTTCGGTGGCCGCCAGCCACTGGTCGGCGGCGCGCAGCCAGGCTTGCGGATCCTCGGTGATCACCGCCAGCCGCGCCCGCACGTCCTCGCCGCGCTTGTGGTCGTGGGTCGCGGTGGCCAGCATGGCATGCGGCAATGCCCGGGCGCGCGCCTGCGCCAGCGCGACGAAAGCCTGGGGCGGCAAGCCCGGCCGATCCGGCGGCGAGCCGACTTCGTTGCGCGAGATCAGCGGGCCCAGCCGGTAGAACAGGGTGTCCTCCAGCGCCTTGGCCGCCAGGGGCGGCGTGAGCTGCTGGAAGCGCCGCAGCGCCTCGGCCCGCAAGGCGTATTCGGCCGGGCCTGTGTCGGCAAAGGCGCTGCCGCCCAGCAGCGCGTCCAGCAGGGCCAGCAGTTCGGCCATCGGATCCTGCTCGCGCGGGGCCAGGGCCCGGCGCGCCTGCGTCCAGGCATGGGCGCAGGGCGCCCGGTCGCCAGCCTGCCGCCCCGTGTCGCCGGCATAGCTGCGATACACGGGGAAATGCGCCAGCACGGCCGACAGCGCCCGGTCGATCTGCACCGCGCTCCAGTCGCGCGTCGTGTCCTGCAGGCGCACGATACGCAGCAGGCAGCGCACCAGCGCCGCGCGCTCGGCCGGAAAATGCCGCTCGACCATGCGCTGCCGGGCCGCCAGCAGCTGTTCGGCCGGGCTGCGCCCGTCACCGGAAATCCGGCGCCAATAATCCCGCAGGATTTCGGCCGCGCCCGGATCGTGCAGCAGCGCGCCCACCTGGTCCATGAAGTCGTAGCCGGTCGTGCCCTCGACGCCCCAGTTTGCCGGCAGGCTTTCGTCCTCGGCCAGTATCTTCTCCACCACGATATAGGGCTCGTGCGGCCGTCCTTGCGCGCGGCCGGCCTGGACCAGCGCCTGGCGCAGCCGCCGCGCGTAGCCGCCCGGGTCGGCCAGCCCGTCGATGTGGTCCACCCGCACGCCGTCGATCAGGCCTTCGGCATACAGCCGCAGCACCAGCGCATGCACGGCGTCGAACACTTCCGGCTGCTCCACGCGCACGCCGACCAGGCCGGTCACCTCGAAAAACCGCCGCCAGTTGATCTGGTCGGGCGCGGTGCGCCACCAGGCCAGCCGGTAGTGCTGCGCCTGCAGCAGGCCGTGCAGGCGCTCGCGCTGTCCGGGCGCGCCGGGCGCGTACAGGGCCAGGGTCGCGGCCACCGTGTCGGCCGCGGCCAGCGTGCCGGCAGCGATGGGGTAGGGCGTGCCGTGCACGTGGATGCAATAGCCCTGGCCCGGTTCGTGCCCCAGCGCGATGCTGCCGTCCCGCAGGCAGGCGCCGTACTGGGCGCCCAGCACCGGCAGCAGCACCTTGCCGTGCAGGGCGGGGTCGGCCGGCTGCCAGTCGATGTCGAAATAGCGCGCATGGGCGCTGGCCGGGCCATGCTCCAGCACGTCGCGCCACCAGGCATTGGCGGTCACGTCCGAGGCCATGTGGTTGGGCACGATGTCCACGATCAGGCCCAGCCCCTGCGCGCGCGCGGCGGCGGCCAGCTCGCGCAGGGCCGCTTCGCCGCCCAGTTCGGCGCTGACCGCCGCATGGTCGGCCACGTCGTAGCCGTGGGCCGAGCCGGGCACGGCCTGGGTGATGGGCGAGAGGTAAAGATGGCTGACGCCCAGGCGCGCGTAATAGGCGGCCTGGCGGGCCGCATCGAGCAGGGTGAAGCCGGCGTGCAGCTGCAGGCGGGCGGTGGCGCGGGGAAAGGTCATGATGGCTTGCACTGGCTGTGGCCCGCCGGCGCGGGCGGTTCGCCGCCGCCGGGCCCGGCGCGGCGCGAGCGCGCGCGGCCGCGCGCGAGGGCCGCCAGCCGGGCCTGCACCGCCGGCATCTCGAAGAAGGTGTCGGCGTCCTGGCGCATGCGCTGGCGCCAGTTGGGATGCTCGTCCAGCGTGCCGGGCAGGTTGGGCTGCTCCGGCTCGCCGGCCAGGTCTTCCAGCGGGACCAGCGCCAGCGGACTGGGCCCGGCGGCCGCGAAGGCCAGCAGGGCCTGCTCCGGCGCCTGCCCGGGCGGCTCGGCCGGCTGGCTGGCATCGAGCGCCCGCACCGCCTGCCACAGTGCGGCCTTCTCGGCCTCGCGCGCCTGGCGCATGCCGGCCTCGGTCTCGTCCTCGCCCAACAGGCCCAGCCGGGTGCGCCAGTCGATGTCGCGGCCCTGCCACCAGCCGCGCAGCGTGGGCAGGTCGTGCGTGCTGGTCACCGCCACGGCGGCCGGCGACCAGCGCGCCGGCGGCAGGAACGCCGCCGGCGCGTGCGGCGGACCTTCCTCGCGCTTGAACCACAGCACGTCGATGCCCAGGATGCCTGCGTCCGCCAACGCCTGGTCAAAGCCCTCGGGTACGGTGCCCAGGTTCTCGCCCACCACCAGGGCGCGGTGGCGCCAGGCCTCCAGGCGCACCAGCGCGAACAGGTCCTGCATGGGATAGCGCAGGTAGGCGCCTTCGGTGGGCGCGGCGCCCTCGGGCACCAGCCACATGCGGGACAGGCCCAGGACATGGTCGATGCGTACGCCGCCGGCATGGGCCAGCGCCGCGCGCAGCATGGCGATGAACGGCGCGTAGCCGCGCTGGCGCAGCCCCACGCTGGAGAAAGCGGTCAGGCCCCAGTCCTGGCCCAGCGGGTTGTACAGGTCCGGCGGCGCGCCCACGCAGGCCCCGCCGACCAGGCTGTCCGGATCGCTCCAGGCCTGGCTGCCGCGCGGGTCGGTGCCGATGGCCAGGTCCGCCACCAGCCCGATGCGCATCCCGGCCTGGCGCGCGCCGCGCTGCACCGCATCGAGGCTGCCCGCGGCGACCCATTGCGCGAACAGATGGAACTCGACTTCTTCGGGGCGGGCCGCGGCAAAGCCGGCCACCTCGGCCGAGCGCGGATCGCGCAAGGCCTGCGGCCACTGGCGCCAATCGCTGCCATGATGCGCGGCCAGTCCTTCGTAGCGCGCATGATCGCGCAAGGCAGCGCCACCGGCGCGGCAGAATCGCTCGAACCGGTCCCACTCGGGCGCGCCGCTGTCGCGCAGCCGCCGGTAGGCCGCCAGCAGAAATGCCATGCGGCAGGCCGCGGCCGCCTGCCAGTCGATGCAGGCGCCCGATTCCAGGCGGTCCGCGGCCTGGCCCGGATCGGCATCGGACCAGGCCAGCCGCGCCAGGGCCGGGGGCAGCACCGCGCCGGGGCTGCCGTACAGCACGTTCAGGAACAGGCGGCTGGACGGAGAATAAGGGCTGTAGCGTTCGGGCGCGCTGGCAAAGCCGGCATGCACGGGGCTGATGGCCAAGGCATCGGCGCCGGCCGCCGCCGCGCCGGCAGCCAGGCGCGCCAGCGCGGCGAAATCGCCATAGCCGCAGGCGCCGTGCCGCGCGCCCTGCAACTGGCGCAGGCTGTAGACCTGGGCGGCCACCCCCCAGCGGCGCGGGACCGGCTCGCCCAGCAGTTCGGCCGCCGGCGGGCAGCGCGGCGGCGCCACCGCCAGCGTCAGCAGGCGCCCGTCCACCTCCAGGCGATGGTAACCGGGTCGCAAGGGCGCCCGGATCCGCCAGCGGCCATCCGGCCCCTGCACGGCGTGGCTGTCGGCGTATTCGCCGTCCTCGTCCTGCAAGCGGGCCTGCGGGCGCTGGCTGCCCAGCGTCAGCACCTGGCCCGGCTCGGCCACGCGCAGCGGCAGGGCCAGTTCATCGACCTGTCCGGCCAGCCGCTGCCGGCTGTCCTGGATATCGCCGGCCGTATCGGCCGGCAGCCCCATGGCGCCCAGCAGCCGGCGCAAGGTATCGGGCGGCACCTGCTGCGCTCGCCTGCGCGCGTCGGTCCACTGCGCCAGCAGGCCGGCCTCCTGGGCCAGCGCCGCCAGGTCGTCGGCCGGCGCGGTCACAGCCGCTCCTGCAAGGTCCAGATGGCGCCGGGCAGCAGCATGCCTTCGCACAGCGTCTGGCGCGCGCCGGCCTCGCTCTCGAACAGCAGCGGACCGTGCGCTTCGTCCAGGTGGCGCGCGGCCACCGAGATGGCCGCCGCGCCCAGGTTGGCATAGACGGTCAGCATCGCGCCGTCGGCCAGGTACCAGCGCGCCATCACCGAATGGCTGCCCAGCGCCTGCGCGCCCGCGCTGCCGCAGCCGGCCAGCCGTGCGCTCAGGCACTCGTGGCGCAGGCGCAGCAACTGCTGGTAATAGGGCCGCCACAGGCGGGACTGGCGCGCATCGTGCCAGGGAAACGAATCGCGGTAGGTGGATTCGGCGTTGGGATCGGGTACCTGGGGGCCTTGCTCCGTGCCCGCGTAGAAGCCCTTGAACTCGGCGCGGCGGCCCTCGCGCACGGCCTGCGCCAGCGCCGGGTCCTGGTGGTCGGTGAAGTACAGGAAAGGTTCGCGCGAACCGTCCTCCTCGCCCATGAAGACGAGCGGGATGTGCGGGCACAGCAATTGCAGCGCCACGGCGGCGCGCAGCCGCTTGTCCTGCTCGACCAGCATGCTCAGCCGCTCGCCCTGGGCCCGGTTGCCGACCTGGTCGTGGTTCTGCAGGAAGAACACGAAGGACGTGGGCGGCAGGTGCGCGCTGGGCTCGCCGCGCGGCTCGCCGCCGTGGTGCGGCGAAGGCTCGCCCTGGTAGACGTAGCCCTGGGCCAGCGCACGCGCCAGCGCCTCGGCCGGGCGCTGCGCGTAGCTGCCGTAATAGCCGCGCGTCTCGCCGGTCAGCAGGTGATGCACCACATGATGGGCGTCGTCGTTCCATTGGGCGTCATAGCCCTGCTCGAGCAGGCGCGCGGCATTGGCGTCGTTCTCCAGCACCAGGTGCACATAGCGGCCAGGCAGCTGCTCGCGCAGCCAGCCCGCCAGCTCGGGCAGCCAGCCGTGGTCGGCAATGGCGTGCACGGCGTCCAGGCGCAGCCCGTCGAAGCGGAACTCGCTCAGCCAGTACAGCGCGTTTTCCTGGAAATAGCGGCGCACGGCCGGCTGGCGAAAATCGATGGCCGCCCCCCAGGGCGTGCGGATGTCTTCGCGAAAGAACGGGCGCGCGAACTGCGGCAGGTAATTGCCGTCCGGCCCGAAATGGTTGTAGACCACGTCCAGCATCATGCCCATGCCCAGGCCATGCGCGGTATCGACCAGCTCCTTGAGCGCCTCGGGCGTGCCATAGGCGGTATCGGGGGCAAAGGGCAGCACGCCATCGTAGCCCCAGTTGCGCCGTCCCGGAAAATCGGCGATGGGCATGAGCTCGACCATCGTCACGCCCAGTTCGGCCAGTTCGGGCAGGCGCGCCTGCAGGCCCTTGAAGCCGCCGGCCAGGCCGGCGTGCACCTCGTAGATCACCGACTCTTCCCAGGGACGGCCACGCCACTGCGGATGGCGCCAGGCATAGCCCAGCGGCGAGACCACCACGCTGGCGTCGTGCACGTCGCCGTCCTGCAGCCGCGAGGCCGGATCGGGCACGGCCAGGTCCGGCCCCAGCCGGTAGCGGTAGCGCGCCCCGGGCTGGCAGGCCACGTCCACGCAGGCAAAACCTTGCTCGTCGGGCGCCAGCGCGATCGGCGCCATGCCCTCTATTTCCAGCGCCAGTTCCCGCGGGGCCGAGGGCGCCCAAAGCTGGAAGCGCACCTTGCCATCGGACATGGGCGAGGCGCCAAAGCGCCACTGGTGCTCGCGCCGCGCGGCGCGGCGCGCCTTGTCGGCAGAAGGGGCGTTCATGCTTGCTGCTCCTTGTCGTCATCGGCCGGCTGCGCGCCGGCCTGCGCCACCAGCACCGCCACGCTGGAGGGCGCCAGCCGCAGCGTGCCCTCGCGCACCGGCCCCTGGCGCGCCGGATCGCCGCTGTCCAGGCCGATACGCCAGTCCAGCGCCGGCTGCGGCAGCTTGAACTCGACTTGCTCGGGCGCGCCGTTGATCAGCATCAGGGTCACGTCCAGGCGCTGCGGGTCGTCCTCGCACTGGGCCACGCGCCGCAGCACCAGCGTGCGTTCGTGCGGGTTCTCCCAGGCGGGCGGATCCATGAAATTGGCCTGCGCATCGAACCAGGACAGGCGGGAAAGATCGGGCACCAGCTGCTCGCCCGCATCGACGTAGCGCGCCGCGCGCAGGCTGGGATGCTCGCGCCGCAGCGCGGCCGCGCGCGCCACGAACTCGCTCAGCGCGCGGCCCTGCGGGCTGCGGGCCTGGCTCCAATCCAGCCAGGACAGCTCGCTGTCCTGGCAATAGGCATTGTTGTTGCCTTGCTGGGAGTTGCCGAACTCGTCGCCGGCCAGCATCATGGGCGTGCCTTCGGCGCACAGCAGCGTGGCCAGCATGGCGCGCTGCACGCGCGCGCGCTGGGCCAGGACCTGCGGATCGTCGGTCGGGCCTTCATGGCCCCAGTTGCGGCTGTAGTTCTCGGCGTGGCCGTCCTTGCCGTCCTCCTTGTTGGCCTCGTTGTGGCGCTGTTCATAGCTGACCACGTCGGCCAGCGTGAAGCCGTCGTGCGAGGTGACGAAGTTCAGGCTGGCCCAGGGCCGGCGCCGGCGCCGGTCGAAGATCTCGCGCGAGCCCGCCAGCCGGCCGGCCAGGCCCCCGCGCATGCCTTCGTCGCCGCGCCAGAAACGGCGCACGTCGTCGCGGAACTGGTCGTTCCACTCGGCATAGCGGGGCGGATGGTTGCCCAGCTGGTAGCCGCCCGGCCCGATGTCCCAGGGCTCGGAGATGAGCTTGAGCGGGGCCAGCACGGGGTCCTGCAGGATGGCGTCGAAAAATCCCGAGCCCGGATCGAAGCCCGTGCCCTCGCGGCCCAGCGTCGAGCCCAGGTCGAAACGGAAGCCGTCGACCTGGTAGTCCTGCGCCCAGTGGCGCAGCGAATCCATCACCATCTGCAGCACGCGCGGGTGCGACAGGTTGACCGTGTTGCCGCAGCCCGTGTCGTTGATGTAGTAGCGCTCCTGGCCGGGCATCAGCCGGTAGTAGCTGGCGTTGTCCAGGCCGCGCCAGGAAAGCGTGGGTCCCAGCTCGCTGCCCTCGCAGGTATGGTTGTAGACCACGTCCAGGATGACCTCGATGCCAGCGCCGTGCAGGCGCCGGATGGCCTGTTTCAGGCCGTTGGGCCCGCCGTCGGACAGGTACGCCGGTTCGGGCGCGAAGTACGACAGCGTGCTGTAGCCCCAGTAGTTGCTCAGTCCGCGTTCGACCAGGAAGCGGTCCTGCAGGAAGGCATGGATGGGCAGCAGTTCCACGGCGGTCACGCCCAGCTTGTGCAGGTGCTCGATGAAGCGCGGATCGGCCAGCGCCGCGGCCGTGCCGCGCAGCCCCTGGCGCATGTCTTCGCGCATCATCGAGGCGCCGCGCAGGTGCACCTCGTAGATGAAGCTGCGGTCCCAGGGCACGGCAGGCCGCTTGGCCCCGCCCCAGATGAAGGCGTCCTCGGTCACGACGGCCTTGGGCATGTATGGCGCGCTGTCGCGCCGGTCCATGGAAAGATCGGCCCGGCTGTGGCCCATCCGGTAGCCGAACAGCGCGTCGTGCCAGCGCGGCGCGCCGGTCAGCTGGCGCGCATAGGGATCGAGCAGCAGCTTGTGCGGGTTGAAGCGGTGTCCGTGGCGCGGCTCGTAGGGGCCGTGGGCGCGCAAGCCGTAGACCAGGCCTGGCTGGGCATCGGGCAGGTAGCCGTGCCAGACCTCGTCGGTGCACTCGGGCAGGTCCAGGCGGCGCAGTTCCTGGCGGCCGCGCGGATCGAACAGGCACAGCTCGATGCGGGTGGCATGGGCCGAGAACACGGCGAAATTCACGCCCAGGCCATCGCTGGTGGCGCCCAGCGGGTAGGGCAGGCCGGGCGCCAGGCGGTCGGGAAAGGAAGCAAACATGGGCGTCACCCTTCGTAGCGAAGAAACAGCGTGGAAAGCGGAGGCAGCAACAGGGTGAGCGACTGCGCCTGCCCGTGCGCGGGCGCGTCTTGCGTGTGCGCCTGCCCGCCGTTGCCGCGATTGCCGCCGCCGTAGTGGGCCGCATCGGTATTGAGCCGTTCGCGCCACAGGCCCGCGCGCGGCACGCCGACGCGGTAGCCGTGCCGGGCGACCGGCGTGAAGTTCGACACCCCCAGCAGCAGGGCCTGGCCGTCGGTGCGCAGCCAGGCCAGCACGCTGTTGCGCCGGTCATCGCCGATCACCCAGGAAAAACCCTCGGGCCGCGCGTCCCAGGCATGCAGCTCGGGCAGCTCGGCATACAGCGCGTTCAGGTCGGCCACCAGCCGCTGCACGCCGCGATGGCCGGCATCGTCCAGGCACTGCCAGGGCAGCACCGCGTCGTGGTTCCATTCTCCGGGCTGCGCCATCTCGCCGCCCATGAACAGCAGCTTGCGCCCCGGATGGCCCCACATGAAGCCGTAGTAGGCGCGCAGGTTGGCAAGCCGGTCGCCGGGCCAGCCCGGCATCTTGCCCAGCAGGGAGCCCTTGCCGTGCACCACCTCGTCGTGCGAGAGCGGCAGGATGAAGCGTTCGGAATAGGCATACACCATGCCGAAGGTCATGTCGTCATGGTGATGGCTGCGATGCACCGGGTCGTGCCGCATGTAGCGCAGGGTGTCGTGCATCCAGCCCATGTTCCACTTGTAGTCAAAGCCCAGCCCGCCTTCGTGGGGCGGGGCGGTCACGCCCGGCCACGCGGTCGATTCCTCGGCCACGGTGATCGCTCCCGGACAGTGCGCATGGACCGCGCTGTTCATCTCGCGCAGGAAGGCCACCGACTCGAAGTTCTCGCGCCCGCCCAGGTGATTGGGTATCCATTCGCCGGCATTGCGGCTGTAGTCGCGATACAGCATGGACGCCACCGCGTCCACGCGCAGGCCGTCCACGTGATAGGCCTGCAGCCAGTGCAGCGCGCTGGCGATGACCATGGCCTTGACCTCGTTGCGGCCCAGGTTGTAGATGCAGGTGTTCCAGTCCGGGTGATAGCCTTCGCGCGGGTCGGCGTATTCGTACAGCGCGGTGCCGTCGAAGCGGGCCAGGCCGTGGGCATCGTTGGGAAAATGCGCCGGCACCCAGTCCAGGATCACGCCCAGGCCGTGCGCGTGGCAGCGGTCCACGAAATGCGCGAACTCCTGCGGCGTGCCCCAGCGGCCGCTGGGACTGAACAGCCCCAGCGGCTGGTAGCCCCACGAGCCGCCGAAAGGGTGTTCCATCACCGGCAGCAGCTCGACATGGGTAAAGCCCAGGGCGCGCGCATAGGCCGGCAGCTTCTCGGCCAGCTGGTGCCACAGGCTGGCCGAGCCCGCCGCCGCCATCCAGGAGCCGGCATGCACCTCGTAGATGGAAATGGGCGCATCGGGCCCCTGGCGCGCCGCGCGCGAGGCCATCCATTCGTGGTCCGTCCAGTCGTGCGCGGGCGCCTCGGCCACGATGGAGGCCGTGCCCGGCGCGGCCTCGCTTTGCCAGGCCACCGGGTCGGCCTTCTGCACCAGGCTGCCGTCCGCGCCGTGCACCAGGTACTTGTAGTACTGCCCGGCATGGGCGCGCGGCACGAAGATCTCCCATACGCCGGCGGCGTGGCGCAGGCGCATGCCGTGCCGGCGCCCATCCCAGCCGTTGAAATCGCCCACCACCGCCACCCGGCGGGCATTGGGCGCCCATACGGCAAAACGCACGCCCGGCACGCCCTGTTCGCTGACGCAGCGCGCGCCCAGGCAGCGGCCCACGGCCTGCCAATCGCCCGCGGCCAAGGCCTGCAGGTCGGACTCTTGCAGCTGCAGGCCAAAGCCATAGGCATCCTCGGTCTCCTGCACGGCGTCGGGCCATTGGATGCGCAGCCGGTACGGCCGGTCCTCCTGCGGGGCCGGCCCCGCATAAAGTCCTGCCGCGATTTCCTTCAAGATATGCTCCTTGCCATCCTCGGACAGCAACGTGACGGCGCGCGCGCCGGGCAGCAGCGCCCGCACGCAGGCCTGCGGGCCGGCGCCGTGGCGGCCCAGCACCGCGAACGGCTGGCTGTGTTCGCCGCGCAGCAGCGCGTCGATTTCCTGCTCAGGCAGGCTCATGAACCGTGCTCCTCGTCGTCGATGGCCGCCGACACCAGCATCGCCCGCGCGATCTCGGCCAGGCCTTCCAGGGGGATGGGCAGCCAATCGGGCCGGTGGGTGCTTTCATAGACGACCTCATAGGCGGCCTTCTCCAGCTCGGCCAGCTGGAGCAAGGCCTGCCGTTGGGATGGGCCCATGCCCGGCTGCTCACCGACGGCCTCGTGATAGGCCGCCAGGAACCGCCGCCGGGCCTGGCTGCGGAATTCGGCCAGCACCTCGGCGCGCGGGGCGCGCCGCGCCAGCGTGGCCGCGGCGTACTCGAACGAGCGCAGCATGCCGGCCACGTCCTTGTACGGCGTATGCCGGGCGCGGCGCTCGGCCAGCGAACTGACGGGCTCGCCCTCGAAGTCGATGAGATACACATCGTCCTGGCCCACCAGCACCTGGCCCAGGTGCAGGTCGCCATGCACGCGGATGCGCAAGGTGCCGACCTCGGCCTGGCTCAGGGATTCGATGCAAGGCAGCAGCCGCTCGCGATGGGCGGCCAGCCACAGCGCACAGGCGCGCGCGGGCTGGTCCAGCTCGTGGCTGCGCGCCTGCAGCGCGGCCAGCGCCCGCTCGAGCATGCGCCCGACCTGGCCGGCGCGCAGCGCGGCGTGGCTGGCGGCCACCCGCTCGGGCGCAAAAGCCGGATCGTCATGGCGCCGCGACAGCAGCGCATGCAGCTGGCCCAGGCGCCGGCCCATCAATGCCGCCATGCGCGCCAGCTCGCCGCCGGCGCGCGGGCTGGCGCCGCTTTCGGACAAGGCGCGCTCCAGCGTCTGCAAGCTCCAGCGCCAGGCATCGCCGCGGTTGGGCACGTAGGCATGCAGCACCGCCAGCGTATGGGCGCCGTCCCGGTCCTCGCGCTGCAGCTCGCCCAGCAGGGCCGGCGCATGCGCATAGCCCAGGCGCGTCAGATGGCGCGTCATCTCGGCCTCGGGCGAGCGCCCGTGCGCCACCCGCCGGATCAGCTTGAACACGGCGGCCTGGCCGACGATCACGGACGTATTGGACTGTTCGCCGTCGATCCAGCGCAGCGCCTGGGCCGCGTCAGCGGGCATCGCCTCGGCCAGCGCCGGCTCGGGCACGCCGCGCAGCACCGCCTGGCCCATCGGGACCTGCCCGCCCTGGCGCATCAGCGCCAGCAGGGCGGCCACGAAGCCGGGCTCGGCGCTGGCATCGGCCAGCCAGCCGGCGGCGCCGGACAGCGCCACCCGCGCCAGCGCCTGCGCGGGCTCGCGGTCCCAGCACACGGCCAGGCCCAGCAAGGTGCGCAGCGGCGGCCCGCCGTGCGCGGCGTCCAGCTCGGCCAGGTAATACTCGCGCCCGGCGGGCGCGCCGGGCAGGGCGGCGGCATGCAGCAGCCGTGCCGGCCGGGCCGGCACGTCCTGGGGAAACCAGCGCTGGCGCGCCAGGTAGCGGGGCAGCACCTCGTCGCGCAGCAGGGCCTGCGAGGACGGCGTGAAAACCAGCTCGCCCCCGCGCGGCCCTTCGCGCAGGTGCAGCGTCAAGTCGTGGGTGGCGGTGGCCGGCGTTTTCATCGAATGCCCCTCCGGTGGCTGCCCGTGCGCGCACGCATCCATCACAGGGCCGACAGGCGCCATATGCGGTAAGGCTGCTCGGGCGTGAGCAGGCAGCCGTGACGCTCGCCCCACCACTGCTGCACCTGGCCGCCGGTCAGCTCCTCGGCGCGCACCCCTTGCGGCCCCTGGCCGGCGCGCCAGCGCGGCACCGCCAGATCGGCATGCTGGGGCTGGTGCGGATCCAGGCTGATGGCCACCAGCACCACGTTGCTGCCGCAGGAGGTGGCCTTGCTGAACGCCAGCACCTGCTCGTTGGGGCACTGCACCGGCGCGAAGCCGCGATGGGTCTGCAAGGCCGGATTGGCGCGGCGGATCAGGTTCAGCCGGGCGATCTGCGCATTGATATTGCCCGGCTGGTTCCAGTCGCGCTGGCGCAGCTCGTATTTCTCCGAGTCCAGGTACTCCTCCTTGCCCGGCACCGGCGCCGCCTCGCATAGCTCGAAGCCGCTGTACAGGCCCCACAGCCCGGAGGTCGTGGCCGCCAGCGCGGCCCGCAGCAAAAAGCCGCCGCGGCCCGAGCGTTGCAGGAAATAGGGATTGATGTCGGGCGTATTGACGAAGAAGTTGGGACGGAAGAAATCCACCGGCGGCCGGCGCGAAAGCTCCAGCAGGTATTCGGTCAATTCCTGCTTGCCGTGGCGCCAGGTGAAATAGGTATACGACTGCGTAAAGCCGATCTTGGCCAGGCGGTACATCATCTTGGGCCGCGTGAACGCTTCGGACAGGAACAGCACGTCCGGATGCCTGGCCTGCACCGTGTCGATCAGCCATTGCCAGAACGGCAGCGGCTTGGTGTGCGGGTTGTCCACCCGGAAGATGCGCACGCCCCGATCGACCCAGAACAGCACGGCCGCGCGCAGCGCCTCCCACAAGGCCTGCTTGGGCGCATGCCCGCCGCCCGGCTCGTAGAACTCGACATTGACGATGTCCTCGTACTTCTTGGGCGGATTCTCGGCATAGCGGATGCTGCCGTCGGCGCGCCGCGAGAACCAGTCCGGATGCTCGCGCAGCCACGGGTGGTCGGGCGAGCACTGGATGGCGAAATCCAGCGCGATCTCCAGGTCATGCTCGCGCGCGGCACGCAGCAGGCGCTCGAAGTCCTCCAGCGTGCCCAGCTCGGGATGCACCGCATCGTGGCCGCCCTGGGCCGCGCCGATGGCGTAGGGGCTGCCCACATCGCCGGGTTCGGCCTTCAGGCTGTTGTTGCGGCCCTTGCGGTTGCGCTGTCCGATAGGGTGGATGGGAGGAAAGTACAGCACGTCGAACCCCATCTCGCGCAGCGCCGGCAAGCGCCGCTGCACGTCGGCGAAAGTGCCGTGCCGGCCCGGCTCGGGGGCCATCGAACGGGGGAACAGCTCGTACCAGCTGGCGAATTCGGCCTGGGGGCGATCGACCCAAAGCGGGTAGGGCGGCGTGCTGGCCAGGAAGGGCCGCTCATCCAGGGCGCGCATGGCCTGCGCCAGTTCGGGCTGCAGCAGCACGCCCACGCGCTCGGGCGTGGCCTCGGGCAATTGCCCGGCGGCCAGCACCTGGCCAGGCGCGGCCGGTTCGGGGATCCCGCCCAGCGCATGCAAGGCGCGCGCGGCCACGGCCGCCGGCCCGGCCAGCGCCTTCTTGCCGCCGGCCCGCGCCACGGCCTGGCGCAACAGCGCCGCGCCGTCCATCAGCTCGACGCCCACCGGCACGCCCGCATCGTGCTTCTTGCGCAGTTCATGGGTAAAGGTGCTCCAGGCATCGCGCCAGGCCGACACCACGAACTCATGCCGGCCCACGCGCAGCGGCGTGAATTCGGCGGCCCAGCGGTCGTTGCCCAGCGGGCGCAGCGGCACCGCCTGCCAGCCCTTGTCGTCCAGCGCGCGCCAGCGCACCTCGCCGGCCATCTCGTCATGCCCGTCCAGGACCAGGTCGGCCTGCACGGCCACCGGGCGCCCGGCCAGCGCCTTGGCCGGCAACTGGCCATCGTCCACGGCCGGCTGCACCTGCTCGATGGCGACACGCAAGGCCGGCGCGCGCTTGAAGGGAGAATAGGCCGAGGCCCGGACCGGCTCGTGGCCGGCAATGCGCAGGCGCCGGTAGCCGCCCGGCGGCAGCGGCGCGTCGGGCGCCGTGCCGGCCGGCGCCGCACCATCGTCCACGACTGTCCGGGCGCCGGGCGGCAGCAGCCCGGCCAGGGCCTGCAGGTCGACTTGCGCCGGCGCATGCGCGTCGGGGTTGATCAGGATCAGATCGGCCGCCTCCTGCATCGCCGTGCCGGCCGCCTGGCGGCGCACCAGCACGGTGGCCCAGCCCTGCGCGCCGGGCGCCAGGCGCAGGCCGGTGCGCGGCGGCGACTGCTTGACGAATTCCACCGCCTGCGCGATTTCCTGCTGGGGCAGCAGCAGCGTGCTGGGCAGCAGCAGGCCATCGCCGCTGAGCGCCGCGGCCCACAACGCCCGGCGGTCCGACGCTTGCTCGCCGCCGGCCAGGGCCATGGGAGCGATCACCGGCGCCACGGCGCGCAGCCGGTGGTCCTCGTGTGCCAGCCAGTCGGCGCGCAGGTCCCACCAGGGCAGGGAGGAGAACACGGCGTCCAGGCCCGCGCCGGCCAGCCCGGCGACCGCCTCGGGCGTCAGGCCGTGCGTCCAGGCCAGGAAACGCGCCTGGCCGTGGCCGGCGCGCAAAGGCGCAAGCAGCGCCCGCCAGTCCGAGGCCGCAAAGCGCTGCGGCGCATCGAAACACAAGCCGCGCACCCCGGCTTGCAGCCAGGCGGCCAGCCGCCCTTGCCAGGCCTGCAGGAAGTCCTCGGGCAGCGGCCCGGGACGCACCGGCAGCACCTGCGCCTGGGTGTGCGCCAGGCGCGGGTCGCGCGCCGGATCGTCGGCATGCGGCTGCAGCCAGTGCGGCTGGGCGGTCCGGGGCACGGCGTGCGCGGCGGCCCGATCGAGCACCACGTCCAGGTAGAGATCCAGTCCTTGTTCCCGCGCGGCCCGGGCCAGGCTTTGCAGCATCGGCGCCATGGGCTGCGCGCCCAGCACCGCCGCCGACACGTCGGCATCGGCCGGCGCCGCGTCGCCGGGCAGGGCAGGGCCTGCCCCGCCAGCCAGGCCTGCGGCTTGGGCGCGCTCGCCGGCGCGCTGCCAGAGCGCCTCGACCAGCATGCCGTTCAAGCCCAGGCCGCTGGCATGGCGGCACAAGTCGCGCCAGCGTTCCAGTTCACCGTCCAGCCGCCCCAGGTCGACCAGCCGCACGTGCAGCAGGCACGCAGGCTGCGCGCCGGCCTGGGAGGCGGCGGCCGGCGCCAGGGTGCGGGTTCGCTTTGATGCTGCCATGACGCCCGCCGCCTCAAGCTGCCGCGGCCACGCCCACGTCGCGGTTGTCTGGGCGGCCGATCGCACGCACCTTCACCAGCGCCGGACGCGCCACCGGGCGCAGCGCCGGCACGCGGACCGCCTCGTCCGCCAGCGGGCCGACCATCTCGCGAAACAGCCGAACATAGGGCTGCACCGCGGCGGTCCAGCCAAACTCGCCGGTCATGCCGTTGCGCTGCATGGCGCGCCACAACGGCGCGCGCGCATGCAGGCGCACCGCCCGGCCGATCGCCCCGACCATGGCCTGCACGCTGTCGCCCTCGAACAGCACGCCCGTGGCCGCGCGCATGGCCTCGTCGGGCGCATGCTCGCCGGGATCGTGGATGGTGTCGGCCATCCCGCCCACGCGCGAACCGATGGGAATGGTGCCATAACGCATCGCATATAGCGGCGTCAGGCCGAAGGGCTCGAAGCGGCTGCCATGCAGCAGCATGTCCGCGCCGGCATGCAGCCGGTGGCCGGCGGCCTCGTCGTAGCCGATGCGCACACCGCAGCGCCCGGCAAAGCGCTCGCCCAACTCGCGCAGCGCGGCCTCGTAGCCGCGCTCGCCTTCGCCGATCACCACCACTTGCAGTTCGGGATGGGCCTGCAGCGCCAGCGGCAGGGCCTGCACCGCCACGTCGGCCATCTTCTGGTGGGTCAGCCGGTTGCCCATGGCCAGCAGCACCTTGTCCGGCTGCTGCGCCAGGCCGAAGGCCTTTTGCAGGGCCTGCTTGCAGCGCGCCTTGTTGCGCACGTCGCGCGCGCTGTAGTGCATGCCGTCCAGGCACGGATCGCGGGCCGGATCCCAGGTGCGGTCGTCGATGCCGTTGGCAATGGCCACCAGATGCTCGCCGCGTCCGGCCAGCAGCGGGTCCAGCCCGCAGCCGAAGGCCGGGGTCAGGATCTCGCGCGCATAGTTGCGGCTGACCGTGGTCACGCGGTCGGCATAAGCGATGCCGGCCTTCAGGTAGTTGATGCGGCCCCAGGCCTGCGCGCCCGACTCGTCCCGATAGGCCTGCGGCAGCCCCACGGCGTCGGCCTTTTCCATCGGGAACAGGCCCTGGAAAGCCAGGTTGTGCAGGGTCATCACGGTCTTGACGCCCCGCACTGCATGCGCGTGCAGCAGCAGCGGCACCAGGCCGGCGTGCCAGTCATGCGCATGCACCAGGTGCGGGACCGGCACGGCCTGCACGCCCTGGCTGATGCGCAGCGCGGCATGGGACAGGGCGGCGAAGCGCTCGGCGTTATCCGCGTACTCCTGGCCGTTCTCGTCCACGTACAGGCCGTGGCGGTCGTACAGCGCGTCGTTGGCCAGCAGCAGCACCGACAGGCCGGTTTCCCTGCAGCGGCCCGCCAGCAGGCGCGCCGGGCCGCCTGGCAAATCGGCCAGCCGCGCCACCGTACGCACGCCAGCCAGCTTGCGCGAGACGCCGCGATAGGCGGGCAGCAGCAGTTGCAGGTCGATGCCGGCCTCGACCATCGCCACCGCCATGCCCGTCACGGCATCGCCCAGTCCGCCCGTCTTGGCCAGGGGATAGGCTTCCGCGGCCACCATCAAAGTTCGTATCGCCGGCATCTCGTCGCTTCCTTCCATCAAGAGGATTAACACCGCCTGCCCGGCGCACGCGCCGGCCCTCGGTCAATAAAAGAAAGCAAAGCAAGCATCGTGCCCGCCGGCGGACATTAATGTAATGAAGCGTGACGGGCGTGAGAACCCGGCTGCGAGGCCGCAACGGCGCGGCCCGCCTGTAACCCGGCCCGCCGGGCCCGGGTGGGGCGCCGCGCGCCGGCCCGCCCGGCGGGCGGCGCCAGCCGAGACATTCTTTCCTGTGACGGTAAAAAATGGAGCCGCCGACGGGCGCAGCGCCGCGCGCCGGCCACCTCAGGAGCGGCCGTAATGCTCCAGCCGGTTGTAGAGCGTCTTGAGCGTGATGCCCAGCGTGGCGGCCGTGCGCCGCTTGTCGCCATGGTGATGCGCCAGGGTGGCCAGGATCAGTTCGCGCTGCATGCGCGCCAGCGGCGTGCCCACGGGCAGGTGCAGCACGCCGTCTTCGCATTGGGCGCGCAGCGCCTGCCGGGCGCGGTCCAGGAAGTCGCTGTCCAGCACGTCGTCCGAGACGATGAAGGCGCGCTGCACCACGTTGCGCAGTTCGCGCACGTTGCCCGGCCAATCGTGGATGGCCAGGCTCTCGAGCATGCGGCGCGAGAAGCGCTTGGCCGTGCCGTGGCTGGCGTTCATTTCATCCAGGAAATACTGCGCCAGCGCCGTCACGTCCTCGGCGCGCTCGCGCAGCGGCGGCACGCGCAGGGGCACCACCAGCAGCCGATGGAAAAAATCCTCGCGCAAACGGCCGCTGGCCACCGCCGCGGCCGGGTCCTGGTTGCTCGCGCACAGCAGCCGGACATTGGCCCGCAGCACGTCCGAGCCGCCCACGCGCTCGTAGGTGCCGCTCTCGAGCACGCGCAGGAACTGCACCTGCAGGTCCAGCGGCATCTCCGTGACCTCGTCCAGGAACAAGGTGCCCGCGCTGGCATGCTCCAGATAGCCGCAATGCTGGGAGAGGGCGCCGGTGAAGCTGCCTTTCTCGTGCCCGAACAGCTGCGCATGGGCCAGGCCGCCGTTGATGGCGCCGCAGTTGACCGCCACGAAAGGCCCGTCGCGCCGCCCGCTGGCGGCGTGGATGGCGCGCGCCACGACCTCCTTGCCGGTGCCGCTCTCGCCGACGATGAAAACCGTGGCGTCGGTGGCGGCCGCGCGCCGCATCTGCGAACGCAGCTGCGTCATCGCCTCGGACTGGCCGGTGCGCGCCAGCAGTTCGGCAAAGGGCTGGCCCCGGTCAGGGCTTTCTTGCTGGAAAAACTCTCGTTCTTGCATGGCGATCCTCCGTCCCCGACGGGGCCGGCAGCGGCAATCATAGGGCTTGCGGCACGCAGCCAGCGCGCCGCAAGCGGGCCAAAGTGTTAGGGACCGGTAAGTAATGGCAAATCTTGGAACAAGCCACGGCCAAACGCCCCGGCCGGCGCGTGCAGCGGCTATGCTCGAAACTTGCGCGGCCGGCCCGCCACGGGCGGGCCGCGCACGATGCCGACGCGGGCCCGACCGCCCGCCCGCGCACCTTGGAGAACCAATGCCTCATCTGCTGATCGTCGATGACGACCAGGCGATACGCGAATTGCTGGGCGAGATCGGACGCCACAGCGGCTATTCGGTATCCCTTGCCGCCTCGGTCGAGGACGCCGTGCGCGAACTCGAGCGCCAGCCGCCGCAGCTGGTCCTGACCGACGTGCGCCTGCCCGGCGCCAGCGGCCTGGACATCTTCCGTTTCATGGCCGGCGTGCGCGCCGAAGTCGTGGTGATCACCGGCTACGGCAGCATGGACACGGCGGTCGAGGCGCTGCGCCGCGGCGCTTCCGACTATCTGGTCAAACCCGTCGAGATGGAGCGCCTGCAGCACATCCTGGACCGCGTCTCGGCCAACTCCCGCCACGCGCCGGCCGCCGCGCCCGACGGCAGCGGCATGGGCGCCATGCGCGGGACCTGCCCCAGCATGCAGCAGGTGTACACCCAGATCGCCCGCGTGGCGCCCACGCAGGCCACCGTGCTGCTGGTGGGCGAGAGCGGCACGGGCAAGGAACTGGCCGCGCAGGCCATCCACGCCAGCAGCCTGCGCAGCCACCGGGCGCTGATCGCGGTCAACTGCGGCGCGATATCCCCGAACCTGATCGAAAGCGAGCTGTTCGGCCACGAGCGCGGCAGCTTCACCGGGGCGGACCGGCTGCACCGCGGCTACTTCGAGCGCGCCGATGGCGGCACGCTGTTCCTGGACGAAGTCACGGAGATGCCGCTGGCGCTGCAGGTCAAGCTGCTGCGCGTGCTCGAGACCGGCCAGTTCATGCGCGTGGGCACCACGCGCGAGATCGCCTGCGACTTTCGCCTGATCGCGGCCACCAACCGCAATCCCGAGCAGGCCGTGCAGGAAGGCCGCCTGCGCGAGGACCTGTACTACCGCCTGAACGTCTTTCCGCTGGAACTGCCGCCGCTGCGCGAACGCGGCCCGGACGTGCTGCTGCTGGCCGAACACTTCCTCGAGCGGGAGAACGCCGCGGCGGGCACCCGTAAAACCTTCAGCGCGGCCGCGCGCGAGGCGATCGCCGCCTATGGCTGGCCCGGCAACGTGCGCGAACTGAAGAACTACGTGCGGCGCGCCTTCATCATGGCGGAGAACGACCAGCTGCAGGCGGACGTGCTGCAGCCGCAGGCCTGCCTGTCCGGCGCCGACCCCGGCCAGGTCTCGGTGCCGGTGGGCGCCTCGCTGGCCGAGGCCGAGCGGCACGTCATCCTGGCCACGCTGGCGCGCTGCAACGGCGTGCGCAAGCAGGCCGCCGCCGTGCTGGGCATCAGCCCCAAGACGCTGTACAACCGGCTCGAGGAATACGCCAGCGCCGGCCACGAACTGCCGACGGAGTAGCCCCCGGCCGGGCGCCAGGGGCGCGCGCCGGCGGCATCCGGAAATACGGCTGGACATCTCGGTGTGCAAGGGCATGGCGGCTTCCGGCCGGGCCGGAATTGAAGCAGGGCTTGCCGCACCCTACGCAACATCCGTGCCTGCCGATTCCGCCGTGCGTGCGGCCCCCGCGCGCCGCCCGGGCGGCACGGGGGCCAAGCGCAATATTTACCGGATGTTGAAATCGAGGGCGCGGCTAGTCCTGCGGCTGCGCAGGGCGGGCAGCCAGCCGGGCTTCGACAATCAGATACGAGACGATACCGATGGCCAGGGGCGTCAGGGCGTAGGTCGCCCGGTACATCAGCACGCCGGCCAGCACGGCCGAGGCGGGAAACTGCGAGGAAAGCGCCGCCACGAAGATGGCCTCGGTAGTGCCCAGCCCGCCCGGGATATGGGTGGCCACGGCGGCGATGCTGCTGCACAGCAGGATGCCCAGCACGGCCGGATAGGCCACCCCCTCGGGCATCAGCACCCACATGATCGCGCCCATCAGCGCCCAGGACACCGCCCCCAGCCCGGCCTGGAACAAAGCCATGCGCCAGGAGGGCAGGCGCATGCGATGGCCGCGCACGGTCAGTTCGCGCCGGCGCGAGAAGGCGCACAGTCCCAGGTAGCCCAGGGCCAGCGCCAGCATGCCGGCGCCGATCAGCCGCAGCAGCCCCTGGCCCAGTTCCCAGCCCTGGGGCACGGGCACCGCGCCGGCCACGAACAGCACACCGCCCAGCCAACCATAGGCCAGCCAGTTGGTGATGGTGCTAAAGAGGAACACCCGCCCGATCATGCCGCTGGACAGCCCAAGCTTGGCGTACAGGCGAAAGCGGATGGCCACCCCGCCCAGCAGCACGCCCAGGTTCTGGTTCAAGGCATAGCTGATGGCCGTCACGCCCAGCACCTGCCAGACGGGCAGGCGGTGGCCGGCCAGCCTGCGCGAGAGCACGTCGAAGCTGGCGTAGACCGCATAGCCCAGGGCGGCCAGCCCCAGCGCCAGGGCGATGCGCCAGGGCGCGATGCTGCGCGCCGACTTGTAGACCTCGGGCCAGTCCACCTGCAGGGCCAGCTTGACGATCAGGGTGGCGGTGATGCCGACAACGAGCCAGACCAAGGCCTTTTTGAGGGTGCGGCTCACACGCTCTCCTGCACTTGCGCTTGGTCGAACTCCTTGGCCTGGAAGGTCTTCAGGCGAGGACGATGGGCGGGAAAATAGCCGGCCCAGGCGGGAAAGCGCCTGAGGAAATGGAACACGAATACGCCCGTCCACATGCGGCGCAGCTTGCGGCCCGAACGGGCGGGCAGGGGGGCGGGCCGGCACTGCTCGGCGATCAGGCGTTCCAGGCTGTCGCGCAGCGCGGTGTTCAGGCCCGTATCGTGCACCACCACGTTGGCTTCCAGGTTCAGCGAAAGGCTCAGCGGATCCAGGTTGCTCGACCCCACGGTCAGCCACGAATCGTCCATGCAGGCCACCTTGGCGTGCAGCGGGCGTTCGCAGTATTCGTAGATCTGCACGCCGGCCTGCAGCAGATACTCGTAGAGCATGCTGGCCGCCAGCTTGGCCGCCGGCATGTCGGGCTCTCCCTGCAGGATCAGGCGCACGCGCACCCCGCGCCGCGCCGCATTGGCCAGGTCGCGCAACAGCCGGTAGCCCGGGAAGAAATAGGCATTGGCGATCAGGATATCGCGGCGCGCCGCGCGGATGCCGGCACGGTAATAGCGCTCGATGTCCGAGGGATGGTGATTGTTGTCCCGCAGCACGAGCCGGCCCGCGCCTTCTTCGTAGGGCGAGGCCTGCGGCGGCTCGCGCCGGCGCAGGCGCGGGCCGCGCCCGCGCACCGGCGCCAGCGCCTCGCGGGCGAACTCGCGCAGGTCGCCGGCCAGCGGTCCCTCGATCTGCAGCGAATAATCCTGCTTGGCCTCCGGCCCGTAATCGGCCAGGTGGTCGGCGCCGAAATTGATGCCGCCGATCAAGGCGATCCTGCCATCGATGGTAACGATCTTGCGATGCAGGCGCCGGAACCAGTTGGTGCGCATGCCCAGCAGGCGGGGGCGCGGATCGAATACGTGAAACCCCACCCCGGCCTCTGTCATGCCCTGCACGAACTCCTGCGGCAGCCCTTCCGAGCCGTAGCCGTCGACCGTGACTTCGACCTGCACGCCGCGCCGCGCCGCCGCGATCAGCGCCTCGCGCAATTGCCGTCCCACCTTGTCGTCGAACAGGATGAAGGTCTCGACCAGCACTTCGGTGCGCGCCTGGCCGACCAGCTCGACCACGCGCGGAAAGAACTGCTCGCCGTTCTCCAGCAGCTCGAACCTGTTGCCGCTGCGCCATTGCAGATTCACAGCATCACCTCCGCCGCGATAGGCATGTGGTCGGACAGCACCGCCCAAGGGCGCGCAGCCATGGGCAGGGGCCGCCAATGCCGGATGTTGCGTACATAGATACGGTCCAGGCGCAGCAGCGGAAAGCGCGCCGGAAAGGTGCGCGCCGGCTTGCCGAAGCTGGCGCTGAACACCTCGGCCGCGCCGCATTCGTGCATGACCGCATCGGCGCGCAGCCGCCAGTCGTTGAAGTCGCCCGCCACCAGCATCGGCTCGCCTTCGGGCTGCGCATGCATCAGCGCGCACAGCCGGGCCAGCTGGCGGCTGCGATGCCGCTGGCGCAGGCCCAGGTGCACGCACACCGCGTGCAGCGGCGTACCCTGCCGGTCGATCACGCAATGCAGCATGCCGCGGGCCTCGTGGCCTTCGATGCTGACATCGTGGTTGTCATAGCTCACGATGGGATACTTGGACAGGATCGCATTGCCGTGATGCCCTTCGGTATAGACCGCATTGCGTCCATAGGCGTACTGCGGCCAAAGCTCGTCGGCCAGGAACTCGTAGTGCGAGGTTTCCGGCCAATGGGCATGGCGGCTGGCGTGCAGCACGTGTTCGCCGACCACTTCCTGAAGAAACACGATGTCCGGCGCGAGGCGGCGCAAGGCCTCGCGCAGCTCGTGCAGGATCACTTTGCGCTTGAAGAAGGTAAACCCCTTGTGCGTGTTCACGGTAAGCACCCGCAGGCTTTCCCCGCCGTGCCCGGGCCACGGCGGGGAAACGCCATGCCTGCCTGGCTGCCTGCTGCGCGCCGGATTTTGGACCTCGTTACCAAACTTACCGCTCATTCCTCGACGGTGCCGTTGCGCACGGGGTCGGGGCGGGTGTGCGACAGGCCGGCCTGGTCCTCGTCGACCACCGCGTCGGCATCGATATCGGCGCCGTCCTCGATGTCCTCGAGCGGGTCGGCGGATTCGCGCTCGCCCGTGCCGGTCGCATCGCTGTCGCTGCGCGCCTGCCCGGCCGGCACATCGCTGGCCGAGTCGGTCGAGTCGCTCGGGCCCAGGCCCGGCGCGGTCCGGGCGTCTTCGCCGGCCGGCTGCATCAGGGCGAACTGCGGAAGGAACATGGAATACATGGCGGACTCCACATGGGTGAACAATGACCCATCCACGATGCCGCAATCCGCGTAACCTTGCTTTATCAGAAAGTTTCCAAGCGTAGGCCGCGCCAGCGCCAGGCCAGCGCAGGCAAGCAGGGAAAGCCGTTGCGGATGCCGCTATCATGGGCGGCAAACAAAAGCCCCAGGGAAGCATCGGTGGAGTCATCGGCAAACACAACGACCACAGCGCTCGTCGCGGCGGGCCCGCGCTCCAGGACGATATACGTCTTTTCGCTATGCGCCATCTTCCTGGCCGTGGCGATCGTCTTCGTGCTGGGCCTGCACCTGGCGGTCAGGAAAAGCGACGAGCTTTCCGCCCAGCGGCAAAGCCGCGAGATCGCCCAGGCGGTCAGCAATGGGCTGGACGACCTGGCCCAGGCGCAGGAAGGCGCCGCCGTCTGGGACCTGCTGGCCTGGGAACTGGCCAAGCCGATGCCCGATTGGGCATGGGTGGACGAGAACGTGGGCCAATGGCTGCACGGGCTGTTCCGCCACGACGCGCTGTACATCCTGGATGGTGCCGACCGCCTGGTCTATGGCAGCGCAAACGGCCAGGCACTGCCGCCCGGCGAGCATGCGGACATCCTCCAGGACATCGGCCAGTTCGTGGACCTGGTGCGCGGGCGCCGCACCCGGCAGAACAACCCCCACGAAAGATTGCCCGGACAGCCGCTGGCCGCGGACAACAGCCTGCGCACCACGCCGGCTGCCGTGCACGCGACCGACGTTGCGATCTTTCGCGGCAGGCCGGCGGCGGTGAGCGTAATGCGCATCGAGGCGCCCCTGCATGGCGCCGCCTCGGACGATCGGGCGCCGCTGCTGGTCAACGTCAGGTATCTCGATGGATCGTTCCTGCGTGACCTGTCGCGCAACAACCAGATCGAGGCGCTGCACTTTCACCGCTTCGCGACCGGGCAGGCGCACGACGGCGAATACGCGACCGAGCTCGTATCGAGCGAGGGCAAACGGCTTGGATACCTGATGTGGTTGCCCGACCTGCCCGGCAGCGAGCTCTGGCAGGCGTTGCTGCCCTTGCTGGCGGCGACCCTGGCCGGGCTGGGCGGCATCATCGTGCTGCTGTCGACTCGCACCTATCGGCTGATGGGGCAGCAAGCCCGCAACCTCGAGCAGCTGCGCTCGGCCCATGTGGAGCTGCGGGCCAGGGAGGCCCAGGCCCACCACCTGGCCTTTCACGACGTATTGACCGGCCTGCCCAACCGGGCCCTGTTCAACAATTGCGTGGACCAGGCGCTGGGGCGCACCCGCACAGGCGACTCGTTTGCCATCCTGCTGCTGGATCTGGACCGTTTCAAGCACGTCAACGATACCTGGGGACACCTGGCGGGCGACGCGCTGATCCAGGAATTCGCCAGCCGCCTGAGCGGCGCGGTGAGCACCCAGGACACCGTGGCCCGGCTGGGCGGGGACGAATTCGCGATCCTCGCCAAGGGGCGCACGCCGCAGTCGATCGCCGTGCTGGCCGATGCGATTCTCGCGCAGGTGCGCCGGCCTTTCGAAGTGCTGGGCAACCGGGCTTTCGTCGGCCTGAGCATCGGCATCTCGTTCGCGCCGCAAAACGGCACGGACAGGGCCGAGCTGATGCGCAAGGCCGACATCGCGCTGTATCGCGCCAAGGACGAGGGACGCGACCGCTACTGCGTCTTTTCCGCGGAGATGGACGAGACGGTCAAGGTGCGCGCGGCCATCGAGGAAGATCTGCGCAGGGCGCTTGCCAGCCCCGGCGAGCTGCAGGTGTTCTACCAGCCGCAGATCGACAGCCAGACGCATGCATTGATCGGGGTGGAAGCGCTGGCCCGCTGGAACCATCCCGTGCGCGGCCCGATCTCGCCGCAGCTGTTCGTGCCCATCGCCGAAGACACGGGCCTGATCAACCCGCTGGGCCAGTGGGTGCTGGCCCAGGCATGCCGCGCCGCGCTCAAGTGGCCGGGCTTGTCCGTCGCGGTAAACCTCTCGCCGGTGCAGTTCCAGTCCGGCGGCTTTGCCGAAGCGGTCACGAGCCAGGTGCTTGCCGCGGGCGTGCATCCGAGCCGGATCGAGCTGGAAGTGACCGAAGGCGTGCTGGTCGATGATGACCAGCGGGTGCGCACGGCGCTGAACACGTTGCGCAAGAACGGCTTTCGCATTGCGCTGGACGATTTCGGAACCGGCTATTCAAGCCTGAGCTATCTGCGCAAGTTCGAGGTCGACAAGATCAAGATCGACCGCAGCTTCATCCAGAGCATCGGCCAGGCAGCCGACTCCACGCCCATCGTCTCGGCCGTCGTGACGCTGGGCCACGCCATGGGGCTGACGGTCACCGCCGAAGGCGTCGAGACGCCCGAGCAGCGCGATTTCCTGGCAACGGCCGGCTGCAACGAGTTCCAGGGATTTCTGTTCTCCAAGGCGGTAAGCGAAGACGAGATATCGCGGCTGCTCGAGCGCGCCGATCCCGGCTGGCAGGCGCAACCGCCAGCCTAGCGGGCGGCGCTACGCCTTGGCGGCCGGCCCGGTGCGCAGCACCAGCCACAAGGCCACGCCGATCAGCAGCCCGCCCTGCAGGTGAGCCCAGGACAAGGGCTCGTCCAGCAGCAGCGCGCCCCAGCCCACGCCAAAGGGCGGAATCAGGAAGGTCACGCTCAGGCTCTTGAGCGGGCCCACCTCGGCCAGCAGGCGAAAGTACAGCATGTAGGCCACGGCGGTGCACAGCAGCCCCAGGCCGGCCAGGGCCAGCAGGATGCGCGGGGCCAGCAGGGGCGTCCAGGGCATGTCCAGGCTGGTGGCCAGGAACACGGGCAGCAGCAGCAAGGTGGCGCCGGCCTGGCTACCCAGCGCCGACAGGGCGCTGTCCAGGCCGCCGCGCTCGTTGATCCAGCGCCGCGTGAAGTAGCCCGCAAAGCCATAGCAGGCCGTCGCGGCCAGGCAGGCCGCGGCGCCGTACAGCAATTGCGCGCTCAAGGGCACCGGACCGGCGCCGCTGAGCACCGCCACGCCCGCCAGGCCCAGCACCAGCCCCAGCAGCTTGGCCCGCGTCAAGCGCTCGGCAAAGAACAGGCTGCCGATCAGCGCGCCCATCAGGGGCGTCATGGCATTGAAGATCGCCGAATAGCCGGCGGGCAGGTACCAGGCGGCGATGCTGAACAGCAGGACGGGCAGCCCGGAATTGACCATGCCGATCAGCATGATGGCGCGCAGCTTGCCGCGAAACTCCCAGCGCTTGCCCAGCAGGGCCACGATGGCCGCCAGGCCGGCGGCCGAAATCAGCACGCGCAGAAAGGCGTTGGGCACGATGCCGATGACCGGCACCAGCTGGCGCATGAACAGGAAGGCGGCCCCCCAGATGGCGGCCAGGCACAACAGCAGAAGCAGGGCGGTGGGACGCATGGCAGCTAGCGCCGGACTCGGGACGCGTATTAAGCCAGGAAAGCGCGCGCGCATCCATCCGTTTCTTGCGCGGCAATGCCGCCGCCGGCCAGGGACGGCCCCGGCGGCGGCCTACAGGCCCGGCGGGTGCCGGCCGGCCCAGCCGGCGCGGCGCTCGAACTCGGCGCCCACCTGCAGCACCGTGGCCTCGTCAAAGGCCCGGCCGACGAACTGCACCGACAGCGGCAAGCCTTCGCCGCTCAAGCCCGCCATGACCGCCAGGGCCGGATGGCCGGTCAGGTTAAAGGGCGAGCGCGCGTGGCGGCCGTAGGTCTGGCGGCAGGCCTGGGCATCGTCCACCCGGCAGGGCGGATCCATGGAATTGACGGCCATCAGCACGTCCACCGACTCCAGGGCCTGGTCCACCGCGGCCATCAGCGGGCCGCGCAGCTGCTGCGCCTGCACGTACTCGGCGGCGCTCAGCAACGCGCCGGGCAGCAGCTTCTGGCGCGCCACCGGCGAATAGTCCTGCGGCCGGGTGCGCAGGCCTTGGGCATGGATGGCCCAGGCCTCGCTTTGGAAAATCACCCGCTGGGCCGCGCCAAAGCGCTGCAGCGGCGGCAGCCTGGCCTCGCAGACCCGGGCGCCGGCCTCGCGCAGCAGCTGCGCCGCCTGCTCGAAGGCTGCCGCCACCTCGGGATGCGCCGGCATGTCCTCTTCGTGAAAGTGCCGCAGCAGGCCGATGCGCAAGCCGGCCACGCCGGCGTGCAGCTTGCTCCCGTAGGCCGGCCGCGCGAAAGGCGCGCAGGCGGGGTCGGCGCCGTCCCAGGCCGCGATGGCATCGAGCAGGCAGGCCAGGTCGGCCACGCTGCGCGCCATCGGCCCGATGTGATCCAGCGTGAAGCTCAAGGGAAAGGCGCCCGTGCGCGAAACCAGGCCATAGGTGGGCTTGAGGCCCGCCACGCCGCAATGGCCCGCCGGGTTGCGCACCGAGCCGCCGGTATCCGTGCCCAGCGCCAAGGGGACCAGGCCCGCGGCCAGCGCCACGCCGGAACCCGACGAAGAGCCGCCGGGATGGCGCGTGCGATCCCAAGGGTTCAGGGCGGAAGGGAAGGGCACGGTGACGGGCGGTCCGCCCACGGCGAACTCGTGCAGCGCAAGCTTGCCCATCAGCACCGCGCCGGCCTGGCGCAGCCGCGCCACCACGAAGGCGTCCTGGGCCGCGCGATGGTCCAGGCGCAGCAGCGAATGGCAGGTCGTGGCCTGGCCGGCCACATCCAGGATGTCCTTGATGCCCACCGGCACGCCCTCGAGCGGGCCGCGCGGCGTGCCGGCGCGCAGCCGCGCCTCGCAAGCGCGCGCCTGCGCCAGTACCTGCCCGGCATCGACGTCAATGAAAGCGTGCAGGCCGCCATCGAGGGCATCGATGCGCTCGAGCAGCGCCCGGGCCAGCTCCACCGGGCCGAAGTCCCCGGCGCGGTAGGCCGCTGCGATCTGGCCGGCATCGAGCCAATGCCAGGGCTCGCGCGGCGCGGGCAGGCTGGCCGGCGGCAGCGGCGCGCGCTGCCGCGCTTGCGTCATGGCCGCGGCCGGCGCTGGCGGGGCCTGGCGCATGCGCATGGGCGGCCAGGGCTCGGCCAGCGGATCGGCGTCAGCCGGCCACGCCTGGCGCGCCTGGGCCACGGCCTGCGCGGCCAGGGCAAGATCTTCGGGAAACGCCCGGGCCACTTGCGCCAGGCCGGCCCGGCAGGCGTCGCGGTACAGGTCTTCGGAAAGCGGGGCGGCAGGCAAGGCAGGCAGGGTCATGGCGGGGCGAAGGCGATCGGTATGGGAAAGGCGCGGCTTGCGCGGGGCAAGCCAAGGCGCACCTTAGCCCGCCGGGCGCGGCCGGTCCACCGCCAGCGCGAGGCGATGTCAGCGGCCGCCGGCCTCGCGCGCGAAGCGGCGCAATATCCGCAGGCAGGAGTCCCTGGCGCTGTTCTCGCCATGACGCAGGGTCGCGGCGATGATGTGCACGTGGCTGGCCTGCTCGGCGGCCAGCGGCACAAAGCGCAGCACGCCGTTGCGGCTCTGGGCGATGGACTCGGGCACCAGCGCGATGCCCACGCCGATCTCCACCAGCGCCAGCAGCGTGGGCACCACGCTTTCCTGCACGATGTGCGGACGCACGCTGGCCTTCAGGAACATCGTTTGCAGCTGGGTCCGGAAATAGGGCGAGATGCGGGCGTCATAGCCGATCAGCGGATACTGCGCGACCTGCTCCAGGGTGGCGCGGCGCTGGTTGGCCAGGGGATGGTCCAGGCGCACCGCAAGCAGCATCGGCTCCTCGTGCACCACGTGCGTGCGGATATCGGCCTCCACCACGATGGGGCGCATCAAGGCCAGGTCGATGCGACGCGCGCGCAAGGCATCGGCCATCTCCAGCGAATTCATCTCGCGCAGCTCCACGGCGAAATCCGGGTGGCCTTCCTTGAACTGATGCAGGGCCACCGTCAGCGACGAGCGCGCCGCGCTGGGCGCCAGCCCGATGGTGACGTTGCCGGCCAGGCCGTGCGAAACCTGCTCGACGGCGCGCAGCATACCCTGCAGATCGTCGGCCAGCCGCCTGGCGTAGGCGTGGACGATGCGCCCGGCCGGGGTCAGGCGCACCGAACGCGTGGTCCGTATCAGCAACGCGGCACCCAGCTGTTCCTCCAGCCGCATGATCTGCTTGCTCAAGGGCGGCTGGCTGATGCGCAGGCGCTCGGCGGCCCTGCCGAAATGCAGCTCTTCGGCCACCACGCTGAAGGCATGCAGCAGCTTGCCTTCCAGCCTCATTAATTCCAACTTAGACATAATCCTTGTCCAAATTCGTATTGGACGACATCAGTTCGGGATTCCTACTATAAGCGCCATCCAATATCCAGGCGCTTGCCGCGGGCCGGCGCCGCCCACATCGGCTCTCTTTCTCCATGCTTTTGCAACATTTCGTCGATCGCCTGCGCCTAGGCAGCCTGCCGCCCACCCACGCCGTGACCCAATCGCTGGCGGCCATCGCCGCGCGCGAGCCGGCGGTGCGGGCATGGACGCATGTCGCGCCGCAGCAGACGCTGCTGGCGCAAGCCCAGGGCGTGGACCCTGGCCTGCCGTTGGCGGGGGTGCCTTTCGGCGTGAAGGACATCATCGACGTGGCGGGCATGCCCACGCGCTGCGGTTCGAACGTCACCCCCGACGCGCCGCGCGCCTACGATGCCGCCTGCGTGGACATGCTGCGCCGGGCCGGCGCCATCCCGCTGGGCAAGACGGTGACCGCCGAATTCGCCTTCAAGGCGCCCGGACCGACCACCAATCCGCACAACCCGGCCCATACGCCGGGGGGCTCGTCCAGCGGCTCGGCCGCCGCCGTGGCCGCCGGCATGGCGCCCTTTGCGCTGGGCACGCAGACCGGCGGCTCGATGATCCGCCCGGCCGCCTATTGCGGCGTGGTGGGCTTCAAGCCCAGTTTCGGGCTGGTGCCGCGCGACGGCATGAAGCTCACCTGCGAATCGCTGGACGTCATCGGCTGGTATGGCGCCGAACTGGAGGACGTGGCCTGCGTGGCGCGCGTGCTGCTGCCCGACCCCGCGATGGGTACGGCCTCGGCGGGCCAGGGCCCGCTGCGCGTGGTCCTGATTCCCGGCGCGGCCATCGCGCCCGTGCAGCCCGAGGCCGAGCAGGCGCTGGAGCAGGCCGCCTCGGCGCTGCGCCAGGCCGGGCATGCCGTGCGCACGCTCGCACCGTTCGCCCAGGCCGGCGCCTTGCTGCAGGCCCACGCCACCATCATGGAATACGAACTGGCCCGCAACATCGCGCCGGTGGCCCGCCTGCACGGCGCGGGGCTGAGCCCGCAACTGGAGGGCACGGTCCGGCGCGGCCTGGGCATCGGCGCGCGCCAATACCGCGAAGCGCGCCAGCTGCAGGCGTCGATGCAGCGCGCCTGGGATGCCCTGGCCGGCGAGGCCGACCTGATCGTGACCGCCAGCGCCGGCGGGACCGCGCCGGCCGGCCTGGGCCATACCGGCGACGGCGTCTTCAACAAGATCTGGTCCTTGCTGGGCTGGCCCAGCCTGCACCTGCCGCTGGCCCGCGCGGCCGGCAGCGGCCTGCCCGTGGGCGTGCAGCTGGTGGGCCGCCACGGCCAGGACGCGCTGTTCCTGGCGCTGGCCGCGCGGCTGCGCGACGCGCTGCGCGCCCACGTTTCCGACCGACAGGCCGCCTGACGGCGTCCCGTTTCTACCGCAGTCTCCGTAACCTGGCTCCACAAGGGGAAAATCATGAAGAAAACTCTGATCGCAATCGGCACGGCCGCCATGCTCGGCATGAGCCTGGTCCCGGCCGCGGCCATGGCCCAGCAAAAGTTCAATCTGCGCTGGGCGCATTACCTGCCCAAGGGCGAATTCCTGGAAGTCGAGGAAGAGTTCGCGCGGCGCGTGTCCGAACGCACCGACGGCGCCGTCAAGTTCAGCATCGCCTACTCGGGTGCGCTGGGCGGCGGCAACGAAGTGCTGCAGCTGGTCGGGCGCGGCGGCGTGGACATGGCCGCGATCGTCCCCGGCTACTATCCCGACCAGTTGCGCTACTGGAAGGCCAGCCAGATCCCGCTGGTGTTCGACACGCCGCGCCAGGCCGTGGAGATCATGCAGGACTCGGTGCAGAAGTTTCCCGAGTTCACGCAGGAGCTGGACAAGCTGGGCGTGCAGTTCCTGTTCCAGCAGGCGCTGGGCTCGTACTACCTGACCGGCCCGGGCGAGAACTGCCATACGCTGGCCGGCGTCTCGGGCAAGAAGGTGCGCGCCTTCGGCTCGGACATCCCCAAGGTGCTGACCGCCGCCGGCGCCACGCCCCTGACCATCCCGGTGGTGGAAATCTACGAGGCGCTGCAGCGCGGCGCGCTGGACTACTCCTTCCTGAACCTGGGCAACGTGGTCTCGAACCGCGTGCATGAAGCCGGCAAGCACACCTGCGGCCCGATCATGACCATGGGCGGGCACCTGACCGTGATCGGCAAGCGCACCTGGAACCGGCTGCCCGAGGACTATCGCCGGATCATCCTGGAAGAAGCCGCGGCCGCCCAGGCGCGCTATCCCGATTGGCTCGAGCAAAGCGACGCCAAGATGATCGAGACCATCAAGGCCTCGGGCGCATCGGTGCGGGCCTTCGACGCGGCGGAGCTGGAAAAGTGGAAGGCGCAGACGCCGGACCTGCTGCAGGCCTGGGTGCAGGACATGAAACGGTCCGGCCAGGAAGAATCGGCCGCCCGCATCGCCGAACGCTGGCGCGAACTGGGCCAGTAAGGCCAGAACGAGGGCAGGGCGGCCGCCGGCCGCCGGCCCCAAGTCCGTCCCAAGGAGCGCATCGTGCAGACTCTATCCCGAGCGGTGCAGCGGCTGGCCTGGCTGTCGGTATTCATCGGCGGCGTGGGCCTGTTCCTGTCCATGTTCGCCGGCATCGCCGACGTGGTCACCAGCAAGTTCGGCCATCCCATCCACGGCGCCTACGAGCTGAGCGAAAGCGTGATGGTGCTGGTGGTGTTCGGCGGCCTGGCCTACGCCCAGATCCAGCGCAAGCACATCCGCGTCGAACTGATCTACCTGCAGGCCGGCCCGCGCATGCAATCCCTGATGGACGTGCTGGCGGACCTGGCCGGCATCGCCTTCTTCGGCCTGCTTCTCTGGCAGGGGTGGAACGAGGCGCTCTACAGCCTGAGCATCGACGAGGCCACCAGCGGCGCGGTGCGCTTCCCGCTGTATCCGGCCCGCTTCGCGCTGGCCTTCGGCGCGGCGCTCTACCTGCTGCAGCTGCTGCTGGACCTGTGCGCCGACCTGGCCCTGCTGGCGCGGGGCACGGGCGGGCGGCTCAAGGACGACGCCGCCCACCTCGAGCGCTGATTTATCAAGGATACGCATCGTGATCGACGCGAACATCGCAGGCCTGATCGCCGTGGCGCTGCTGGCCTTCCTGCTGGTCATCGGCACGCAGATCGGCGTGGCGCTGGGCCTGGTCGGCCTTCTGGGCATCACCCTGGTGATCGGCCCGGACGCGGCGCTGGCGCAACTGGCCACCGTCCCGTTCAACACCACCAATTCGTTCACGCTGGCGGTGATACCGCTGTTCATCTTCATGGGGGCCTTCGCCACCCACGCCGGCCTGACCACCGACCTGTACCGCGCCGCCTATAACTGGATGGGGCGCCTGCCGGGCGGCCTGGCCATCGCCACCACGCTGGCCTCCTCGGCCTTTGGCGCGGCATCGGGCTCCACGGTGGTCAATTCGGCCGTGTTCACCCGCATCGCCATGCCCGAGATGACGCGCCTGGGCTACGACCGCAAGCTCAGCGCCGGCTGCATCGCCGCCTCGGGCACGCTGGCCGCGCTGATCCCGCCCAGCATCATCATGGTGGTCTATGCCATCGTCACCGAACAGTCCATCTCCAAGATGATGCTGGCCGGACTGGTGCCCGCGGCCCTGACCATCGCCGCCTTCATCCTGGGCATCTACCTGCGCGCGGTGCGCAACCCGGCGCTGGCGCCGCTGCAAAAGGCCGTGGTCAGCCAGCGCGAGAAATGGCAATCGCTCAGCGCGGTATGGGGCATCAGCTTCCTGTTCCTGCTGGTCATCGGCGGCATCTACACGGGCCTGTTCACGCCGACCTACGCCGGCGCGGTGGGCGCCTTCGGCGCCTTCCTGATCGCCCTGGGCAAGCGCCGCCTCAACCGCAGCACGCTGCTGGAGATCATCCGCGAGGCCAGCATCACCACCACGACCATCTTCATCATCATCATCGGCGGGATGATCTTCTCGCGCTTTCTGACCTACACGGGGCTGGTGGGCTCGGTGGCCGACAGCCTGCTGGCGCTGGAGCTGCCGCCCTATGTCTACCTGCTGGCCTTCATCGCGCTGTACCTGGTGCTGGGCATGGTGATCGAGGCCGTGGCCATCATGATCATGACGCTGCCGGTGATGTTCCCGGTGCTCACGGGCGTGGGCTACGACCCGATCTGGCTGGGCATCATCGCGGTCAAGCTGGCCGAGATCGCGCTGATCACCCCGCCCGTGGGCCTGAACGTCTACGTGGTGCGCAGCGCCTCGCCGGTGCCGCTGTCGCTGGGCGACGTGTTCCGGGGCGTCACGCCGTTCGTTCTGATCGAATTCGCGATCCTGCTGGTCCTGATCCTGTTTCCGGACCTGGTGACATTCATTCCCGACATGATGGAGTAGGGCGCAGGACCGCGCCCGCTACACGAACCCCTTGCTGGAGCCTTCCATGATCGAGCAGCACCAGCGGTATGCCTACCGCAACATCGACGACCGTCCCACCTACGAATGGCCCAACGGCACGCGCCTGGCGGTCTACGTCTCGACCAACATCGAGGCGTTTCGCTTCGGCAAGGGCAAGGGCGCGGCCATCGCGCCGCCGGACCAGGCCCAATCGCACAGCATCTATTCCTTTCGCGACTACGGCAACCGCGTGGGCTTCTGGCGCCTGATGGACCTGTTCGACCAGCTGGATATCCCGGCCGGCCACCAGCTCAACACCGCCGTCTACGACCTGCACCCGGACATCCCGGCGCGCATCCGCAGCCGCGGCGACGAGATCCTGGGCCACGGCCTGACGAATTCGGACGTGCAGGAAAGCCTGTCCGAAGCCGAGGAAAAGCACCTGATCGAATCGTGCACCGGGCGCATCCGGCAGGAAGAGGGCGCCGCGCCCACCGGCTGGATGAGCCCCTGGCTGTCCAACACGCCCGTCACGCTGGACCTGCTGCAAGAGGCCGGCTACCGCTATTGCATGGACTGGACATCGGACGACCAGCCGATCTGGGCCGCCACCCGCAACGGCCGCATCCTGCTCATGCCCTATCCGATCGAGAACAACGACAACCGCAGCCTGGTCTGGTACCGCTACACCTCGGCGCAATTCAGCGACATGCTGATCGACACCTTCGACGAGATGCTCGAACAATCGGCGCGCCAGCCCCTGGTCATGCCGATCTCGCTGCATCCTTTCCTGGTCGGGCGCCCGTACCGCATCCGCGAGCTGCGCCGCGCCTTCCAGCACATCGTGGCGCACCGCGACAGGATCTGGCTGACGCGCCCGGGCGATATCTGCCGGCACGTGGAGCAACTGCCGGCCGGCACGGTGCCGGGGGACGGCGGGGCGTAAGGGGACCGCCCGCCCGCATGCCGCCTATTGGACGTGGGAAGCGCCGCGAAAGACCTCCTCCAGCGTCCGGGCATCCAGCACGTTCATGGCCCAGGCTTGCAGTTCCTCGCTGCCGGCCTGCGTCAGGCGCCGGTCGACCTGCTTGGGCAAGGCGCCGAAACGCCGGACGAGCTGTCGCCGCAGCAACAGGGATTCGCCTTCCCGGCGTCCTTCCTGATGGCCTTCCCTGCGTCCTTCCCGGAGCCCCTGCTGCCTGCCTTCCTGCAGGCCCTGCTGCTTCCAGCGCAGGCTCCAGTCGATCTTTTCCTCAACGATCATGGCTTCAGGCTCATGCAAGGTAGTGATGGCCGAAATGCTAACGCCAGGCGCGCGCGCGGGCAGCAAAACGTCCCTTAGCCATGCCACGAAGGTACGCTGCAAGTCTTCGAATGCCGGCCCGTGCAAACGGCCGATCAGCCCTTGCAGTGCTTGGCGCAGTTCGTCCTCGCTGCGCGCGTGTTCGAGCCGAAAGAGCAGGGTGGCAAGGTTGCCGGCCGGCAGATCCCCCCGGGCCAGAAGCGCCCCCTGGTCAAGCAACAGGTAGCGCAGCGTGGGCACGTGCTCCTGCAGTCCGGACACGGGCTCGATCAGTTCGGCTACCTGTCGGGCCGAACGCCAGCGGGGCAGGCCGTTATAGATCACGATGGGCACGGCGGCAGGCAAGCGGCCACGGGGCAGCAGCTTGCCCTGGCGCTTGATGTCCTCGTAGAGCAGGCTCAGGTAGGTCAAGATCCGCAGGGCCATGTGCGCATCGCTGCGCGACTGGAATTCCAGCAGCACATAGAGATGGGACGGCCTTTCGTATTGCTTGGCCCGCCACACCATGTCGCTGGAGCGCCGCTGGCGCAGGCCGGCGACGTGTTCGCCGTTGACGCGTTCCAGGGTCGAAAGATCCAGCCCTGCGATCCAGTCCTGCCGGACGATGCCGCGCAACAGATCGGCCACCATGGAAGGGTGGCCGAACAGGCTGCGATAGGCGTGGTCATGGCGAGACATGCGAGTGAGGTGGGCAGGAAGGAGTCGGCACTCTAACGGTTCAGCGTGCATCCTTGGGCGATGAATGCGTCGGTTTTGTCACACCCGATCCTGGCACAGCCACTACTTTCTTCTTCACCATAACTTCTCATAATATACATTATGCGTATTTTAGCCAGGATGCATCTCAGCCAAGATGCCAAGCCACGCCGTCCGCCGGCCGGCCCGATCCCGCCTCGAACTCGATCACGAATGCCGGCAAGCCGGCGCGCGGCCTATCCAGCGCAGCCGGATCGTACGTTTGCACGACACGCACCCGATAGCTGCCTGGCGCCAGCGCCAGGCATTGGTCCTGCTCGTGCGCGGCTGGCAGCGCCGCATCGGCGAACTGCGCCGCCATGGTCAAGGAATCGTAGGACACCACGTGGACCAGTCCGGAGCGCACGGCCAGGACGCTGCCTGCTTCCCGAAAACCCTTGGACGCCGAGATGCCTTGCCGCAGGCTGACCGGATAGCTGCCGCCGCCGTCGCCGCAGTCCCAGGCGAAGATCCGGCCAGCCTGCGTCTGGGCGCGCAAATGCGCGACCAGGCCCGCGTGGTCCCAGTCCCCGGACACGTACGGCCGATACCCGGCCACGTCCAACACGGCCAGCAAGCCCGAATCGTCGATGACGCTGACAGTGCGCACGCCCGCTCCTTTGCCTGTCGCTTTCCGGAAAGCATATATTGGCATCTTTGCCATTCCGAGTCCCTCGGCACGGCCCTCGCCGCGGCCGGGACTCCCACAGGAGCACGATATGACAGGCGTCGAGACGGCGCACCGGCTCGATGGCCGGCTTGTCTGGGCAGGTTTTCGGCAACTCGCGCCGCTTTCGGCCTTCGTGGTCGTGTTCGGGGCGGCCTTTGGCCTGGCGGCGATACAGGCGGGGCTGGATGACGCGTCCATCGTCGTCATGAGCGCCCTGGTGTTCGCCGGCGCCTCGCAATTCGCCGCGCTGGAGCTATGGGGCCCGCAAATCCCGTTGTTCACGATGCTGGTCACCGTATTCGCGGTCAACGCGCGCCATCTGCTGATGGGCGCCACGCTGTATCCCTGGCTGCGCGCGCTGCCGCCGGCACAGCGCTATGGGACGATGCTGCTGGCCTCGGACGCCAACTGGGCCCTGTGCATGCAGGCGCTGCACCGCGGGCAGCCCGGGCTGGGCCTGCTGGTGGGCGGCGGCCTGGCGCTCTGGGTGTCCTGGGTGCTGGGCACCTGGCTGGGCCTGTATTTCGGCAACGCCATCCAGGATCCCACGCGCCTGGGGCTGGACATGGTGATGGGCTGCTTCCTGCTCGCCATGGTCGCGGGCGCGGACAAGAACCTGCGCACACTGGCGGTCTGGGGCGTGGCCGCGGGCGCTTCCCTGCTGGCCTACCGGTATCTGCCGGAGAACAGCCACGTCATCGTGGGCGCGCTGGCCGGCGGCCTTGCCGCGCTGGCATGGAAGGAGCCGGCCCATGAGCATTGACGCGCACGGCCTGGGCGCCCTCTTCGTCATCCTGGCCATGTCGGCCACGACCCTGGCCACGCGCTGGGGCGGCCTGTTCATCATGTCCTTCGTGCCCATCGGCCCGCGCACGCGGCGGTTCATCAACGGCATGTCGGGATCGGTCCTGGTGGCGCTGCTTGCGCCCTTGGCGGCAAGCGGCGACGGCGGCGCCAGGATTGCCCTGGCGACCACCGCCCTGGTCATGCTGCTGGCAAGAAGGCCCTTGCCCGCCATCGCCGCCGGGGTCGTGGCGGCCGCCCTATGGCGGCAGCTCTAGCCGGCGGCAAGCCCGGCGCCCCGCCCGCCTATCCGCCGCCCCGCCTATCCGCCCCGCGTATCCGCCCCGCCTATCCGCCCCGCCTATCCGCCCCGCCTATCCGCCCCGCGTATCACCCGCCCGATCCGCGCAGCCTGCGCCAGCCGATCACCACTGCGCTGGCCGAGACCGCGATGCCGCCCAGGCTCAACAGGATCAGCACCAGGTCCCGCAGCGGGCCGGCCCGCAGCATCGCGGGCAAGTCCCAGCTGTGCAGGAAGTTGAACAGCCAGCGCCCGGCGCGCTGCGCGCGCGACAGGCTCAGGGCCAGCTCGCCGGTGCGCAGGTCGATATAGGCGCGGGTGCGCCCCGCATCGTCGAAATCCAGCCGCAAGGCCGGCAGCCCTCGCACCAGGGCGCCGTTCATGGCCTCGGGATGGCGCTCGTAGTAATACGCGTCGTGCCGCGCGATGACGGCGCTGCGCACGGGTGCCCGGCCGTAGGCGCGCTGCGCCGCCGCCAGCACGTCCTGCGGCTGGAACTGCCGCGCCACGGCCAGCCCCGCGCGCTCGGGCAGGACCAGGCGGCTGCGCGCCTGCGCGTCATAGGCCAGCACGTAGGCGCGCCCGTCCAGCCGCCGCCACTGCAGCTCCACCGCCGCAAACCCCTGGGACTGCAAGGCCCGCAGCACGGACCGGGGTTCGGCCAGCGGCCCCGCGGGGGCCGGCTGGCCGCCGCCGCGATAGGCCGCGGGGTCCGGCCGCGCGGCGCCGGGCCCGGGCGCGAACACGGACAGCGGGTTCATCGACATCAGCCCGCTGAAGATCCAGGTGCAAACCAGGGCGCCGAACAGCAGCCCGGCCCAATGGTGCCAACGCATCCATGCCTGCCGATAGGGGGTGCGCGCGCCCGACTTGTAGCGGCCCCGGAACCGCCAGCGCCACAGCCCCACCACCATGCCGCTGGCCGCGGCAAGCGTGCCCAGGGCCGAGAGCGCGATGACGGTCCAGGACCACAGCGGGCCGTCCGCGCCCTTGCCCAGGAAATACAGCCAGTGCAGCCAGGCGCCCACATAGTTCCAGCGCTGCTGGGACAAGGGTGCATCGAGCACCAGCTGGCCGGTGGCCGAGGAAATGTACAGGGTGCCGCGGCCGGGCCCGTGCGGGCCGGATCCGTCCCAATACACCTTGTGCAAGGGACGATGCGCATCCAGGCCGCGCGCGTGCGTCCAGCGGTCCTGCTGGACCATGCCGCCGTAGCGCAGCGCAGCGCCCGGCATGCGGCTGGCCGCCTCGGCCAGCGCCTGGGCCGGTCCGGCCGCGCCGGGCCGGGCGGCGTCTTGCGCCGGATACGCAGCCGGCGCCGCGCCCTCGCGCACCACGAAATGAGGCTGGCCGCCTATCGAGGTCAGCACCGCCTGCCCTTGCGCCAGCGCGGCCCGCACGCCGTCGGGCACCGGGCAGCATGCCTGCGCATCGAGCGCCGGCAGCCCGGCCAGCCGCTCGCCGGGCGTGAGCTTGGGATAGCCGACGAACAGCATGGTGACGCCGCTGACGAACCACAGCAGCATCAGCACGCATCCGGCCACGCCGCTCCAGCGGTGAACCAGGTAGGTCAGCCTTCGGGCCTGTGCGCGCAAAGCCATCTTCCCTGCCCCCCTCAGAACCGGTGGTTCAGCGTCAGGCTCAGGCGCCGGCCCGGGCCGTAGAACCATTGCGTGTTGCTGTAGTAGGCCGTGGAGAAATAGGCCCGGTCGAACACGTTCTCGCCGCGCGCGGTCAGCGTGGTGTCGGCATCCAGTTCCCAGCGCAGCGCCAGGTCGGTGGCGGCATACGCAGGCAGCTCCAGGGTGTTGGCGTTGTCCGCATAGCGCTTGCCCACGTAGCGCACCCCGCCCATCGCGGTCCAGCCCGGCTGGAAATTCCAGCTCACCCAAAGGTTGGCCAGCCGCTGGGCCACGTTGGGCGGCACCTTGCCCTGGCGCGAGACCGCCGCGCCGCCGACGGATTCGGCAAAATCGTCGTAGCGCGCCCGCAGCGCCGTGGCGTTGGCTTCGATGCGCCAGCCGTGGGCCAGCGCCACGTTCACCGCCACCTCGATGCCGCGCGAGGACTGCTCTCCCACCTGCACGCGCCGGTCGGGCGCGCTGGCATCGCGCGTGAGCAGGTCCGACTTGCGGATGTGATAAGCCGCCAGCGTCCATTGGCCCCTGCCCTGCCAGAAATCCTGCTTCAGGCCCACTTCCACCTGCCGGCCGCGCGCCATGTCGAAGGCGGCGTTGGCCGGGCTTAGCATCAACAGGCCGCTGACCGGGTCGGCGGCCTGCGAATACTGGGCATACAGCGCCAGGTCCGCGCTCAGGTCGTAGACCGTGCCCATGCGCCAGCCCACGTCCGAATAGGTCTTGCGCAAGGCGCGCGTGCCCGTGGGCAGGTCGTCGCGCACCACGCGCGCATGGTCGTAGCGCAGCCCGCCGACCAGGGACCAGCGCGGCGTCACGGCAAGGCGGTCTTCCACGAACAGGGCGAACTGCTCGGCCCGGTTGCGATAGCGCGGAATCGTCGGCGCATCGCTGGCAAAGCGCCCGGGCTCGAAATCATAGGGATCGACCGGCCCGGAACTGCCCGCATAGGTGTTGTTGACGTGTTCGAAACGGCTGCGGCTGGCGTCAAAGCCCACCGACAGCGTGTTTGCCAGCCCGCCCAAGGTGCCTTGGAAGGCGGCGTCGGCGGTCAGGCCGGTCTGGCGCTGGTCGTGCGAGATGGCCGTGTTGCCCGAGCGGTCGATCAGCCCGGTGTCCGGGTCGTACAGGTAGTTCTCGGCATTGCGCCAGTCGCGCTTGCTTGCCACCTGATACAGCCTGCCGCGCACCGTGGCCGCGGCATTGGGCGTCCAGACGGCATCGAGCTGGGTCCATTGGTCGCGAAACCGCATGAAGCTGTCGCGCACGTTGTAGTTCTTCCCGCGCAGCGATTGCAGCGGGCGGCCCTGGACCAGCGGCGTGCCGAAGTAGCGCATCGGCCGCTGGTAGCCATAGGCATGGCTCAGCGTCAGGCTCAGGTCCGGGCTGGCCTCCCATTGCAGCGCGCCCGAGAAGGTCGCATCGCCCATCTCGCCCCGGTCGACCCAACCGGCCTCGCGGTTGCCGCTCAGGTCCAGGCGATAGGCCAGCCGCTCGCCCAGCGCGCCGCCGCTGCCCAGCGCCAGGCGGGCGGTGTCGCGCGTGCCCAAGGTGGCCTGCACTTCGTTGCGGATCGGGCCGAACGTGGGCTTGCGGGGCACCACGTTGACCACGCCGCCGATGGCGCCGTCGCCGTGGATCACCGAGGCCGGGCCGCGCAGCACCTCGATGCGCTCGACCGACCAGGTATCGAAGGGGAAAGTCACGCCTACGCCGCCGTACTGGCGCAGGCCGTCGTACAGGCGCATCACCGAGGTGCTGTCGGCAAAGCCGCGGGTGGACAAGGAGGAAAAGCCGTTGCCGGGGTGGCCCATGGCCGAGATCGCGCCGGCCCGCGTAATGGCCTCGGACAGGCCGGCGTCGCCGCGCGACTGCAATTGCCCGCGATTGATGATTTCCACGCTGGCCGGCGTCTGCCGCGGCGTCAACCCCAGGTTCGAGCCGGTGAAGGCAGGCGTGTCGAGCTGACTTTGCGGCTCGGCCGTCACGCGCAGCGGCGCCAGCATGGTGGCCGGCTGGCCCAGGGCCGGCAAGGCGGCCAGGCCCAGGGCAAGGTGTGCGGCGGCTGCGCCCGGCACGGCGCGGCGCCGCGCGAGCGTGGTCTTGGTGCTATCGAACATGTCGTCGTCCCGAATGCGCGGCATGGCACGCGCGGCGGCCCGGCCCGCCCGGGGGGCGCGCGCCGCACCAGCGCATGCGCGGATACCCGGCCTCGCCCATGCGTGGGCAAGGACTCAGGTATCGCCGCTGGAAGTTCTTATGGCTTTGCGTGCGAGACCGCCCCGCCTTGGGGGCGCCGCACGCGCGAGGACGCAATCAGGCCGGCACAGGCGGGGCGCGCGCGCGGCAGGGATGCCAGGCCGGCCGGCCCGGCGGGGCCACGGCTTCGGGCACGGGCGCCAGCAGGTGGGCGCGCGTGGCCGGCGCGATGGCCGGCCATCCGGTTTCAGGCAGGAAGGATGGGAAGCAGCACAGCAGGCAATGCCCCAGGGCGGCAGCGGATACGGCCTGCCCTTGCTGCGGCCCGTCGGCGTCGGCCGACAGATCGACCGCGATGCGCTCGTGCGTGCCGGCATTGCATAGCTCCAGCCAGACCTTGCGGGCCGTGGACGACGGCTCGCTCGCCATGCCCAGCACGGGCAGCAGCGTGGCATAGACGAAAGCGATAAGGGCGAGCCAGCACGCGGGGCGGCGGCCCGAAAGGCGCTGGCTCATGCGGGAAAAGGACGCGCTTTGCGGAACGGCCACAGTGTATCAGCAGGCCCAGCCAGCGCGTGCGCCCTGCCCTACATCACCCGCAGCTTGTCCACGTCGAACTCCACGTCGTTGCGGTCCTTGTCCAGTTCGCCGGTCAGTTCGACCTGCTGCTTGTCGTCGATGGGCTGGCCCTGGGGAAAGCGGCGCGAGGAGATCTCCACGCGGATCCGGCCGGTGCCGTCGTCGAAGGTGTAGTGGTCATCGCCATCGTGCGAGACGATGCGTCCGACCAGGATGGCCTTCTGGTCGTCCTTGCCGGTGTCCAGCAGCTCCTTGACCGTGGTCTTGGGAATGGAGCTGGGGCCGGCGTATTGCGCCAGCACGGCTCCGGAAGCGGCCACCATCAGGGTAAGGGCGGCGGCACGCATAGCGTTCTTCATGATCGGGCTCCTTGTCGTCGTTGCACTGGATCAGGCGGCATCCGGCGCGCCTGCCCGCGTCTTCCATAGTCCGCGCACGTTGGTCACGCCCAGGAACAGCTGCAGGACCACCAGCGCGTAGGCCGAGGCATGCACGCCCCAGGCCACCCACAGGACGTTGCTGGCCACGAAGGTCCAGAAACCGGCATGGCGCCGGCGCTTGCTCTTGGAAGCGACCAGGTAGGCGGCGGCGACGGTTACCGCCATGGCTGGCCACTGCAGCAGATCCAGTGTGTCGTTCATCCTTGCCGTGCGGGGGTCGGGCCCGCCCCATGCGGGCCGTGCACGGACTATATCGGCCGGCGCCGCCCGCTGGGGCAACGGGATGCAACACGGGTAAGCGGCGGTTCAGGCGGCCGCCAGCAGGTCCAGCGCCACCTTGCCCGCCTGCTCGGCCTCGAGCCGGGTGTCGTAGCCCAGTTCCGAACCCAGCAGTTCGCCCGGGCTGCCGTCGTCGTTGATCCGCACGATGCGCCACTCCCACTGGCCGGCCTCGGGTTCGCTCACCAGCAGTTCGATACGCTTGTCCATCTCGATGCAACTCCTCTCGTAGGAGGGGCCGGCACGACACGCTTGCGTGGATCGCCTCAGCCGGGCTGGCTTGCGCGCAGCTTGGCGGCCAGGGCTTGGGCGTCCGCCTCGGCCTCCTCGATGGTGCCGCGCGTATCGGGGCAGCGCTGGACCGTACTGGTGGCCGCGCCGCGCCCGCCGCTGTGGCTGACCGTTACATAACCATAGAATCTGCCATCTTGCCGGGCCCTGACGTCCCAGGCGATTTCCTGACTGCTCATGGCGCGCCTCCTTGCCGCGGATGGGTTCCGGTTGTCCCGATCGTAGCGCGGCGCCCCTGCCCTGTCAGCCGCCCGCGTGTTACCTGCCGTGTCCGGATCCCGCCGGGCCGGCGCAAGGAAATTCCCGCCCGGCCGCCACGCCGATGTTGCAGGGGTCACACCGACCTGCTAAGTTGCGCAGCATTTCACCCCCCCTTTTTTTCTTGCAAAGGATCGAACCATGTCCACTTACGACGATGCAGGCAAACTGGTGCTGCGGCTGAGCATCGGCATCCTCATGCTGTTTCACGGCCTGTTCAAGCTTGCCAACGGCATCGGCGGCATCCAGGGCATGGTGGCCGGCGCCGGCCTGCCCGGCTTTTTCGCCTATGGCGTGTACGTGGGCGAGGTGATCGCCCCCATCCTGCTGATCCTGGGCCTGTTCACCCGTCCGGCCGCCATCCTGGTGGCCATCAACATGCTGGTGGCCATCCTGCTGGCGCACGCCAGCCAGCTGGGGCAGTTCACCAAGATGGGCGGCTGGGCCCTGGAGCTGCAGGGCCTGTTCCTTTTCGGCGCCATCGCCATCGCCCTGATGGGCGGCGGCCGCTACGGCCTGAGCCGCCGCTAGCCGCTAGC